>CAXTWT010000058.1:12985-19216 GCA_964247955.1 uncultured Bryobacteraceae bacterium
GATTATGGGAATAGCTTTTACGCTGCGCAGAGTTGGAGCGACATCGATCCTGCTGACGGCAGAAGAATTCAGATTGCCTGGCTGCGGCGGGGAGATTACCCAGGGATGCCGTTTACTCAGCAAATGAACTTCCCCACGGAGCTGACGCTTCGGACAACGCCCGACGGCATCCGCTTGTATCGGACGCCGATCCGGGAGCTGAGCAAACTTCGGCTACCGGGACACAAGTGGAGCAATGTCCATCTGCAGGGAGGCAAGAACCTATTTCAGAATATGGAGGGTGATCTATTCGAGATTGACCTGAAAGCGGAGGTCGGAGCAGGCGGCAGTTTTGCTCTTACGATACGAGGCGCATCCATCCATTTCGATACAGCGCAACAAACCATAACGCTTTTTGACCGTTCCGCACCGCTCCATCCGGAAAACGGCCTTGTGAGTTTGCAAGTGCTGGTGGACCGAACTTCGCTCGAAGTGTTTTGCAACGGCGGGCGCGTCGTGCTGAGTTCCTGCTTCTTGCCTCCGGACGATAGCCGCGAATTGGAGATCCACTCCCAAGGAGATTCAGTGCGTATTCTCTCGGCAGGGATCCACCCGCTTCGATCCATTTGGTTCTAAGCTCTCCTCAGAAAATTTCGATAGCCGGAAGTTGGCCGTACCTGTTAACGAGGCGCAAGTGCTGCTACCCGCACACCTGAAAGCGTGACGCCGCCACTCCGCGCAAATACAAACCCATAGCTTCCATTCAACCCTGCAGCCCGGTGAACCAGTGTGCGAACTCCATTGATGCTGACATCGAAGATATCGTCTTTCACAACAATCTCCAGGTGCAGCGGCTTGCTGCAATCCATTCCTTGCAGGATCGCTTCCGACCGCCCGAGCGACCCCGCCTCGGTTGATATCCACTGAACATCATGAGTCCCCTGCCGGAACATAAGCTCCAGGCCGTTCGTCATCCCAGCTCCGGAGCGAAGCGTGAGGCCAAACTCAGCCGTACCGGGCGTTGGATTCAGTGTAGCCTTCATTTGGAAATTTTGTGGAAGCTCTCCCAGGCTGGTCATGTGAAACGTTGCCGATGCATCGAGGTCAGAGTTTGAAATGACGCGCTCGTAGGAACCAGCGGGCGTTAGCTCGCGTAGAAATTTCGTACCGAGAGTCCCATCCGCGTTCTGAACGAGTTCGCGTAAAAGCAAGTCGCCGCCCCAATTTCCTTGTGTTACAAACGCAACTCCGATCCGACGGTCACCCGTGAACGGAGCCGTTTTCATCACGCGGGCTTCCGGGCCGTCCAAGGCATCTTTTCCCGGTGTGATCCATGGTCCCCTGGCCGTCTTCGCCATACGATAATGCGTTTGTCCATCCTGGCCAAAAAGCAAGTAATACCAACCGCGCCAAAAGAACAGATCCGAGCACTCGGGCTGACCTCCCGAATATCCGGGAACTAGCAATGGCTGCTTGTCAGTGCTCCAACTCTTCAGATCGGTCGAGGTCAACTGCTCCAACGCACCACCGCGCCGCACGGCATCAGGATGGGCCAGTTCCGCAGTCACCAGCATTTGGAAGTGATCACCGTCACGAAATACGAATGGGTCCCGGTTCGGGCCACGCCGGTATGGCTCGGTTGGTTCAGCAAATGGCGTGGGCAGAAGCTTTTCAAAGTGCATGCCGTCTGAACTGGCAGCTATGCCGAGCCGCTCACTACGGTCCAAGGCGCGCGTCGCATAGAACGCGTAGTATCTCCTGTCGTGGAAGAACACAGAACCGGTACAGATCGAGCCTTCTGACTCGTCCGTCACTCGTAGTGCAGGCGGCTCTTCTTTCCAATGCGCCAGATCGATGCTTGACACATGCCACCATTCGTGCGCGCCCAAACCCCATTTGCTCCCATGATGCCGGCGATCCCGCAAGAAGAAAATATGAAATACACCTTCATGGAAGAACGGCATGGCGTCACCGGCGCTGGTATTCCACCCGCGCGGATGCCAATACTGAACGTTTGCGAGGGGAGGTCCGAACATCGCATTTTCCCGTTTCACGACTGCTTCGTGGCCGCCTGCTTTGGCTTCGATCTCTTCCTCTGAAACGAGCCGGTCTACAACATCTACGCCTGTAATTCGGGCTGTATCCGCATATCCTGAATCGGCGCCTCGCACCAGCATTCCCATCGGCCATTCTTGATCGACCAAAACGCCGTCCACGAAAAGATCCACTCGGTAACCTCCATAGCGCAATACAAATTCGTGCGATTCGGATTTCGCAATGAGCCGGACGGGCAAGCCCACCGATAAAGGCTGAATACGCAAATCAGTCGTAAACGAAAACAACAACATCCCATTTTTGGAGTCAAAGCTCAACCCGTTTGCGTGATACAGATTGCCGCTGAAGTCGCCCCCTCCAGGCAGGAGCTCCAATTGAAGTGTCCAATGTTTAGATACGGGAAGCGGTGTGTCAGCGCTGCTTGCCAGCACAAGCGCGCACGCAAAAACAAAGGTTCGCATCGATATCGGCAACTCGTAATGTGCGGACATTATCTTACCGCCTCGCAAGTGATTGAAGTGCTCTTCCAGGACGTTGGTGCATAAATTCCATCAGGGACAAATCGGAGGCTTGCTCGATTTCTTGCCCAGACATAGTGCGATACCGGCCTTTTGCGGGAAGGCAGGATCAGTTATCCGGGATTCCTTACTCGACTGCCACGCATTCCTTTGAGATGGATGTGCATGGCTTGTCTCGCGACATTCAAATCTTTCCACATGCGGCTACTACCCCTTTTGTAAAAGGTATTCCATCGTTCTCATGACGTTGTCGAGCCCATGCTGAATATGCATCCGCATGGCCGATTCCGCCGCCTCGGGGCTATGAACGCTCATGGTGTCGATCAACTTCTCATGCCACTGGGCTGGCAGCCGTTGTCGCGGGATCATGTCCAGCAACCATTTGAAAATCAGCGTCTGGTTCATCTCAACCGCCCGCGTCAAGGCGACGCAGCCGGCGCACATCGTGATCCGCAGATGAAGCCGCATGTGCAATCGGTGTTCGGCTAGAATTAACTGCCGCCGATGATCGCCGTCATCAACCCGCTCGATCTGCGCGTCCAAATCATCCAGATTGACCGCCATACGGCGTAATTCGTCCCGTTCTTCGGAACTCGCTTTCTCTGAGAAAAGCCGCGCCGAGTGGACCTCCAAAGCCTCACGCAGCGTGAACTGGTCATAAATATCCTGCGTGGTCGGCACCCGCACGCGCGTGCCCACGCGAGAGCGGGTCTCGATCAGTCCATCATGTTCCAGCCGCTGTAGCGCCTCCATAACCGGGACAGGACTCACGCGCAGTTCGTCGGCGAGACGGCGTCGGGAAAGTTCGGCGCCTACCGTGAGATCGCCGTGAAGAATTCTATCCCGAATGGCGAGGTAAGCCTGATCCGAGAGACTGCGCCGGTTCCGACTGGGTGCTGGAGGCTTAACGGCGGAGAGTCTCGGCATAATCACCAGACATCATATTGACATGGAAGAAAACAAAGCTTCAATCTCTGGTATATCAGAGATGCGTAGTGAACTGGCTCCTAGTAGTAAGATTTTGGGCTTTTATATGTTGCTCTTGACGTTCTACTGATTCTCTGATATACCATAATCCATATGCCGATAGGGGCAGTTCCCGCATTTTGGATTTGTTGCTCTTGCATTCCTGTGAAGCGGTCCGTTTCGGCCTTCAGGAACTTGTCGGCTCGGATACATGCCGTCAACGCTGACATATCATGCATCGTTGCTACTTGACTCGAAGACAGTTCCTCCAAGGCGTCGGAGCCGCAGTCGCACTTCCGGCCCTTCTTCGGAGCTCCTCGGAGGAACCCATCCGAATCGATGTCGGGCGGCAACTGTTCATCGATGACTACTTGATTGCTGAAACTTCTCTCCGGCGCAACTTTCATCAACCGCGTATTCACGAGGCTAGTCCTGTGCTGGTTCCAGAAACATCGTTGGAGATGAACAATGGTTACTGCCCGGTGGCATGTCCCTTTCAGGATGGAGTGTTTTACGATCCGAAGGACCGCCTTTATAAGATTTGGTATCACGCCGGATGGTTTGACGGCACGGCCTATGCCTACAGCGAAGATGGGTTGCGCTGGATTCGTCCGAATCTCGATATTGAACCGGGCACCAACCGCGTGCTGCCGCGCCGCGATCCCTATCAGCGTGACGGGGCTGGCGTCTGGCTCGATGGGGAAACGTCCAACCCGCGTGAACGCTTCAAGATGTTTGTTTATTTTCGCAAGCGTCCGGCGAATCAATTTCATTACGGCGAGTTCTACACGGGTCCGACCGAATCGCAGGGTGGTTCCGTGTACACCTCACCCGACGGGATTCATTGGACCCAACGCCGACCGACCGGCCCTTGCGGCGATAACACCAACTTTTTCTACAACCCCTTTCGGAAAACGTGGTTTTACTCGATTCGGACGTTTGACAAACGCGGTCGTGTCAGGAGCTATCGGGAGTGCGCCGACTTTGTGGGAGGAGCGAACTGGACTTCGGAGGACGTCGCCTTTCTTGCCGGCGCCGATGATCGGGACCTGCCCGATCCCATTTTGGGGTACCAAACGCAGCTTTACAACTTAGATGCCGTGGCTTATGAGAGCTTGATGCTCGGCGTTTTTGCCATCTTCAAAGGACCGCCGAACGAAATTTCGGAGAAGACCGGTATTCCTAAAATTACCGATCTGATGCTGGGCTTTAGCCGGGACGGGATTCACTGGGATCGTCCGGACCGCACGGCCTTCCTCGCTTGCTCCCGGAAGCCCGGCGCCTGGAATCGCGGCTATCTCCATTCGACCGGCGGCGTATGTTTGATCTGCGGAGACGAAATACGCTTCTACTTCGGCGCTTTCTCCGGCATTTCTCCTCGCCTGGGACATCATCTGTATGCAGGCGGCAGCACCGGGGTGGCGATCTTGCGCCGCGACGGGTTTGCGTCGATGGAGGCAGGGCCGGAGGCTGGCGCCTTGACCACGCAGCCTGTTACCTTCAGCGGCCGACGCCTGTTTGTGAATACCGACGCTCGGGAGGGAGAACTAAGGGTCGAGGTGCTCGGGCCGGACGGCGCGGTGTTCGCCGCGTTTGCACGCGAGAATTGCGTGCCGCTTCGCGCCGACAGCACCTGTCAACAAGTGTTATGGAAAGAAGCGGAGGACTTGGCCCGCCTCGTAAGCCTCCCGGTCCGATTCCGCTTCCACCTGCGACAGGCACAACTGTTTTCGTTCTGGGTGAGTCCCGACGCATCAGGCGCCAGCCATGGCTATGTGGCGGCAGGCGGCCCGGGATTCACCGGCCCGACCGATACAACAGGAGCCAAGCGACTTTGAAGGGCTAATCAGGAAAGAGGGGGAGTTTCCATGCTGAGACACAAAGCGAATGTTCCACGTTGGATGATCGTAGTAACCGCGATTCTATGGATGCCGGGTGTGCCGACTCTGCACGCGCAGGACCCCACGGCGACGATTACGGGAACCGTGACTGATTCCACCGGAGCGGTTGTTCCCGGAGCCGCCGTCGCCTTAGTCAATCAGGATACGAGCGTCAAGGTCGAAGGCCGGACTAATGAGAGCGGTATCTATCGGGTATCTTTCCTGAGCCCGGGGCCGTACCGCTTTTCCGTCGAGGCGCCCAGCTTCCGCCGGTACGTTCGCACCCTGACGCTGGTCACCGGGCAAGTCCTCCCATTGGATCTCAAGCTGGAGGTGGGGGCTACCTCGGACGTTGTGACGGTAACCGCAGCGACACCGCTGATCCAGTCGGCGACCTCCGACATAAATCATCTGGTTGAGCAAGCATTTATTCAAAACATGCCGCTCGAAAGCGATCGCTCGGGGGGCTTGGTCCGGCTCCTGCCGGGAGTCACGTTTATCAGCGAAGAAACGTTCGAGCCGCAACTGAACTTTTCCATCGCGGGCGGTCAGGGACGCTCGGGCGAGTACCGGCTTGACGGCGGCAACATCACTTTGAACGCGCTGCTCACACGCACGACCGAGTTCAACCCGCCGGTGGAAGCGACGCAGGAGATGAAGGTCGAGGTAAATGGATATTCCGCAGAATTCGGGCATTCTACCGGCGGCGTGTTTTCCATCACCAGCAAATCCGGAACGAATCAGTTTCACGGCGTGCTCTACGAAAACTTCCGGAACAATCGTCTGGATGCGCGAAGCTTCTTTGCGCCTACAGTGGCCCCTCGTAAATATAA
>CAXTWT010000059.1:0-11373 GCA_964247955.1 uncultured Bryobacteraceae bacterium
TCGAGATGGAAGATCTCCTTCGCGCGCTTTCCGACTACTTTCTGCAGAGCGGCTTCCAAGACCCGTACATGCAGTTTTCCGAGATGAACCAGCAAACGCTGGAAGAGTTGAAACAAGCTATCGAGCGGGCGCTGCAAAGCGGCGAATTGTTCAACCCTGAGCATGCCGAACAAATGCGCCAGCAATTGCAGCAAATGTCCGAGAAGCAGCGCGAACAGTTGATGGATCGTCTTGTCAAGAAACTGGAACAGGGCGGCTATATCAACACGGAAGGTTCGCCGCCGCAAGACCCGGCTACGGGCGGAGAAAACGGTCCTGACAGCAACGCGCAATTCGAAGTAACGGATAAAGCTATCGACTTTCTCGGCTTTAAAACCCTGAAGGACCTTTTGGGATCGCTCGGCAAATCCAGTTTCGGCGCGCACGATACGCGCGATCTTTCGACCGGCATTGACTCAAGCGGCGGGTCAAAGGCTTACGAGTTTGGAGACACGCTCAACCTAGATGTCAGCGCCACTCTGTTTTCAGCGATGCAGCGCGAGGGTTTAAAGCTTCCCTTGAACCTGGAATACTCGGACCTGCATGTTCATCAATCCGAGTACCAAAGCTCCTGCGCCACAGTGCTCATGCTTGATTGCAGTCACAGCATGATTCTTTACGGCGAAGACCGCTTCACGCCCGCAAAAAAGGTGGCCCTGGCGCTGGCGCACCTGATCCGCACGCAGTACCCCGGCGATAGTTTGCGCTGCGTGCTCTTTCATGACTCGGCGGAGGAGCTGCGCATCTCCGATCTGGCCCGCGTGCAGGTTGGCCCTTACTACACCAACACGCGTGATGGGCTGATCCTGGCGCAACGGCTATTGACGCAGGAAAAGAAAGACATGAAGCAGATTGTCATGATTACCGACGGTAAGCCGTCTGCTCTTACCCTAGAAGACGGCCGCATTTACAAAAACGCTTTCGGTCTTGATCCGCTGGTCATCAGCCAGACTCTGGAGGAGGTAGCGCGTTGTAAAAAGCGCGGCATCTTGATCAACACCTTTATGCTTGCCAGCGATTACGGCTTGATTCAGTTCGTTCAGAAAGTCACGCAAATGTGCTCCGGCAAAGCGTACTTCACGACGCCTTACACATTGGGTAATTATCTGTTGATGGATTATATGAATCGCAAAACTCGAACGATTCATTAAACACAAAAGGGATCTGCATTTATAGCAGATCCCTCAGCATCTCGCCCTTTAGAGCAAACTAAAAAGCAATACCGAGCAGAACGTCGCCCTGATCCAGATTGGTTCGCAAGCCACCCGCGTTGGCAAACGCTTGATTAGCCCAGCGCGTGTACCGTACTTCCGGAGTCAACTCAAATGGCCCTTTTTTGAAGGTCGTGCCGAAGCCAGCCACCCCGCCAAAAGAATTTCGATTGTGCATGGCTATCGAATTATCGTTGTAAACGGCTTGAAAGTTACCGGGAATGAAGGCCGTCTCCGTAATGGAAGAGATATGCCGGAACGACGCGCCGAAATCAAAAAACGGGCGGAAGTGGCCCAGCGAAGTGTTGTACTTGAACAGGCCGGGAATCTCCCACTGGTTAAAAGTTGTCGGCCGATAAGCGATGGCGCTCCCAAAAGGCAAAGCACTGTCGAACCCGCCGCGCTTATACAGCCCATCCACCTCAAAACGCAAGTGATGAAAAGGAACACGGAACTCAGCACTTGCACCTACGATGTAGCGCGGGGTATGGGCCGAAAAGTTTGAACCGGGCGTCTGCCCATTGCCGCTGCCAAGTACATTTGGTCCCAGTATGCCCGTGTTGCTGGCGCTGAACATGCCGGTAATTGGCGCACCGCCTTTCAAGCCCAGCGTAACCGGCCAATGACCCTCGTCTTGATCTTGCGCGAACAAAGCACCTGCGCAAAATAGTGAAAGTCCCAGAACAAATAATTTTTTCATATATTAACTCCTCACCAAAATCTTAATTACGAACAAAAACTTAAACTATTTGGAAAAAACTAAGCTGTAGCTTGAAAGTCTGATGCAGCTTTAGTAACCCCTTATTCAATGATGAGGCTGCTGCAAAGCAGGTTTCTTTTTCTATCCTTGCTTAGCAATTTAACGAGAGGTGTTTAGTAAATAGCCACTATTTAAGTAATTATTCTTAATTACTTATCATGATTTAACAAGGAAGAAGTAAGCAGGATATAAAGCGAGTAGATGATTGGTATGGCAAACATGCTGCTGTCGAGTCGGTCTAGAACTCCGCCATGTCCGGGCAGCAGGTTTCCGCTATCTTTGAGACCTGCTCCGCGTTTAATGGATGACTCAACTAGATCGCCTAGCTGACCGGCGATGTTGCCCAGAACCGCTATAACGATCACACTATAAAGCGGCAGAGAAGGTAGCGTATTGCCCAAGTAAAGTAAGCCAAAAACCGCAGATGCTATAACAGATGCGATAGCGCCTTCCCAGCTCTTGCCCGGACTAATCACCGGAGCTAATTTGTGTCTGCCGAACTGGCGTCCGAAATAGTAAGCTGCCGAGTCGCCCACCCAGTTGAGCGCCAGGACAAAAAACAGCAGATGAATACTTCGCTGCCGCAGGTCTACAGCTAAGCGCCAGGGAACAAACGCGTAAAAGGCGCTCAGCATAACAGAACCCGCTTGCGGGACGATTTCGCGCAGATTCGCTTTTCGGAGAAGAAGAACTAACTGTAGAGCAAGAAGCAGCGAACTCACCCAGAGAATTTGCCGGGGCCAGAAAATGATGGTAATGCCAAAAAAAACGCCGACCATTCCGGGACGGCTCATCTCGTGAGCCGCCACTAAGCCCGAGAACTCCCAGTAACAGAGCAGTCCCACACCTAGCGCGGCTCCGATAAACACAAAGGAGGGAGCGAAAAAAACCAGATAAACAGCAAAAACAATCAGCGCCAGCGCTGTCAGAAGGCGCTTCATAGCAGTTTAGTTTCGCGCAGCGATCTTATCAGGCAAGCGGAAGTTCCAGCACTTCTTCATTCAGCAGATAAACTGCGCTCTCTTCCGGCAGGGCTGCTCCTCGCGCTAAGCCTCCAAAGCGTCTTTCCCGACTCTGAAAATCGAAAATAGCTTCCAGAAGATCAGTGCGTTTGAAGTCAGGCCAAAGCGTATCCGTCACGTAGAGTTCCGCATAAGCAATCTGCCACAGGAGAAAGTTGCTGATCCGCATCTCTCCCGAGGTCCGTATCAGAAGATCGGGATCTTTCAAACCGCTTGTATACAGACGATTGCTGATGCACTCTTCCGTAATTTCCAGAGCGTCCACATTGCCTTCAAGCTTTGCATCTTCAAGAATGGCGTTCACTGCGTCAACCAGCTCTGTTCTGCCGCCGTAATTGATTGCCAAGTTCAGGCGCATGCCGCGATTTGCCGCCGTTTTATCCATAACGGACCGCAACTCTTTTTGAACAACATCGGGCAGCGACTCCAGCCTGCCGATGCCATGGAGCTGAATATCGTTTCGCATCAGAGTCGAAAGCTCGTTACGCAGGTAAAACCGCAGCAATCGCCACAAACCTTCGACCTCATGCCGAGGACGTTTCCAATTTTCAACCGAAAATGCGTAAAGAGTAAGCGCTTCCAAGCCAAGTTGAGCGCAGGTTTCTACGGTCGTGCGCACCGCAGTCACTCCCGCCTTATGACCCATAATGCGGGGTAAATTTCGTTGTCGGGCCCAGCGTCCATTTCCATCCATGATAATGGCCACGTGGGCGGGTAGGCGGGTAGGATCAAGCTGCGTGGCTATCCGCCAGTCGCGCTCACCGGGGGTAAGCGCTTGAAACAATTCCTTCATTGAGTCAAGCTCCATAGTACCTCAAGACCCACTATTTTCAGGGTTTATCAGAAAGTGTTCTCATAGATTGATAAAGGGAACGCAAGCAGCGGCGGCGCAAAGAAAGCTTCCGAATGGAAGCTCGTAGCTTCTGGCCTCTTTTCTGGTCAAAATAATATAAGCAACGCCTAAAACTGATCCGCTGACTGCCCCCATGAGCAGCGCCAGAAGGCCCCCGTCCGCGCCTAAAAATACCCCAAGCATTGCCAACAGCTTGACATCGCCGAATCCCAATCCTTCCCGCTTGCGGAGCTTTGCATAGAGGAGGCCCAGCAGCCAAATTGGTCCGGCAATCAGCGCCGCCCCGACTGTCATGTTGAACAGCGACTGCCATACCGGTCTGCGGTCTCCCAACAAGAGTTCGCCCAGCAAGCCCGGCACGGGAACGAATAAGGAGAAAGCGCCGCCCGCTATCGCTCCTCCGATGGTGAACTCATCCGGCAGAAGGCGCTCTTCAAGATCCGTCCAAAACAGCATGATCAGCAGGGATTCGAAAACGGTCCATTTGAGCGAGGCCCAAGTCAGTCCATACCGGCCCGCCACAGCGGCAAAAGCGGCAGCCGTGAGCGCTTCCGTAAAAGGATAGCGCCAGGAAATCCGATGGGAACACCGGCGGCATCTACCCCGCAGAATAAAAAAACTAAGCAGCGGCACATTGTCGTACCAGGCAATCGGGCTTTCGCATTGCGGGCAGAAGGACCTGGGACTTACCACGGAAAGGTCGCGCATCACCCGATAGATGCAGACGTTCAGGAAGCTGCCGATGAGCAAACCGACAAGGGCGGCTGCCGATATAAGGAGACTATCCGGCAAGCACCCTCTCGTAAGCGCGCAGCGTGTTGTCGATGGTCTGTTGTTTCGTAAAGCGTTCCCGAATGCGCTCCCGGCCTCCCTTTGCCAAACGCTGCGCCAGTTGCAGATTGCTCCGCAGCAGTTGTATGGACCCGGCAACTTCCTCCGGATCATTGTCGACATACAGCCCCGATTCTTTATGCACGAAAACTTCCGCCAAACCTCCTACCCTGCTGGCGATTACCGGCACTCCCATGCTCATAGCCAGTAATGCCGCCGACCCCAGGCCCTCCGATCTTGTGAGATAGATAAAGGCGGATGCGCGCCGTAAATCGGAAAGCAAATCGCGGCTGTAGACCACATCGACACCCGCCAACGCTGCGGCTTGAGTGACAAGATCACGGCCTTTGCCCGGATCATCCGACGCCAAGGCCACAACCGGAAGCTCGGGATTCCACTGCGCCGCCTCGCCCGCCGGGGTCTCCACGCCGTCATAAACCACGTCAATCTTTTCCGGACTGATACCGGCAGCGATCAACACATCACGCACAAAGCAGGACACCGCCAAGTACCGCCTTGCTCTGCGGTACTTCCACTGCGAGGGAAATGAGCGTTTTACTGGAAAAGCCACTCTTCTCGAAACAAGGAGCCTGACCCCAGGCACAAGCGCCGCCAACGTGTGAGCCCGCGCATCATGGGCGTGTACAACGGCATTCGAGAGCCTCGACCAGCGCCAAAGTTCAAACAACGTTGCGGGAAACACCTGATGTCCTGACGCTTTCGCCTCCTGCCGCAACGGGCTTTGCTCGTTCGCGAGTAGAACCTGTTCGTAGCCTCGCTCCTGCAATCCGCGCAGCAGCAGCAGCACTTGATGTTGTCCACCCCGCATCTCCGATCCAGTATCGATATGAACAATCCGCACTATACTTTTCGGCCGGGACTCATATCCCGTGCCTTGGCATACTTCACAAAGTTGTACAAAGCCGCCATGTATGCAATCGCCAAGCCTTCCACGCCGTCCAAGAAACCGAATTTGAGGAAGTACGTTCGAATGAAGGTCCAGGGCGGATTAAGAAGCAGCTTCCCGATGCCGATAGGCTCCTCCCGCGAAGCAATTTCCTGCGCGGCCAGAGTGGTGTAGCTGTCCATGGAACGCAGGTGTTCTGACAGCGAGTCGCAGGTGAAATGGAGCAAGTTTGACTTTAAATGTCCTACCGGCCCTTTCACAGTCACGGACTCATGCACAAATTCACCCACCCATTTCGCCTTCCGCCGGTCGAACAGCCTGACTTTGCGGTCCGGGTACCAGCCGCTATGCAAAATCCAGCGGCCCAGATATTGGGCTAATCGCGGCATTGTATAACCGCTGAATTTAGGACCTGCTTTTTTAATGTGCCAGATTTCCGCTTCCAGCGCTTCGCTCAAGCTCTCGTCCGCATCGAGCGCCAGAATCCAATCATGAGCTGCCAACTCCGCCGCAATATTTTTTTGCGCCGCATAGCCGTGCCAGGACGCCTCGACAACACGCGCTCCCAGCTTGGCTGCGATCTCCACGGTGCGGTCGTTCGATCCGCTGTCAAGCACCAGGATCTCATCGCAGCAGCGCAGGCTTTCAATCACGCGCGCCACGTTCCGCTCCTCATTGAACGTAATGATTGTTGCCGAAATCTTCATGGGCGCGCTAGGAGCCGACACGCACCGGCACAAGCGAGAACGAAAGCAAGAGGAAAATGACGGCTGCCACCGCGAGCCACCGACGCCTTTTCCCCAGTGCTTCGGCATCGTAAATCAAGGGATGGCGGCGAAACAGGAACATGGCGACTGCCCAGATCCACCAGGCATGATAAAAAATGCCGGCTACTGCCAGCAAGGCGATAACGGCTCGTGACACAACGGCATGTCCACGCGCTCCCCACACTGCATACAGGATGTGGCCGCCGTCGAGTTGTCCGACCGGCAGCAGGTTAATGGCTGTAGCCAGCAGGCCGGCCCAAGCCGCCATGGCCGTAGGGTGAAGGCAGATGTTGCGCGGCGCAATGCCGGGAAATCGCCATCCTTCCAGCATTCGGAGAAGTAAAGGCGCGTCAAACGAAAGTAAGCCGTGCGTTCCAGCGCCCGGAAGCACCCGCGAGTGCCAAACTCCCCAGCATAGAAACGGCAGCAGAACGGCAAACCCGGCGACCGGACCTGATATGCCGATGTCAAACAATGCCCGTCTTTGATAAATGGGGGAGCGGATCGAGATGAATGCGCCCAAAGTTCCAAGCAGCGTGGGCGAAGGCGCAAAGTAGGGCAGCGTTGCTTGGACTTTCCATCGGCGGCAAGCGAAGTAATGGCCGAACTCATGGAATAGGAGAATCAACAGCAGCGGCAAAGAGTACGCTAACCCTGTCCAGACCCTTCCGTCGTAGTGAAACAGCAGCCGATAGCCTTTGATGAGGCTTTCGTCATCCAGCGTGCGCCCTCCCCGGAAGCTTAGCTCAAGGGCGCATCCAAAGGCAGTGGTGGAAGCCAGAGTCAATAAAAAGAGCGCAATATTCCATAACGGAGAGCGTGGCCAGGAATACTTGCGGACCCTCCTTTGGCTTTGTTCAAAACCGGGCAGCCAATGTTCCGGTTTCCCATCAAACGCTTGTGGGGAGATCCGGTTTGTGAACACCGGCTCAGACATCGACCCTACTGCAATGTTTGCAGTTCTTTACCAGGCTTAAAACGAACCGCCTTACCCGGAGGGATGGCCACCTCGGCTCCGGTTCTCGGATTTCGCCCGATACCTGTTTTTCGCGGCCGTACGTTAAAAATGCCGAACCCCCGCAGTTCAATTCGATCACCCTCGCTGAGTGCTTTCTTCATCGTCTCAAATACTGTTTCAACAGCCATCTCAGCTCTTGTTTTCGTGATGCCAGTGCGGTTCACGACTTCATTAATGATATCCAGCTTTATCAGAAAGCCTCCCAAAACCGTCTGCTCCTCCATCGGAACGGCTGCCCGTGTCTTTCTCCGCTATGAGGAACAACGCAATGTAAATGATAAGAAAGACGTTATGGGCCTGTCAAATGCTTCGCGCTTTCCTGGAGAACGCCGTGTGCATTTTTCCTGACAGTGCAAGTTAAGTAACTACTTATTACCGCCTTATCTAGTGAACTTGTACTAGAAATGGCGCATCGAGATTACGCCGGAACAACTACTTAACACTTTGGCGGTTCAGTTGCACATACAACTGTCAGCGCTGGTGGTAGATCATGAAGTTCCTAAGAATATTACTGGTAGAAGATAGCCCAAGCGATGTTCGGCTTATCCGTGAGGCTCTGAAAGAGACTCCCATTCCGGTTCAAATTACGGTGGCACAAGACGGGGTGGAAGCAATGGATTATCTTCGCTCCACGGAAGAGGGTAGTGCGAACCGTCCGGATTTGGTGCTTCTCGATTTAAATCTTCCGCGCAAAAATGGGCGTGAGGTCCTGGCCGAAGTAAAAACGTCCCCCGGCCTGAAACAAATCCCCGTACTCGTGATGACAAGTTCGCAAGCTGACGAGGATATTGCGCAAGCTTACGCTCTGAACGCAAATTGCTACATTACAAAGCCGGGTGATTTGCAGGAGTACATCAGCGTGGTTCGAGCGATTGAGGACTTCTGGTTTCTTACCGCCACTCTCCCAGAGGGTGCCGGAAAGACAACAGCGTCCCAACGGAGAGCGGCAGCGGCGGGTGCCTGCCGCGTCGCCAGTTAAGGGAACTTTTCCAAGCCTGTATTGGCGTGAATGTTACTGTTTCGACGCTGCCTCCCTAGCGGCTGACAGAGCAGCCTCATAATTGGGATGATCGCTGACCTGCCTGACGTACTCCGCATAATTAATCTTATTTTCACCGTCAACAACGAAGATGGCCCGCGACTCAATCCGTAAGTCGGAAATCATAGTTCCGTAGTGTTCGCCAAATGATCCCGTTCGGTGATCCGATAACATCATGATCTTATTAATTCCATAGTTTCCGCACCAGCGTTTTTGCGCGAACGGCAGATCCATGCTGACTGTGTAAATCTTTACATCCTTTAATTGGCCTGACTCATCCTCAAAGCGTTTGGTTTGCGCGTCGCAAACCGGAGTGTCAAGTGAGGGAACCACGCTGAAAATGCGCACGCCGCTCCCGGTTGCCGCCAGATCAATGCCTTGCAGCGTGTTGTCAATAACGCTGAAATCAGGAGCAGGGTCGCCCGCCTTCAGCTCCGGACCGACTAAACGAAATTCCTTGCCTTGCAGGGTGGTTGTCCGAGATGATTCCTGTTTGTTTTCCATCGGCCACAGTGTAGCAAGGTTAATCGATCACTTGCGGAAGTTCGCAAGCAAAGTTTCTGCATTCGTAGACTGTCAGCTTTCCCTTGCGTTCGAGGCTGCTCAAGAAGGGTGCTGTTTCCCGCAAAGCTGCGGCTGCCGCGTCGGTAACGGGCAGCACGGCTGCAAAAGGCGCGAATGATTCCCGTTTTTTGCGGAGCAACGATTGGATTTCTTCATCGAGACTGGCGCAGCGGATGACGATTTGTTCAGGCTCCGTCAGCCATCGGCCCAGCGCCACGAGCATCTGCGGAGCCATCGTCGGCTGTGTTTGCAGCTTGGGTGCGAACGATTGCAGGGCGCGCTCCGCCCGCTGTCGGAACTCCTCGTCCCCCGTCAGATGAGCGAGCCGGAGCAGAAGGTCCGTCGCCACGGAGTTTGCTGACGGCTCTGCGCCGTCGTAATCGTCCTTCATCCGCATGAGAATATCCGGCGCGTTTTCCGCTGTAGAGAAAAATCCTCCCGCTTCCGTATCTTCGAACTGGTTGAGTCCGCGTCGGCAGAGATCGACGGCTGTTTGCAGGTACTCGGCGCGACCGCCGGCTTCAAACAGATCAAGCAACGCCGCCGCAAAGAAAGCGTAATCATCGGCGAACGCTTCTACAGCGGCTTCTCCCTCACAGAAGCGCCGCAGGAGTTTCCCGGATTGCGCGTTATACATCGTTCCGAGCAGGAAAGCCGCCGCTTTCTCCGCTGCTTGGAGGTACGATGGCTCGCTGAAAACCGTGGATGCCTGCGCCAGCGCCGAGATCATCAGCCCGTTCCAGGAGGTCAGGATTTTGTTATCCAGATGCGGACGCGGACGCCCCTCTCGCCTTCTAAACAGAGCTTGTTTCTCTTCTGCAAACGAAGCGCCGTCTGCCGGTTTTGCTTCGAACAAGATGTTGCGTCCGGTGAACTCTCCATGCGGGTCCTGCTCCACATTACCGTCCGATTCGACGCCGAAGTGGGCACAAAATGTGGCCGCTTTCGGGCCTAGCAGTTCTTCGATTTCGCTCTGCCGCCAGATGTAGAATGCGCCCTCGCCATGCTTTGACGGGTCTTCCGGGTCGGCGCTATCGGCATCTTCCGCCGAGTAAAATGCGCCGCTCTCCGCAGTCATGTCCCGCAGCAGATAAGCGAAGATGTCCTTCCCGGTCTGGACGAAGACCGGCTCCTTAGTAATTTGATAAGCTTCGACGTACGAGACGGCAAGCTGCGCCTGATCGTACAGCATTTTCTCGAAGTGCGGAACGAACCAGCGTTCATCCACGGAGTAACGATGAAACCCGCCGCCCAGCTGATCGTGCATGCCGCCCGCCGCCATCGCGCGCAGGGTCTTCGTTACCATTTCCAGCGCATCTTCCTCTTTTTCCCTCGCGAAATACCGCAGCAGGTAGTTCAAGATGACCGGTCGCGGGAACTTCGGCGCACTGCCGAAGCCGCCCCATTCCCCGTCGAAGCTGCGCCGAAACTGCCAGAAGGCTTTGTTGAACAACTCGCGGTCCGGCTTGAACGCGTTTATGGACGCCTGTGTCAGGCCGCGCAGTTGATCCGTTACACTTACGCTTGACTCTTCGATCTTCGACCGCTCTCCTTTCCACGCCTGCGCCAGATGCAGCAGGAGGTCACGGAAGCCGGGACGGCCGTAGCGCGTGCCGGGCGGAAAGTAGGTGCCGCCGAAGAACGGCTTTAAGTCCGGCGTGAGAAATACCGACATCGGCCAACCGCCGCTTCCCGTGGAAGCCTGCACGAAAAGCATGTAGATCCGGTCCACGTCCGGGCGCTCTTCGCGGTCGACTTTAACCGCGACGAAGTCTCGGTTCAAAATTTCCGCAATGGCCTCGCTTTCAAAAGACTCATGCGCCATCACGTGGCACCAGTGACAGGTGGAGTAGCCGACGGACAAGAAAATGGGTTTATCTTCCCGTTTGGCTTTCTCGGAGGCTTCGGGGCCCCAAGGCAGCCAGTTCACCGGATTGTGGGCATGCTGTCGTAAGTACGGGCTTTTTTCGTTAATGAGCGCGTTGGTATACACTCACTACTTTGCAACAGCCGCTGCCGTTTGCAGCGCCTTGCGAGGAAACATTTCTTCGCGGTTAGCAATATCGTAGACCAGCGTGGCGATGACCGCTGATGCCTGCATCAAGTCTTCCGGGATCGCGTGGCTGTAGGTGTCCATGTCGGAGTGATGCGTCACCGTGAAGTAATCGAGCGGGTCCTGAATGAATTGAAAACCGGGCAGGCCCACGTCATCAAAGGAAAGGTGGTCCGTTCCGCCGGTGTGTCTCAGCGTTACCGTTGTCACGCCGAGATCGCGGAACGGCCCGAGCATCTCCTGAAACACGGGACGAGCCGCATCGTTTCCTTCCAGGTACACGCCCCGGATTCGTCCGCTTCCGTTGTC
>CAXTWT010000059.1:11473-15420 GCA_964247955.1 uncultured Bryobacteraceae bacterium
GGGATCGCTGCTTTTCTCCGAACCAGCCTGTTCGGCAAAGATCAGCCCATTATGAGCGCGCCGGTCGCCCTGGATGACCGCTAATGCTCCTTCTTCGCGGAAGAAGCGGCCTTCCTCGTGGCTCAGTGCAAAGTATTGGTTAAGCAACTGATCCACGGTCGAGTTCGGCAAGCTGGCGAGATAGTGATTGGCTTCCTCCGGATCGTTCGGCATCTTGATCTGTTCAGCCGAAATGTTGCGCTTAATGGTCGGCTCAGGCGACTTCGCCAAGTCCGCCAACTCCGTATCCGTATAACGGTGAAAGAGCGGCTGTTCGCTAGGCTTAGGCTGACTCAACTCCGTAATCAGAACGATTTTGCCCTTCAGCTTGCCTTTCCACTGCTGTTTATAATGCTCGAAAGCTTCCCGGTTTTTGGCAATGTCGAATACGCCTTCCGTGCGGAACGGGGCCAGCATCGCTTCGCCGGACTGCACGCCTTTTGTGCTCTCGCTCCAGGCGAGCGGCACGGCTACCAGGTGCGAGTAACGCGGGGCCGTCATTTCCAGCGTAAAGCTTTCGAGCGACCAGCTTCTGCCGAACGGTCCCCACCTTTCCTCATGGACATTGGTAATACCGCACTCTTTCAACTGCGACAGCGCCCAGTTTGCCGCTCCTTCGAACTCAGGCGAGCCGGTCAGGCGCGGCCCGTACATATCGGTTAGGTACGATAGTGTGTCCATCACTTTCGAATTATCGAAAGCTTCCGTTTTGATCCGGTGGAGTATTTCCAACTGCTGATCTTCCGCCGACCAGACCGGGGGAAGCATAAAGACAAGGCAAAACGTCCATAAGACGAAACGACGCATATGGACACGTTGTATCATGGCGTTCCAGATCGTTGTCATTTCACACCGAGTTGATCGAACATAAAACTGAACGCATCCGCATACTGCGCGGCTATTTCGCTCAAAGCGATCCCGATTCCGTGCCCGGCCTCGCTGGTAGTTCGCAGCAGAATCGGTCCTTTCGAGTGTCCAACAGCCTGAAGCTGCGCCACCATTTTGCGCGAATTGGCCGGGTCTACGCGCGGGTCATTATCGCCCGTCAGAAAGATCGCTGCCGGGTAGGTTTTGTTTTCGCCACATGGTGATACGGCGAGTAAGCGAACAGGGCATTGAACTGGCTCTGCTCTTTTACGGTTCCGAGTTCGGTGACATTAAAAGCGCCGTTCGGGGACAGCTCAAAGCGCAGCATGTCGTAGATGCCGACAAAGGCAATCACGGCACGGAACATCTCAGGATGCTGCGTGAGCGCCGCGCCCATTAACAAGCCGCCATTGCTTCCGCCCATAATGGCGAACCGCTCCGGAGTCGTGTACCGGTGCGACACCATGTACTGCGCACAGGCGTAAAAATCGTCAAACACATTTTGCTTGTGCGTCAGATTGCCCGCCAGATGCCATCTTTCGCCGAACTCACTTCCGCCTCTCAAGTTTGTATCCACCAGAACAAATCCGTGATCGAGCAAAACACGAAACGTCACATTGGAACCTGGCGTTTGACTGATTCCGTAGCCTCCGTAACCGGTCATAAGAACCGGATGAGCACCATCCAGTTTGACGCCTTTGCGTCGGATGATGTTAAGCGGCACCCGCGTGCCGTCTTTCGAAACGGCAAAATCCCGAATGACTTCGGCATCGTCGTACCGGGTCGCGGGCGGGGGTGAGACTGCCGGCAGCAGCTTGGGGCTGTTCGATTGGCTTGATAGGAGAAACCACGCCGTTGGTTGAATATAGCCTCGCTGACTAAAAAGCACCCCATCTCCGGCGCGCTAGATCACTCAGGGAGACGACCCCCTCTAAAGGCACGATGCCCAGGAACTTGCCTTCCGGCGTAAATGTTCTGATTTGAGAAGGGCCGCCCACCAGATCCGCCACGTAGACCCGATCCCTCGTGGCCGCCACTTCGGTGACTGTGACGCCGCTTCCCCCCACAATCGTTTTGGCTGCGCCCATCGGTTCGGAAGGATTCGCCAATCGCAGCAGCTTGCCCATCGGCGCGCCCTGTTTTGATATTAAGTAGAGCGAGTTATCAGATCCGAACCGCACCGACGAGATTTGGTCTGCATAGCGGGTGAGGCGTACCCAGCCGTTTTTTGTGCGCAGCAAATGAAAGTAATCTCCGCCGTCGCCGTTCTCCACGGTTGCCGCAACGTAGTGGCCGTCATCCGTCGCTTCCAGTTGTATCTCTGCGATACGGGGGAAATCACGACCCGCCTCGTAGGTGTCGTTCGCTGCCAGCGTACCGAGTTTGTGAAAGTAAATCTGTTGGTAAAAGTCCCGGTCAGCCGGAGGACGTTCATCGCCTCGCGGGCAGCGAGTGTAATAAAGACCTGTATTCTCACCGTTCCAGGCTACGCTTCCGCCCGCTGTGCCGCTATTAACACGGGGAATGAGATCGTCCGGCATTTCGCGCCCCGTTCCGGTTTCAAAAATATGCACGTCACCGGACTCGCTGCCAAGGCGCGAGAGCGATACCGCCACCAAGCGCCCGTCGTGGGAGGGCTGGAAGAAATCAATCGAAACCTGACCTTTCGCACTCACTGTCTGCGGATCAAAAACGACATCCGCCCGCTCGCTTCCGGGCGAGGGAAGCGCGATCAGTTCCGGCTGTTGGCGACCGGGGCTGAACCGCAAGCCGAACAGTTTTCCTCCAGCCCATTGCAACTGTCTGTACAAAATACTGTGATTTTGGAACGCCGCGTTCACTTCCGCCCTTAGCGCCTCGTGATGGGGCGAACGGTCGAGGATCTCGCGCGTATAGCGGTTTTCTTCCGTTACCCAGTTCTTCACTTCCGCATTCGAGGCATCCTCCAGCCAGCGGTAATTATCAATGACCGCCACTCCGTGGTACACATCAGTTACCGGACGTTTTGCGGCAACCGGCGGCGGTTGTGCCCTTAAAATCAGTGTCAAACACGCCAAACTACATGCCTTAAGCCATCGCATTCCAGCGAGTGTAACAAGATGAGTATAAGTTTTCCATGAAAACAGCAATCAGCACCAAACGATTTCTCGTTCCTCCCGGCACAAAGGTAAAACTCACGGATTACGATCCGGACGACACAACAGGCGTAGCGGATAAGCGTGAAGCGGAAGAAAAGCTTCTCAAACTGCGCAAACATCTTTCGGATCTTCAGCTTCTGCTGTATGCCGAGAGTAAGCATGCTTTGCTGATCGTGCTGCAAGCTCTGGACGCGGGCGGCAAGGATGGCACGATCCGCCATATCTTTACCGGCGTCAATCCGCAGGGCTGCGTCGTGACAGCATTCAAGGTTCCGACACCGGAGGAATTGGACCACGACTTTCTATGGCGCATTCATAAAGCCGTGCCGCCGGTCGGGATGATTGGAATTTTCAACCGCTCGCATTATGAGTCCGTGCTGGTGGAGCGCGTTCACAACCTTGTGCCGCCGGAGGTTTGGAAGAAACGCTACGACCAGATCAACGCGTTTGAGGAGATGCTTTCGGAAAATCGCGTTCACATTCTCAAGTTTTTCCTTCACATCAGCAAGGATGAGCAGAAGCGGCGCATGGAAAGCCGCATCCACGACAAAGCAAAGAACTGGAAAATGAGCGCCAGCGATTTAAAAGAGCGCCAATACTGGGACGACTACCAGACTGTGTTCGCAGAAGCAATCGGCAAGTGCAGCACTTTCTATGCCCCGTGGTACGTGGTACCAGCCAATAAAAAATGGTTCCGCAACGTAGTGATTTCGCAAGTCATTGTGGATTGCCTGAAAGGACTGGGCATGCAACTGCCTAGAGGCAAGTTTGATCCCGATACCGTGGTTGTTCCGTGAAGGGTTGCCTGGTTTTTATTTCCTCCTTGACAGCTTAGGAAAGATTGGTTAGACTCCTTATTAGCTTAGGAGTATACATGCCCGATCAAGCCCAGCTTCTTCCCGG
>CAXTWT010000059.1:15520-19207 GCA_964247955.1 uncultured Bryobacteraceae bacterium
TCTCCCGGCTTTACGGTTGTCGCCGTTTTAACACTGGCGCTGGCGATCGGTGCTAATGCCGTGGTGTTCGGTGTGTTAAACGGGCTGATTCTGCGTCCCCTCAATGTGCCGCAGGCGGAGAGTCTGTACGCAATCCAGCATGGAAACGAGGCTTCCTCGACTCAATCGTATCCCGACTACCTCGACTTGCGGGATCGCAACCGCAGCTTTGAAGACTTGGCAGCTTATAACATTGATGAGGCAGGACTGGACACGGGCGAAAATTCATCCCGCGTCTGGACCGTGCAAGTGACTGGGAACTACTTCGATGCGTTGCGCATTCAGCCGTATCTGGGCCACTTCTTTCACCGCTCTGATGAGCATGGCCCCAACAGCGCGCCGTATGTCGTGTTCAGCTATGCCTATTGGCAGAGCCATTTTCTAGAGGATCGGGGTGTGGTGGGCCGTACGGTCCGGCTAAATAAGCATTCTTTCACCATCATCGGTGTCGCGCCGCCCGAGTTTCACGGAACTTTGCTGTTTTTCTTTCCCGATCTCTGGATACCGATGGTCAATGCGGAGCAGATGAAAGGTTTGAGTTTCCTCAACGATCGCGGAAGCAGTTCGATTTTTATGACAATGGGACATCTAAAAACCGGAGTCACTCCGGCGCAGGCGACCGCCGATCTGAACTCGATTGGCTCCTACCTGGAAAAAACGTATCCCAAAGTCGATGATAAAAGGACGTTCACCTTAGCGCGTCCCGGTTTGTATGGCGACTTCGTGGGCCGCCCGGCGCGGGCCTTTCTCACCGGGTTGATGCTGCTGGCTGGATTAATTCTGCTGGCGGCCTGCGCCAACTTGGGCAGCCTGTTTGCCGCGCGCGCAGCCGACCGTGGGCGGGAAGTTGCTCTGCGACTCGCATTGGGAGCGAGCCGCCACCGCATTCTTCGGGGACTCTTGGCGGAGGCGCTGCTGATTTCACTTGTCGGTGGCACCGCCGGACTCCTGGGCAGTGTCGCGCTGTTGCGCGCCTTGAGCGTGTGGCAGCCGGTAGCCAGATTCCCCATTCATATGCCCGTGAACCCGGATGCAACGGTCTATGCAGTGGCTCTGGTATTGGCGTTGGTGAGCGGACTTCTGTTCGGTCTCGTTCCGGTACGCCAGGTGTTCCGCACAAATCCGTATGAAGTCATCAAGTCGGGAGCAAGAACGACGGGTGGGCGGCGCATGACAGTCCGAGAGCTGTTGCTCGGCATGCAAATTGCCATTTGCGCTGTGCTGGTGACTGCTTCGATGGTGGCGGTGCGTGGACTGGTGCGCTCGCTGCACAGCAATTTCGGTTTTGAACCGCAGAATGCCATGGTGATTGAAATCGATCTGAACATGGCTGGTTACTTCGGCGATGCTTTCCCTATCATGCAAAGGCGCGTGATCGATACGATTGAGGCGACTCCCGGTGTAAAGTCTGTCGGATTGATTAGTTGGCCGCCATTAATCACTGGGAGCTGGGACGAGTCGCCTGTCTTTACGGACAAAACGACGGATCTAAGACAATCGAAAGCTGCGGCTATACCCATCATGTTCAGCATCTCGCCCAACTACTTCCAGGCGGCGGGCACTGCCTTGCTGTTTGGCAGGGCGTTTACGTGGCATGACGATAAGAATGCGCCGCGCGTGGCCGTGATCAACCGGGAGTTTGCGCGCAAACTCTTCGGCTCTGTAACGAACGCCATCGGCAAACATTACAAAATGCCGGATGGGACACGGGTCCAAGTGGTAGGTATCGCCGAAGACGGAAAATATAGAAACCTCACTGAAGATCCGCTGCCAGCAATGTTCTTTCCCATTCTGCAAGCGCCGTCAGGGACAAATCTGGTGGTGCGCTCGAACCGGGATCGGCAGCAACTCGCCGCCGCCATCAGGAATGCACTGCGGAATTTGGATGCAGCCTTGCCTGTTTACATCGAAAGCTGGAACAAAAGGCTGGACCTTCCTCTGTTTCCTTCGCGTGTGGCGACGATGGCGTTGGGCGTGATGGGCATCATGGGCGCGATGCTGTCCATTACCGGCATCTTCGGCATGGCGGCTTACTCGGTCAGCAAGCGGCTGCGGGAACTCGGCATTCGTATGGCCCTTGGCGCACAGCGGACCGAAGTGTTACAGGCCGCCTTGGGGCGGGCCTTCAAACTGCTGGCTATTGGTTCAGCAGCCGGGCTGCTCCTCGGCATTCTGGCAAGCCGGGTGCTGGCCTCCATTGTGTATCACGCCACTCCGCGCGATCCGCTGGTTTTGGCTGGCGTGGTTCTCGCGATGTTGTCCCTGGGGCTGTTAGCTACGTGGATTCCGGCGCAACGCGCGCTGTCGCTTGATCCTTCAACACTGCTGCGCGAAGAGTGAACGGGCTTGCGTCGTTTCACCTTCACACCTTAACTGCTACCAGACAACAGGCATTTCCTTAGTCGCAGTTGAAGCAGCAGTTTAGTACTAGGGCCGCAGCCGAATCTAATCTTTCTGATGTACACTTGTGTTCCAGTTACTCGGGTTTGGGGATCACATGATGCAGGGTTGGCGGGGCATGGCGAGGAGTGTATGCGTCGGCTTGTTATTGGCGCAGAGCGGCTGGAAGAACAGGTTTCTTCCGCACTGGGCGGCTTTGCTTGCGCTTTGCCTTTTTTCTGGTCTTTCGCTGTATGGCCAGGGCTGTAAACCAGGCGCCTTGCGGGTTCTTGTCAAGGATTCGCAGGAGAGCGCCATCTTTGACGCTCAGGTGCGGGTCGCGCCGAATACAACGGCAACAGGGACGGAGATAGGAACGACCGGCTCGGCGGGAATCGCGGATTTTAAGAGCGTCCCGTGCGGGTCCTGGACAGTTCGCGCCAACAAAACGGGATTCGGGGAAAGCACTAGTACTATTGAGATCAAAGATGGGTCAATCGTCGAGATCAGCTTGGTACTGACCCCGCAGATGCAGCATTCAAGCGTGGAAGTAGTGGAGAAGGCTCCGGCCATTGAGCAAAGCGCTTCCGAAAACAACGAGTTGCGCCCGAGCGAGGTAAAGGCGCTTCCGGGCAATGCGCCCACGGTGACGGAGACGCTGCCGCTGGTGCCGGGAGTGGTGCGGGGTCCGCAGGGAGAACTGAAGATTGACGGCAACAATGAAGAACGCGCAGCCCTGGTAGTCAACCAGACGGATGTGACCGACCCGGCTACCGGCAAGTTCGGCCCCACGGTTCCGGTGGACAGCGTAGAAACAGTGAACGTGCTGAATACGCCGTTTCTGGCGCAGTACGGGCGTTTCACGTCAGGCGTGGTGGCGGTGGAAACGCGGCGGGGCGGAGAAAAGTGGCATGGGGAACTGAATGACCCGTTTCCGGACTTTCGGATTCGGAGCTGGCATATGCGCGGCATCCGCAATGAAACGCCACGGGCGGTGCTCGGCGGGCCGATTCTTCCGAATCGCCTGTACTTTATCTCTTCGCTCACGTATTTCTTCGAGAAAACCCCCAGCCGCACCCTGGGTTTCCCGTTCAACGAATCCAAGCGCCAATGGATCAATTCGTTTTCGCAGGTAGATTACATCCTGTCGCCACGGCAGATTGTGACGGCTACGGTGCATGTCAGCCCGCAGCACACGGACTTCGTAAATCCGGATTACTTCAACCCGCAGCCGGTTACGCCCACTTACGCGCAGCATAACTATATCGG
>CAXTWT010000060.1:0-8746 GCA_964247955.1 uncultured Bryobacteraceae bacterium
GCGACATTCCCGTGGTCATGTTGACGATTAACGATAATCAGAACCGGGGCTACACGCTGGGTGCGACAGATTACCTCAGCAAGCCCATTGACCGCGAAAGGCTCCTGTCGGTCTTGATGCGGTATCGCGCTACGGAATCAGCTAATTCCGCGCTGATTGTGGAAGACGACCCCGATGCGCGGGAGTTGCTGCGCCGGGCGCTCGAAGGAGAGGGCTGGAAAGTGCGAACGGCAGAAAACGGGCGCGTGGCGCTGGATGCCGTAGCGGAACAAAGACCGGGCGTGATTCTTCTTGACCTGATGATGCCGGAAATGGATGGGTTCGAATTTGTTTCCGCTTTGCGACAACAGCCGGAAAAACGGAACATTCCCATCATTGTCATTACGGCAAAGGACCTCACCAGCGATGAGCGGCTCAGGCTCAACGGTTATGTCAGCCGCATCTTGCAAAAAGGCGCATTTCAGATTGAAGACTTACTGTCCGAGGTAAGTCGGCTGGTTGTAACGCGAGTGCGGACTAGACCCAAACAGCAAATTGCTACTTAGCTGATGCAGCCCATACTTCTATCAAGCCTGTTTTCTCGCATGAGACCGTTGTGAAGGCGCAGACGCAGCCCTTTTCCTTGAGGGCCTCGCAATGCTGGAGTGGCTTCTGCTTGATGGGGCGTCCTCCTTTCGGGCATCAGCCTGTACGGTATTTGGCTCCGTCGGCCAGATTTCGCGCGCTCCGGCAAGTTCTTTCAAAAGCTGTTTCGGCTTCGACCCGTAAAGGCGTTCGCCTAACGCTTCAGCCTTTGCCCGCAGTTCTTGTCCATGCTCCTTCGTAATAGCAAGAAAGCGCCGAACCTGCTTGGGGTGACCGAAACCGGCGCGATCTGTATTAATCGTTTCGCGCAACACCACTAAGTTATGGTCATCGCCCAACCAGGTTTCCAGCTTTCTCAGGTCATCTTCCCGCGTGCTGATAAAGGCGGTATTCAGATCGCCCAAGAGACGAATGTGGTACCAGTGATCTTTCACGCGCTTGCGCCAGTCGTGAAAAGCTTCGGGAATTGGCGTCTTTTCCGCTTCCGCCATGGCTTTGCGACCGCGACGGTATGTATCCTTTAATCCCCGTTCCAGGCTTTGGAATCCTTCGCCATTCAACGCGTAATTATTCACGTGTTCGCGCAAAGTTGCCAGAGCGGCAACGGCGGAACCGAGCGTTTCCTCCACATTGAGATTTTGCTCCGTTTCGGATTTATGCGCTTCTAACCGGCTGCGAATTGCTTGCAACGATTCATCCCCCAGCAGCTTCTGCGGCTCGGTTTCTTTTACAACCGCCTCAAAGATTTCGATGACGGCGCGCGCATCCCGCAGTTCCGACAGCTTACGCCCAATGTCACGCAACTGTTTATTCTCTTTTTGATAAGTATCTTTGCCGATCAACGGCGTGATCAGACGCAGAAGACCGCGCAACTTTTTGACGCTTTTACGGGCTTCATGAACGCTTTCGTCGCGATTTTTGTCCTTGTGATTTGCTAGCTGTTCCCGTGCAGAATCAATTTCTTCAAAGAAGATCCGGCGGACTTCCTGGAAAACAGGCTGCCCGGCGCTCAAGCGATAAGCCATAACGATATAGACTCATTGAGCTTACCGCAGAGCGCAAGACAGTTTCAATTCCGTTACGAATGGCCTTCGCTGGGAGCAGTAGGCGCGACGTTGGCAGTATCACTGCCGTATTCCTTATCGGCTTCTTCGTTGCGGCCCAGCAGACGCAAGGCGGCAGAGGTCACATGCTCGGCCGTAAAGCCGAACTGCTTCATCACTTCAGCTCCTGGAGCCGACGCGCCGTAATGGTCGATGCCGATAATGACGCCTTCGTCGCCCGCCCATTGCGCCCATCCCATGGTGGAAGCGGCTTCCACCGTTATGCGCTTCTTGATGTTCTTGGGCAGAATGCTTTCACGGTAGCTTTCGTCCTGCTCTTTAAATAGTTCCCAACTCGGCATGCTCACCACGCGGGCTTTCACTCCATACTCCGCCAACTTCTCGTAAGCTTTGGCGCAAAGAGCCACTTCCGAACCCGTACCGATCAGAATCACCTCCGGCGCGCCGCCTTCGGCTTCGGCCAGAATATAGGCTCCTTTTGACACAGCGATATCCTTGGCTTTACTGCGGTCCAAATGCGGGACGTTTTGGCGCGTCAAGGCAAACAAAGTTGGGCCATCATGTTCAATCGCAAACGCCCAAGCTTCCGCCGTTTCGTTGGCGTCAGCAGGCCGCAAAACCACCAAATTCGGAATAGCGCGCAGGCCGGCAATCTGTTCAATAGGTTCGTGAGTCGGACCATCTTCGCCCACTGCTATGCTGTCGTGCGTAAAAACGTAGAACACTTTCAGCTTGCTGAGCGCGCCCAAGCGCACCGCAGGCTTCATATAGTCCGAAAAGACCAAAAATGTCGCGCTGAACGGAAGAACGCCGCCGTGCGCGGCCATGCCGTTTACCGCAGCGCCCATGGCATGCTCACGAACGCCGAACGCCATATTGCGCCCGGCATAACCCCATACTCCGCCGACCGCGCCCGGCGCGCTCGGCCCGACGTACTCGCCGGGCTGGAAATCGCCTTCGCCTTTTAGGGCAGTGTTGGTGGAAGGATTCAGGTCCGCTGAACCGCCGATCAAATTTTGGATGTGCTTGGCAAGAGCGTTCATCACCTGCCCGCCCGCCGCGCGCGTGGCGATCGGCTTATCTTCGGGCTTCCACTTGGGCAGGTCGTTTTTCCAGCCGTCCGGCAGCTTTCCGGCGATCATGCCCTCCAATTCGGCAGCTTCTTTGGGGAACGCCTGCTGATAAGCGTCAAAGCGCTTTGCCCACTCGCCCTGCTTTTTCGCTCCCTCGTCGCCGATTTTACGGAAAAAGTCGACGGCATCCTGCGGAAGGTAGAACTTTTCCTGGCTGCCCCAGCCTAACGCCTTTTTGGCCGCCAGCAACTCGTCGTCACCCAGCGGGTTACCATGCGCCTCAAAACTGTCCTGCTTTTTGGGGCTGCCGTAGCCGATATGGGTGTGAACCAGAATCAGCGAAGGCTTATTGACTTCTTCCTGCGCTTCCCTGATCGCTTTCGCAACATCTTCTACGTCGTTGCCTTCTTTGACGTGACGGGTGTGCCAGCCGTAAGCCTGGAATCGCTTGGCGACATCTTCTGTAAAGCAAAGGCTGGTCGCACCGGCAAGGGAAATATGGTTGTCATCGTACAGGTAAATGAGCTTGCCTAACCGCAAATGGCCTGCCAGGGAAGCCGCTTCCTGCGTCACGCCTTCCATCAGGTCTCCGTCACCGCAGATGGCGTAGGTGTAGTGGTCAACGACGGTATGCCCCGGACGGTTAAAACGGGCCGCCAGCCACGCCTCCGCCATCGCCATGCCCACGCCGTTGCCGAATCCCTGGCCTAAAGGACCGGTCGCTACTTCCACGCCTACTGTATGGCCGCGCTCCGGGTGACCGGGGGTTTTGCTGCCCCATTGACGGAAGCGTTTTAACTCGTCCAAGGGTAAATCATAGCCGGTCAGGTAAAGCAGGCTGTACAGCAGCATGGAGCCATGGCCTGCAGAAAGAACAAAGCGGTCGCGATCAAACCAGAGCGGGTCTTTGGGATTGAATTTCAGGTACTTTGTCCATAATGCGTAGGCCATAGCCGCAGCGCCCATCGGCATGCCGGGATGGCCCGAGTTCGCCTGCTGTACGGCATCGGCCGAGAGAAAGCGGATAGTATTGATGCAAAGGTCTTCTAGTGTTTGCGTTTCTGTTGTAGGCACGTGATTGCTCTCCTCATTGGACAATAGTTCGGAAATGTTGTAACACGGAAAACCGGCTGTTGGGCCTGCTTGTAAAATTAGACTCTTACATAGATTGGCCTCTGCCCCAAACACTCACTTTATCCTTATCCGGGGCAAAAGCTATTGGCGAATTAGTGACAGCATATCCATCTCGAATATCTCTTGTTGTTCCTTGCTATAACGAAGCCCGAAGGCTGAACCCAGAAGCATTCTGCCGATTTCTGGCCGTTTCGGGAAATGTTTGCCTGATTTTCGTTGATGACGGCAGCGGTGACGGAACTTTGGAGGTTCTTCAAAGAATTCAGCAGCAATACCCCTCTCAGGTTCAAATTGTGGTGAACGAACACAATGCAGGCAAAGCGGAAGCGGTCCGCCGGGGGATTACTTTTGCTCTTTCGAATAGCAAGCCGGAGATGGTCGGCTACTGGGACGCTGATCTAGCTACGCCTCTGGAGTCGGCTGTACGGTTTGCGCAGGTGCTTGACGAAAACAGCCACATTGAAATGGTGTTCGGCGCCCGTATTCAATTGTGCGGGCGTCATATTGAACGCCGCCCCGCTCGACACTATCTGGGCAGAGTGTTCGCCACAGTTGTTTCAACGATGCTACGAATTCCCATTTACGACACGCAGTGCGGAGCGAAGCTGTTTCGAGTTACGCCGGCAACCAGCAGCATTTTTGCAGAGCCGTTTCTATCAAAGTGGGTTTTCGACGTGGAAATACTCGCTCGTTATCTGCGGTTGTATGACCCACGAAGCTTAGAAAGGAAAATTTATGAGTATCCACTTGAAATGTGGACTGATGTGGCAGGGTCAAAAGTTCAGCCAAAAGACTTCTTCAGAGCCTTTGTAGACATAGCAAGAATAAAAAGAACGTACTTTTGAGCAAACTTGACTTTGCGCACAAAGTTATTCTTTGTGTGTTTGAGAATGGAATAAAATTTGGTCTATGTAGCGTAACCATGGAAGATGATTTTGTGTTTAAGTTATTGAAAAGTAAAGCAAATTTACCAATTGAGCGCACCTTAGTTCACAGGACAAGTTCATGAGTGAGGCTGTAAGTTCCAAACCCTCCCGACCGCCTGTACATTTCGCTTATTGGCTCATAGCTCTACTTCTGGCCGGGGCGCTGTTGTATTTTTCGCTGCGAGGCATCGATTGGGCGCAGGTCTGGCAGGTTCTCTCGCGTGCTTCTTGGTGGTTTGTGGGATTTGTGCTGCTGGTAAATACTGTATCTTTGTTTCTCAGGGCGTACCGGTGGCGGATTTTATTGCTTTCGCAAGGTCCGGTCAGTATTAGGTCGGCGTTCTGGGCCACATCGGCCGGCTACTTCGGGAATAATTTCCTGCCTGCCCGCGCGGGAGAAGTTGTCCGAACCATGATGGTCAGTTCCTCGGCTGGGCTTGGGCGAATGTTTGTGTTGACAACTGCGCTTACGGAGCGGTTGGCGGATGCTATTACGCTTGTCATTATCAGTTCCGTTGTTCTGCTGACGTTGTCTGTTAAACCCGGCTGGTTTGATCGGGCAGCAAAGCCATTCGCCATTCTGGGCTTCATGGGCGCTTTAGCGATTCTTGTGATTCCAAAGCTGGAAAAGCTGTGGCATCGGATCATTCTGCGGTTGCCTATTCCGCATGGGATTCGCGACAAGCTGATTAAAGTTTTAGAGCAAATTAACATCGGACTAAGAACCTTCCATGACTGGCAGCGCTTATCCGGATTTGTGGCTATTACGATGGCGATTTGGATGTTGGATGCTGCCGCTACTTTAATTGGAATGCACGCGCTTGGCTTAAGTACTACTCTGCCGGTAGCACTGCTGCTCATTACCGGTTTAGGGCTGGGCAGCGCCCTGCCATCCACACCTGGGTATGTCGGCATTTATCAGTTTGTAGCCGTCAGCGTGCTGACTCCATTCGGCTTCAGCCGGACGAATGCTATTGCCTACATCCTTCTTGCGCAGGCGCTTCAGTATGTTCTGACTGCTTTTTGGGGTTTGCTTGCACTATCGCGCTCGCGGGGAATTTCTTTCAGGGCAGCACCGGTTCAGCAAGGCGCTTAAACAGTAGACTTCTTCGCCATTCCTACTCGCGTCTCTTTCCAAAGACGTTGAGCAGGCAGGAAGAAGACAACAACAGCGCAGAAAGCAGCGGCAGTCAGCACAAGAAAAGCGCGTGTGATGGCTGTTAATCTCTTGATCGCCGTGTTTTCTGAAATCATTGGATCAACCATTCCAGCACCGTAAAAGAGGGCTTGCCCAAGAATCGCTAGACCCCGCCACGGCGCGGAGAGAAAAAAGCTGGAGCAAAGCACAGAGATAATGGCGAAAGGAAGCAGCAACCGGCCAAGCTTATGTGAAAAGAAGTGAACGAAGCGCCGATTACCGGGCCAAAGCAATCCAGGAAACTTTGTGATGATCTGGTAAATTCCAGCTTGTGTACGCACTTTGCGCCGAAATTCGGATTGCAGGGATGTCGGAAAGTCGTAAGCTTTTGCCGTGTCTTCAAAGTAAATTCGAGAACCCTGAAAAGCAGCGACAAAGGGCAAGTACACATCATCCAGCAGGATCTCAGGCGGAATAGGCGCGGTGAGTTCACGCCGAATGGCGTAGATTGCTCCCGTGGCTCCCAGCATGGCATCCACCCGATTCAAGTTGCGCCGAATCCACTTTTCATAACGCCAATACAGTCCTGTATTGTACTCTTCGGAACTGGCCCCCTGCCGAATCACCAACTCGCCGGTAACGACCCCTACGCTCGGATCTTTGAAACAGGCAACGAGCCGAGCCAAAGCCTGCGGGTCAAACTGCTGACGAACATCTGTCAGAACCACAATGTCGCTGGTAACTTGTTCCAGCGCCGTGCTCACAGCGGTAGCCTTGCCGCCTGGAGGCAGCACCAGGAGACGAACTCTCCGATCTTCGAAATTGGCAACGATGTCGTCCGTACCATCCGTCGATCCGTCCGATACGACGAGGATGTCTATCAGGTCGGGCGGATACTCTGACGCGAACAGAGATTTCAGCTTAGGCGCGATCCAGAGCGCGCCGTTACGGACAGGAATAACGATGGAGAGCCGGACAGTTGCGGAGAGTTGCTTGTCAATAAACTTTGGGAAAATTCGGGCATAGATGGCTAACAGCACCGGATACCCGATCAGAACATAGGCAATAAAGGCGATGCTCAAAAAGAAGATAATCAGTGCTGTGCTCATGCCTTAAGATGTACTGCTTTCGATGAAAACAGCGTACCTTCAAAACCCTTTGTCACCTGTTTCCAGGAGTAGTTTTGAATGACCAAATCTGCCGCTTGACGCGCCATCTTTTGGCGATGGTGCGGAGCAGCAAGCAACTGCAAGCATTCCGCTGCGAACCTCTGCGCTTCATCGGCGATTTGAATCGTCTCCCCATGACGCACAGGAAGCCCCTCCGCGCCGATGGTAGTTGAAACCACAGGCGTGCCGGCCGCCATCGCTTCAAAGATTTTTAACCGCGTTCCGCCGCCCACCCGCAGCGGCACAATCGACAGCGCCGATTGCCAAAGAAAAGGACGAACATCCGGCACCGTACCGGTAACCGTGATGCCAGGATCTTTCGCCGCGTCCAGCAATACTTGCGGCGGATTGCGCCCGACAATAGCTAACCGGCAATCGGGCTTCTCTCTGCGAATCAGCGGAAAGACGTTGGTGAGAAACCATTGCATTCCATCGACGTTCGGCATCCAGTCCATGGAGCCGACAAACACCAGATCGTAAAGATCCGAGGAAGACTCCGGTTTTTGGAAGTAATCCACATCGACGCCGGTCGGCACAGATGACACTTCCTCGATGCCGAAACGCGACCTCATCATCTTCTCGTCAGTTTCGGAAACTGCGATCACTTGAGCGACGGCCCGGCAAACTTCCCGTTCCCACTGCAACATGCGTTTCGCTTGCAGCTTGAAATAAGCCCGGTGCGCCGCCGTTTTTCCACTTTGGGCATGTCGCTCCCAGATAACAGATTCCACATTGTGCTGGAACAGTGTCCAGGCGCGCAAGTCAGCGATGTTGATGCTGGGAAAAAGAAAATCGCAGACTTTCGCGTCAAAGTTGTTGGCGGAGACGATCTTCGTGATGGTGTCCCGCATGGCTGTTGAACGGTAACGCATTCCGGCAACCGGAATGCGAGAGGGCAAGCCCTCTAAGAGTTGCAGAGCGAAAGCGGGCGAATTCTTCGGCACAAGCTTATGCGGAACCGGGTACGAATACGAGGCGTACTCGGAACTACGCTTGAGACCTTCCGGATTGAGCAGATCGTCAAAAGCGACATAATGCACCTCGTGCCGTTTATGCAATTCCCGCAACATTTCCAGCGTGCGGATCTGGCCTCCACGCGTTGTTGGATGCAGGAAATCAGTTTTTGCCCAAAGGATCTTCACGCCAATGCCTTTGTTAAACGCGATTGCAGAAGCCCATCCCAGTGTTCGTCGCGTTTACCTCTAAAAAACATATCGCCCCAAACGTGCAGATTAAGAAGCCGCCAGATCCGATCCGTCGCGTCATCGGTCCCGCTGCGCTGCCGCCCAATCAGGTCTCCGACGTAGTCGAGATCGAGGTACTCGGCCAAGAACCCTTTTCTATTCAATAATTGCTTGAATAAAGGCTCACACTTAGCATCGCGGAACCATTGCCGAAGCGGAGTGGGAAAGCCCATCTTTTTGCGGTAAATAATGTCATGGGGCAGAAGATCTTCTACGGCCCGTTTGACGATGAACTTGCCGGTTTTACCCTGAATTTTAAGATGCTCGGGGACTCGGGAAGCAAACTCAACAAACGGGTGGTCGAGAAAAGGAACCCGGCTCTCGATAGAGCAGGCCATGCTCATCTGATCCTGCTTCATAAGAAGTTCAACCAGATATGTTTTCTGATCCGCGTAGAGCATTTGTGAGAGAAC
>CAXTWT010000060.1:8846-19079 GCA_964247955.1 uncultured Bryobacteraceae bacterium
CGGCGCAAGCTTGTAAAAGTCAGCCCAACGCCGATTAAAAAGGTAGTGCTGATAGCGGTAATATCCGGCAAACAACTCATCGCTGCCTTCGCCGGTCAGAACGACTTTGACGTGCTCAGAAGCCAAACGAGAAACAAAATATAGCGAGACGCTGGAAGGCCAGGAGATGGGCTCGTCCTCATGCCAGATTAAGCGGGGAAGCGCATTGAAGAAGTCATCAGGCCCAATCACAATTTCGTGATGATTGGTCCCGATAGCCTCCGATACATGTTTGGCATACGACAACTCGCTGTAAGCGGCTTCCTGGTAACCGACAGCAAATGTTTTCACCGGTTCGGTCCGCATGCGTTTCATCAGCGCGGCAATTGCACTGGAGTCAACACCGCCGCTGAGAAACATTCCGAGCGGGACATCGCTCATGAGGCGCATTTGAACGGTTTGCTCCAGACGCTCTCGGCACTCGCGAATCCAAGCCTCGTCCGATTTCCGCTCAGGGGAAGAAGGCTCCGGCACGTCCCAATACTGCTTGATCTGTGTAGCACCCGTTCTGGCGTTCACGGTCAGGGTATGGCCGGGCATGAGTTTCCGAATGCCTTTAAACAGAGTGGCGTCGCTGCTCACGTAACCGAAGGTCAGATATTCCGGGAGAAGTGATTCCTCAAACTGAGCCGAGATCTCGGGATGCCGCAATAAAGCTTTAATCTCGGATGCAAACGCGAATAGTTTATCGCTGGCATAATAGTATAGGGGCTTTATGCCCAGCCGGTCGCGCGCACAAAAAAGAGTTTGCTGAGCCGCATCCCAGATGGCGAAGGCAAACATGCCGCGAAACTTTTCAACACATTTTGGCCCGTACTCTTCGAATGCATGTACAATCGTTTCCGTATCACACCGCGATACATACCGATGCCCTGCTCTTTCCAACTCAGGGCGGAGGGCCGCATGGTTGAAGATTTCGCCGTTGAACGTGATCCAAACGGAACCTGACTCATTTGACATGGGCTGATGTCCGCCGGCAACATCGATAATACTCAGCCGACGATGGCCTAAAAATGCAATACCGTCCTCGTGTACTCCGTGTCCATCCGGCCCGCGATGCCGGATTTCATCCAACATATAGCGCAGATCCGCTGCTGAACCAGCAGCAGGCCCGGTCTTTACAAACCCGCTAATTCCGCACATATAATTAAGAATTCTCCGGCCAAGCTCGTTTCCCTTGCCGCACGTACTTTGTTTCTCTGTAATGCCCTTTCAAACCGGGCATAGTAAGCTGCTGTCGAGGAGCAGATCCGGCAACTTCCCTGCTTGAGCGCTGTAACGGCTGAAGTCTCTGATTGCCTCCCCATCCTGAAACGCCGGGAACAACAGACGCTTCCGACTTTTTTAATGAGCTTTCCACCACATTATGAAGAGAAAGGGCTAATGCAAATATCGTCGCGCTCATATGCGTGTACCCGACGCTCAAAAAGAAAATACCGACAGCCATCGCAGTCATGGATGTAAACAAATAACGGGCGTATTGAGCCAGCTCGATATCAACGAGCGCCAGCCTCCGATAGTCGGTAAGAACCGACCGGATGCAAAGAAACATCGTGGTGACAAACAGTAAAAAGCCTGGAATTCCGGTCTCGCTGGATACCTGGGTGTAGGTGTTATGGGAGACAAGATTTTCTCCGCCCGATCCCGTTGCGGCCTTTCGCTCGTCCCAAGCCACAAACGAGAAGCAGCCAGGGCCTACTCCCACGATGGGGTGATTAAAGGTCATGTGGATGCTCTGCATTAAAAGAGCTTTCCGCTCTTCACTGGAAGCAATATCAGAGCCGATTCGCGCTTGCGTATAGGCATCGTAATCGCCTTGCGAAGAGAAGAATGTCATAAAGCGCGTTCTAAGATAACCGGGCAACAGAAAGGTCGACGCAATCACCGCTACTAAGGCAGCCAACGGGATAACAAGCTTTTGCACACCTCGCGCGAACATGAATGAAATTACGAGCAACACGGCCATGGCGAGCATTCCAGACCGTGATCCCGTGCGCGCAAACGCCAGAAAAACCGGAATGGTGCAGCACAGGAAAAAAACCTTCCGAAATCCTGTTGCTCGACTTGCCTTAAACCACCAGAATGGAAGACCAACCACCAACAAAAGAGCAAACTCGTTCGGGTCGCCTAAAGTTCCTCCAGGGAGAGCAATCCTACCTTCTACGCTGTATCCAAAATAGAAGCTAAGCAGGGAAGCGATCAACGTGGCATATGCAAATGCGCCAATAACCTTTTGCCAATCTCGTCTGGTTCTGACAATCTGAACAATGATTACAAAGATGACGAAAGACTGCACTTGCCACTGAATAGACGGCATGCTGCCTGCCCGCCATTTGCTGAATGGAAAACACACTAACACCCAAACGGTAAATGCAGCGAAGTATTTAGTAATTTTAGAGGAGAACGCAAACTGCAGATTGCCGCGAGCAATTGTGGTGAACAGGAGCACCACCAACAACATGAGCGGGATGCGCATCCAAGAGATGCGAGAAGTATCCAACGCGCGACCAGCGAGAAGAAAAATGTAAAATGCCAGCAAGGTAGCGGCGAACATAGCCGGTTTCGCGCCGTTGCCTTCCGTGTCGGTCGGGGGGTAACCTGAAAAGACAGGGCGGGTTGCCAATCGTGATGTTGTCCCGGAGCCAGTCATAAGGATTCGAGCAGTAAGAGCATTAAACGTACCGTTTACGAGCAGCTAGGATGGATTCTAAACCAATCAAAATGCAGGATCGCTGCCCCTCAAAGCGTTCCAAACAGGCCAGCACTTAATTGTTGCATGAACTGAGCCTTCTTGGGATAAGCAACAGTCACCGATCCGCTGTTAAGCATCGGCCTCCACGTTAGTAATATCGGCTGCGGGAATGAAAAACTTTTGCCGAAATTGCTTTTTACCGGCGAGGCGGATAGGTTCACCGCAATATCTAATATTATGCGAAGCTTCGCCGAGATCACTTTCAGGGCGCGTCAGGAAGCCGCTAACCTTTATCTTCTAGCTGCAAAACCGCAGTTTCGCGGCAAAATCAACAGAGAGTTGGCGTTGCCTAATCCACGCAGCGTAGTCGATGCGCTACACGGTTTCTCCTACGCTCACTCGGTTGAAGAGCTAGCCGATCACGTCATTGCACATCGTTTTCCCCTTCTCGGCACAGAGATTCAGACTCGATCGAATATACATTGGCGCTGCGACTACATACACGGCAAGGAATCTGCTCTCTCTTACTTCCGGCGTGTTCCTTATCTCGATTTTTCGGCAGTTGGCGATCACAAAGTAATCTGGGAGCTGAACCGCCACCAGCATTTAGTTCTTCTGGCCCAAGCCTTTCTTCTCACTGGAAACCAAAGGTTTTCAACGGAGATATTTGCGCAGCTCCAAAGCTGGTGCGAGCAGAATCCATTTCAGCGTGGCATTAATTGGGCGAGTGCTCTTGAAGTCGCCTTTCGAACGCTTTCCTGGATCTGGCTGTATCACTTGATCGCTCCTGAGATGCCTGAATCGTTGCGCCAGAAATTTCTAACCAATTTATACCGGCACGGCAGACATTTGGCAGAGAATTTGTCCGTCTATTTTTCGCCGAACACCCATTTGCTTGGCGAGGCTGTTGCTTTGTATGCCCTGGCAACTCTCTTCCGGGAGTTTCCGGGCGCAGGGGAGTGGCGTAGGCGCAGCGAAGAGATTGTCATTGCCCAATTAAGCTTCCAGGTGCGCAGCGACGGCTCACACTTTGAGCAATCCAGCTACTATCACGTCTATGCTCTTGATTTTTTTGTCTTTTTTTATATTCTGGCGGGCCGTCCCCCGGCGGTCAGGCCCACAGTAGAGCGAATGGCAGAGTACCTGTATTGGCTGCTTGGCCCGAGTCGCCGCATCGACTTTTGGGGAGATGACGACGGGGGCCGTTTGTTCCATCCCTACGGGGATCGTGCTCAGTTCGGCAGGTCAACCTTGGCTACTTGCGGCGTTCTTTTTGGGCGCGATGAATGGACCGGCACGCAAGGGGAACTGGCAGAGCAAGCCGTCTGGTGGCTGGGAGCTAAGGTTCTACATGGGGCAGAGCAAACACCAGCGGCAGCTCATTCGAGCCGGGCTTTTGAGGAAAGCGGCTTGGTTTTTCTTGCCTGCGGTGATTTCTACTTGCAGATGGATTGCGGACCTTTCGGCTATGGAGGAGCCGGTCATAGCCACTCCGACACGCTCAGCCTGACGTTGCAGCATACAGGCCGACAAGTCCTGATTGACCCTGGAACGTACACATACCTCAGTGATATGGAGGAGCGTAATTGGTTTCGAGGCTCTATTGCTCACAATACGGTTCGTATAGACGGTCAGGATCAGGGAACACTGGCGGGGCCGTTTCGTTGGGCGTCAAAGCCTGAAGTTAGCCTAAAAACATGGTCGGCGAGCGGCGGATACATTGATGCTCTCTGCCGCTATGCGGGTTACGCTCACCGAAGGCGCGTTCTTTTACAGAAGGAACGGTTGCTCGTACTGGCCGAGATCGATGGCCCTGCGGGGGATCACCTATGCGAGCAGATTTGGCAGCTTGGTCCTGCCGCTTCTGATATGCATTTTGCTTTCTCAACGGGAGCCGAGGAGCAGCAATCAAAAATTTCGCCGGCTTATGGTGCGAAGTTCCCTGGAAGATGCACCGTTGCCAGGCAAAGCGGCACATTTCCTATGCAAATAGCAATGCTTTTGACTACGGACGGGGAAAGTCAGATTACTACGCAAGAAGCAAACGAGATGTTAGCCGCCTGCTCCTAACGAAAAATGCAGATTGTTTTGGACATCCACTCAAGAATATTGTGATTCAGCCGATAGAATGGTGGAGCTTGGACAAATTCCGGCAAGGAAGCGTCCCAGCATGCGAAGTGTTGGACATTCATGAATATTACGGTTGTTGGACTTGGTTATGTGGGTTGTGTCACGGGCGCTTGTTTTAGCAGCCTGGGACATCAGGTGATCGGTGTAGACCGTGATGAACATAAGGTTAAGTCTGTTCTCGCCGGTAAGGCTCCCTTTTTTGAGCCGGGTCTTGAAGACTTGGTTCGCGAGAACGTGCTGGCTGGCCGCTATAGTGCGACTACATCACTTTCCGAAGGAATTGCAGAAGCCGATGTTGCTTTGATCTGCGTCGGCACCCCTTCTGAAAAGAACGGGAATCTGGGACTTGACCAACTCCGTAGAGTAACAAGTGAAATTGCAGCTTCCCTCCATGGTCGTCGCAAGCCTTTGATTGTTGCCGTTCGAAGCACTGTTTTCCCCGGCACGTGTGAGGACATTGTGATGCCCGTGCTGGGCCAAGATGTCCAAGTGGTTTCGAACCCAGAGTTCCTACGGGAGGGCGTAGCGGTAAAAGACTTTATGGAGCCGTCGCTGGTGGTGGTGGGCGGTATGGACCAGAACGCAGTCGGAAAAGTGGCTTCGCTGTATGACTCTCTCGGTGTTCCGGCCTGTAAAGTTTCACTCCGAACTGCAGAAATGATTAAGTATGCCTGCAATGCGTTTCATGCCGCAAAGATCGCCTTCGCCAATGAGATCGGGGCTTTGAGCACTAGCTTGGGCGTGAATGCGCAGGAGGTGATGAGAACTGTTTGCGAAGACGGCAAGCTTAACGCCTCAGCAGCATACCTGAAACCGGGATTTGCGTTTGGCGGATCATGTCTGCCAAAGGATTTGCGCGCTTTGGTTTACAGAGCAGGCAGGCTTGATCTCGATCTTCCTCTTCTTCAATCGGTTTTGCCGAGCAACGAGCAACATCTTTCCCGGGCTGTTCAGTCCGTTTTGGAACTGCCCGGCAAACGCTTGGGAGTAATTGGGCTGGCCTTCAAGGAGAACACCGACGATCTGCGGGAAAGCCCGGTCGTTTCCATGCTGGAGCAACTGATCGGAAAGGGCCGGGATGTTCGTATTTTCGATCCGCATATCCAACTTGACACCATCTATGGAGCGAACCGGAATTTTCTGATCGAATCGATTCCGCATATCAGTCGTTTGCTGCAATCCAATCTGGACCAAGTACTGCAATGGTCTGACTGTCTGGTGCTGGCGCAAAAGCAGAGCGACGCGGTGATGAACCGGATACGGGAGTCCGGACTTCCGGTGTTGGACTTAATCAGAAGCGGGGCTCAAGTACCGGCGCTGGCGCTCACTTAGTGCCGAGCGGATATCAAAACGCCTCAATTGTTTCTAGCGGCCAAATAACAGATGAACGCTCGAAAGATTTGTTTCTCGGAAGAGGATTTGCAGCTTTTTTGCGAAGCGTCCGGGGATCGCAACCCGCTCCACTTAACGCAAGAGTATGCGTCCAAAACGGTTTACGGCCAGCGAGTCGTATTCGGTGCTTTAGGGGCTGTTGCGTGTCTCGGCCATCTGGAGTTGTCGGCCAATCAAACGGTTTCGAAGATCACAGCCGACTTTCATCGACCGATGTTTCTCGGTGTCGATTATCGAATGGAAAGGTTGCCTTCAACAAAGTTGCAGATCGTTCGCTTGTTTGATGGAAGTGTGCTGGTGCTGACCCTGACCGTTGTGTGCGAGGAAGCAACGGGCGGCCCGTCAGCGCACGATGCTCAATCGCCTTTCTTTGAGCGCAGTCAGGCCCGTGAGTTGACGTGGAAGGATATTCAAGCTGGTCAGGAGGTGAGCGGCTGCTATGCTGCCGATCCCTCCAAGTTGAGAGAGTTATGCGGGCGATGGGGCGTTACTGAGTCGTGGGTTGCCGAGGTCCTGCTTTGGAGCAGCTACTTCGTCGGCATGGAGCTTCCTGGGCGCAATGCCCTGTTCTTTCGCGTGGCGCTCGACTTAGCGCGGGATTTTGCACCGCACGGACCATTTCATTATCTTGGTGTGATTAGCGGTTTGAACAAAGCTGTTGAGCAAATAAAAATTCGGGTTACATTGAGTTCGAATGGTTCACAGCTAACATCCGGTCACATTACCGCGTTTATCCGGCCCCAATTGCACCCCTTTGAATTTGAAGCTTCCCTTCAGCAAGCTTCGATATCTGAACCATTGAAAGGCAAAGTGGCCGTTGTGCTTGGCGCCAGCCGTGGATTGGGAGCCGCGCTGGTGTTATCGTTGGCCGGCGAAGGCGCTCAAGTGGTAGCAGTGTCACGATCAATAGTGGAACTTGGCAGCCAACTGCCTTCCTATCTAGAGGAAAGAATCCTATGGGAAGCGAGCGATTGTGCGGATCGTGCGGCAGCAGTTGCTTTAGGCAAAAAAGTTGTCGAAAAGTTTGGAAGGCTGGATTTCCTCATTTGTAACGCGTTCCCTCCCATTCCGGCGCTTCGTTTGGAGGTAAACGCATTAGAAAGAATTGAAGCTTATATCAGCCACTCGGTAAGCTTGGTTCTGACGCCGCTCTGCACGCTGCTTCCTTTGCTCAGCCAAAGCAATGGCTGCGCAGTGATTATCTCCTCCAGCGCCGTCGAGAAACCGGTAAGAGAATGGCCGCATTATACGGCGGCTAAGAGCGCGATTGAATCTCTTGGAACGGTCGCTCCGTTGCAGTATCCCAACGTCAGTTCCCTGATTGTACGTCCAGTCCGGCTATTAACTGATATGACCAACACTCCCATGGGACGGCAAAATGTCATGTCGCCGGCGGTGCTTGCCAGTCAAATTACGAGAAAGCTACAAACGCCTCCTTCGCCGGGAGCAACGGAAGTTTTTCACGGTGATGGGGAAAAGCCTGCGAGTAGCTTATGATTTGCCGTCTTAACCTCGATAAAATGAGAGGTACTCCTGATGAATGGACTAATACAAAGTGAAGCTGGCTGAGGCTTTATCCATTGTTCGAAGCGCGCCCGTGGACGGTACAGCTTTTCACGTTGTACTGGCATGCGGCTTTACGCCGCTTCACCTTCAGAATTATCTTGCGGCTTATCTCCAAAAAGCTATGCCGGATCGAAGGGTTCATATCGAAACGGGGCTGTTCGAAGACGCTCTTGGAACTTTGACCAATCTTAAAAACGGTCAAGCACGGGCAGGAGTTCTGGTTTTAGAATGGGCCGATCTTGATCCAAGACTGGGCTATCGCCATCTGGGCGGATGGGGTCAACGGGTTGTTCCTAGTATTCTCTCGAACGTACAAGGCAAGCTGAGGCAGTTTGAGTCGATTATCAAAGAAACGCCTTCCGCATCGAAATTAGTTGTTTCACTTCCAACATTGCCGCTGCCGCCGGGATTTCACACTTCATCCTGGCAAGCCACGGAAGCCGAACTGGCTTTACGGGAAGCGATTCTGACGTTTGCTCGGGGCGTTTCCGCCCATCCCTCCGTTTCAGTAATCAATGAGCAAAGTCTGAACGCCATCTCGCACTTTAACGCCAGATACGATTTCCGTTCGGATTTAAACACCGGTTTTCCGTACACCTTAGCTCATGCTGAAGCTCTTGGGCAGGGATTGGCGGCTCTCGTAAGAACTCCACAGCCCAAAAAGGGATTGATCACGGACCTTGATGACACTTTGTGGCTGGGGCTTGTCGGTGAAATTGGTCATGAACAGGTAGCGTGGGATCTTTCCAGCCACGGGCAACTTCATGGCCTTTATCAGCAGGTGCTGCGAATGCTTGCTGAACAGGGAGTGCTGATTGCCGTTGCCAGCAAGAACTCGCCCGAGATTGCGGCGCAAGCGCTGGCGCGGGCCGATTTAATCATTAATAGAGATCATATCTTCCCCGTCGAGATTCACTGGGAGGCCAAGTCCGGTTCAGTTGCCCGAATTTTACGGGCTTGGAATATCGGCGCTGACAGTGTAGTGTTTATCGACGATAGTCCGATGGAAGTTGCGGAGGTACAAGCAGCATACCCGACAATGGAATGCATTTTGTTTCCGAAGTCCGACCTTCCGGCAGGGTTCGCACTGCTGCAACGTTTGCGCGATCTGTTCGGCAAACCTCGGCTTTCTGAAGAGGACAGCTACCGATTGCAGAGTATCCGCCAGGGACAGCAATTTACTGAATCTCAAGCGTCGGGTTCATCGTTAGAAGATTTATTGGCTTCTGCGGAAGGGACCGTTTCTCTGGAGTACAATCCTCCTGCTAGCGACAAGAGGGTCATTGATCTGGTAAACAAAACAAACCAGTTCAATCTGAACGGTCGGCGTTTTACCGATGCGGAGTGGCAACAGGAGATACAGGGTTCAGGAGCCTTTGCTCTGGCCATCAGCTATCAGGACAAATTTGGTCCGCTAGGAAAGATTGCTGTCATCAGCGGCAGACAAAGTGCTGACACGCTGCTGATCGAGACCTGGGTCATGAGTTGCAGGGCGTTCTCCCGCCGTATTGAGTATGGGACGCTTGCCCGCTTATTTGAGCGGTTCGGAGCTAAGGATATGATGTTTCACTTTGCTCCGACTGCTAAAAACAAACCGCTGGCGGATTTCTTAAGGGAGTTGACCGGCGAAGAACCGGAGTCGGGCATTCAGTTGAGTTGTGAAGTGTTTGCGGCAAAGTGCCCGAAGCTTCACCACACCGTGATTGAAAACAATGGATAATTCAGAAGAAAAACTCGTAAAAATATTTGAAACAGCATTCCCGGACTTGCCAGCCGACCAGATCACGACGGCTACTCAAGACAGAACGCAAAACTGGGACTCCGTAGCAGCCATTACTTTGATGAACCTGATTGAAGAAGAGTTTGCCATACAAATGGATTTTGAAGACTTGGGTGAACTCACCTCGTTTCAAAAAATTTTGGCGTATATCAATCGGAAGCTGGCGCAGGCTGCGGCCTGATTTTCATGCGCACTCTCCTCAAAAATCGTCTGGTGAGAAACGCGAGTGCGCTTTTTGTTGTGCAGATGAGCGCGTATGCGGCTCCGCTGATTGTACTTCCCTATTTGGCGCGGGTATTATCGACCGAGCATTTCGGACTGATTGCGTGGGCCACTACTTTCACTTTCTACTTCATTACTCTTGTTGAGTACGGTTTTAATCTCAGCGCTACTCGCCGGATCGCCATCCATCGTGATGATCCCCAAAAGATTTCCCGCATCGTGGCTTCTGTGTATGCTGCAAAAAGCCTGTTGACCGTTCTTGGGTTCCTCATCATGGTTAGCGTTGTTTTAGCAACACCAACTTTGCGGCCGAATTTCTCGCTTTTCTGCCTCTTGTATATGGCTGTTGTGGGAGACTTGCTGTTCCCGATATGGCTGTTCCAGGGTTTAGAGAAAATGGAAAACCTGGTCT
>CAXTWT010000061.1:0-13465 GCA_964247955.1 uncultured Bryobacteraceae bacterium
TAATCATGTGGGTTGATTCCGGCGTCAAGCTCATAAAATCAAAAATGCGTTGCGGGTCCTGACGATTCGTAACTGGGTCCGGCTTTAAGGAATGGACCATATCCGGAAACTTGACCGCATCGCGGATGAAGAAGACCTTTAAATTGTTGCCGACCAAATCCCAATTGCCGTCTTCCGTGTAAAACTTAGTGGCGAAGCCGCGAGGATCACGCAAAGTCTCGGGCGAGTGCCCGCCGTGAATGACGCTGGAAAAGCGGACAAATACCGGCGTGCGCTTGCCCTTTTCCTGGAACAGCTTGGCGCGCGTGTACTTGCTGATCGGCTCGTTGCCGACCGTGCCGTACGCCTCAAAATACCCATGTGCGCCCGCGCCTCGGGCATGCACCACGCGCTCCGGAATGCGCTCGCGGTCAAAGTGAGTGATTTTCTCGATAAACGGATAATTCTCCAGGGTGGTCGGGCCGCGCGATCCGACCGTCCGGGTATTTTGGTTATCGTAAACGGGATGCCCCTGGCGGGTCGTCAACGTGTCCGACTTCGGAGCCGCTTCCGACGAGCTTTGTACACTTTTTGCATGCGGCATGCCGTTCTTAGGAGAAGATTCATTTGCCATAATTGTTTCTATCGTGCAGATTCAGAATATGCGGACTTAGTTCCAAATATCCGTCCGAAACATGAAATCACCCTACCCCCAATTCATCTCCCTGCTACGTGTGGCAGGATCATAGCCATGGGAACTAACCCAATTTTAAAGCCCGCCCCCAACGCTGTCGATCAGCGGTCCAGTGACGCCGGTCTGAGGGCGGTTGCCAGTTTTGAAGCCTTCAAAGGCGTTCTGGTAGTCCTTCTAGGGATGCTCATCGTGATCTATCACCAGAGCGCCGAGGACGCAACAGAAAACCTGCTGGACCACCTGCACATTAACCCGGACCGCCGCTTGGGGCATGCCGTCATGAACGCAGCCGCTTCTATCAGCGATGCGCGTCTCTGGACCATTGTCGCGGCCATTCTCGCTTATTCTGCGGTGCGCTTTGTGGAAGCCTGGGGGTTATGGAACCGGCGCGTTTGGGCCGAATGGTTCGCTTTACTTTCCGGGGCCATGTACCTTCCACTGGAGCTTTTAAAAGTGGCTGAACGCGCTACCTGGGAGCGGATCTCTGTGCTGGCAATTAACGTGATTATTGTTCTTTATATGCTATATATCCGCATTCGCGAACACCGGCAGATACAAACCCTGACTCATAGCCCGTCAGAACCCGTTATCGGCTGATGCTGAGATTTTGACAACCGCAAGCATGGCGAGTAGGACACTGTACCCGCCATGCTTCCGTAACTCAATCCAAGCAGTGATTCTACTGATTTCCCGACGCTGCGCTCACTTGCGCCAGCACGGATCTTTCATCGTTTTCAATGGCCAGATCACCTATTGAGAGAATCCCGACAACTTTTCCGTTTTGAACCACCGGAAGCCGCCGGATCGATTTTTGCCTCATCAATTGCACCGCATCGGTATCACTTTGGTCAGGCGAAACGGTTGTCACATCTTTACTGCAAATCGATTGCAGATTCGTGCTGGAAACATCTTTGTTGTCGGCAATCGCCCGGACAACAATGTCCCGATCCGTTACCAGGCCGAGAAGCTGGCCGTTGTTTTCCACAACGACCACGCCAATATCGTTGTCCCGCATGGCCCGAGCCGCTTCAACAAGCGGAGTATTTGCCCCCAAGGTAATTGGGTTTTTACTCATAACATCTTGCACTGTTTTTGCCATACTTATCTCCTTCGCCTTTCATTCAAGAATTCTTGTAATGGGCGATACACTTTATAGACTGATGGGGAAGATGAATGTTTCTTCAGCCATAACGGACTCCGACGATGAGCAATGGCCGATTCTTAACCGGCAGATTACCGGTTGCCGCTTATGCCCGCGCTTGGTCGAGTTCCGGGAAAGAATCAGTATCGAAAAACGGCGGGCGTATCGCGACTGGGATTATTGGAGCAAACCATTAACAGGTTTTGGAGACCGCAACGCCAAGCTGCTGATTATCGGGCTTGCCCCTGCTGCGCACGGCGGGAATCGGACAGGCCGAATCTTCACCGGGGACCGTTCTGCCGACTTTCTCATGCGGGCTTTGTGGGAAACAGGCTTCGCCAACCAACCCGAGAGCGTCTCGAAAAACGACAGCCTGCAACTGATCGACGCTTACATGACCCTACCGGTGCGCTGCGCGCCGCCTGACAATAAGCCGACCCCGGAAGAAATCCTTACTTGCCGCCCTTATCTGCTGAGGGAATTAGCGCTGCTGAAGAACGTAAGAGTTATCGTTCCGTTGGGCGCGATTGCATTCAACAGCTATCTTACAATTCTCAAAGGGCAAGGTTTGATTGTTTCCCGTGCTGGTTTCCCATTTGCGCACGGAGCGTTGTTTTCGGCGCATGAAGGCAGCCCGCGCGTGTTGGCCTCCTACCATCCCAGCCAGCAGAACACATCCACAGGCCGCTTAACGGCCCCCATGCTGCGCGACATCTTTCTGCAAGCCCGAAAACTGATTGTTTAGGGACCGCAGATGCTTCACGCCCTCAAATGCAATATCTTCTGCTTTCGGCGCCAGGTCGCGCCAGATCGACGCTGCGGCGGACAAGGGCCCTAACGAAAACCCGAAACTCTCAATCGTGAGCCAGCCGTCGTAGCGGATGCTTCGCAGCGCGCCGAACACAGCGGGCCAGTCAATATGCCCGGTACCGGGAATGCCTCGGTCATTCTCGCAGGAATGAAAATGCTGCAGGTAGGGACCGGCTCGCTCAATCGCAGCGGGAATAGACTTCTCTTCGATATTGGCGTGATACGTGTCAAATAGAATGCCAACGTGCGGATGGTTGATTTGTCTGCACAACTCCGCCGCATCTTCCGCCGTGTTGAGAAAATAAGTTTCGTACCGGTTGAGAGGCTCCAGGGCAACTGTAACTCCGTTCTTCTCCAGGGTTGGGCCCAATTCCTGAAAGCACTCCATTGCGTAATTCCACTCATCCTTCGTGCGCCGGTGGCCGGGCAAATAGCCGACCGGAGCGTACAACGGCCCGGCAATCACCTTTCCACCTGCTTCGGCTGCGAACTCGATGCACCCCTTCCAGTGCTCGCGCGTTTTGCGGCGAACTTCGGCGTCACTGCTGATCGTATTCAATCCTTCCGGCAAAATGGAGCAAAAGGTGCATTCCAAACCGTTGCGCTCCAGCGTGCGGCGCAGTTCGGGATCTCCGATTTGGTTGGGCTGAATCAACGGAATTTCGATTCCGTCAAAACCCGCTTCCTTGAGCCTCGGAAGCAGCGGATAAAGATCACGGCTCCAATGGTCCGCCCAGATAAACGTGTTAGCGCCGAACTTCATGATGTTGTTCTCCGGAATGGGAAGTAATGCCGCGAAACAGGAAAAGGCCGGATTTGCCGGGCGCTGCAAAATCCATGGCTCCGTCATGATCTATATCAACCGCCGGCAATTGCATGCCCGCTCCGGTCCGGCCCCCATAGTCGATCATGTGCTTGACCCACACCGGCGCTTTGTTCTCGCCAGGAAGAAACTCATACCAGTACAGGCCCAAGGGTTCGCGCGCTCCGGGGTCGTGGTCGTGCGCCATATATCGTTTGCCGGTCAGGAAATCGGGCTTTCCGTCGCGGTTCAAATCAACCATCGTCATGGCATGCGACTGCGACCAGGTGTCGTCAATCAGATGCTTGGTCCATTGGTGATCTGGACCTTGCTCCATCCAGAAGATGCCGTAATCATGCGCCGCCGTTGTAATCAAATCATTGCGCCCGTCGCCGTTAAGATCCACTGCATAAATAAATCCGGTGGACGTTCCGAGATCAAATTCCGGGTGCCACTTCCACTCGCCGTTTTGGGGCGCCGTGGGCGCTTCAAACCAGCCTTTCGGCGTAATGATGTCGGTGCGCCCATCCCCGTTCACGTCCCCTGCGCCAATGCCGTGGCCATAGCTTTTATCGCTAACGACGTGCTTTTGAAATCCGCCATTCTTGATTTCATACCAAGCCAGGGGCGCTTTCGTGTCGCCGAACTGGGGCAGAACCGCCGTGGGCTGCTTGCCATTCGTCAGATTCACGAGGAATGCAAACTCAATCGGGAAGCCTTCCTGGATCGAGTGTTCCGTCCACTGCCCTGCGCTATTGCCCGGATTCTTCCACCAGCGCAGGGAACGCCGGAACCACGAGGGACTGACAATATCAACGCGCCCGTCACCATCCACATCCACGGCTAAATCGCTGAAGTTATCCACGTAGCCGTTCGAGTAGGGCAAGTCTCGAAAATGGTGCGGCTTCCATTGGGGCGCTTCGTACCAGTTCTCGCCGGAAATAATATCGAGTTTCCCGTCTCCATTCACATCCGCAATCGCGGCTGTTTCGCTGGCTCCGCTGTCAATCTGCTCCTTCTGAAACGATAATTCCGGCGGACGGGTCAGGAACGGAACGGCCCAAACCAAACCGCACAGCGAAAGAAGAAAGATGGCTTTGGGCTTCATCTATAGATTGCTGGAACTCAGCCCTTTCGCTTCGTTCGTCATGTAGCGAGCTGTTCGCACCGCCAGCGCCATGATGGTGTGGGTTGGATTCTTTTCGGGAAATGTCACAAAACAACTGCCGTCCACCACGTACAAATTCTTCACATCATGGGATTGGCAGAAACTGTTCAGCACGGAAGTTCTGGGGTCATTGCCCATGCGCGCCGTGCCGACTTCATGGCTCGCAAAACCGCCCGGCACGGTGGCTGTGTCAATCACTAACCGCGCTCCAGCGGCATGCAGGATTTCCTGCGCTTTCACGCGCATGTCGCGCCATAACGCCCAGTCGTTTTCGCCGAAACGGAACTGCACCACGGCAGTGGGAATGCCGTAAGCATCCGGGCGGGTGCGGTCCGTGGTGACGCGATTGTCGGGCCGCGCCAGTACTTTGCCGAACACTCCGGTTTGAAAGAAAGCGGGCTGCAAGGTTCGGACCTGCTTTTTAAAATCCGCGCCGAAGCCGCGTAGGTATTGCGCATGGTACGGATAGCGGAAGCCGTAGAACTGGTTTTGGAATTGAAACCCGCCCGCATAAGTGCGGGATTTACGGTCCATGTTGAAGCGAGGAATATAGGTGTGATCGAGCGCTCCGTCCTGATTTCCGGGTTTCGTGCCGATCAGGTCTTCCAGGTACGAAATCATCTGCACCACCGTATGCCCGTGCAGATAGCGCCCCACGGCGTCGCTTGAGTTCGCCAACCCGTTCGGATACTGCGGAGAACGCGAATTCAGCAGCAAGCGAGCCGATTCCACGCTGGCGCAACAGACCGCAAAACGCTTAGCCGTGATTTCGCGCTCCTGGCGCGTTACGGTGTCGATTACGGAAACCGCCCGGACCCGGCCTTCCTGGTCCACCAATAATTCGCGGGCAAGTTGATTTTCGAGCAGCGTGAAATTTCCGGTCGCGCGCGCCTTGGGGAACATGGACCCCGGAACGCTGAAGATCGCCCCCACGTCGCAACCTTCCATGCAGTGGCCGCAGTAGTGGCAAGCGGGCCGGTTGTCGTAAGGTTTCGTCAGCAGCGCCTTCCGCGTAACAACAAAGGGGATGTTGAGCCGGTCGCAAGCCCGCTTCACCAGCAAATCGGAGCAGCGCATCGGCAGCGGCGGCAGAAACTCACCATCCGGCAATACGGCCAATCCGTCGCGGTTGCCGCAAACCCCGATCATCTTCTCTACATAAGAGTAAAAAGGCGCAACTTGCGCGTAAGAAATGGGCCAATCCTCTTCGATGCCCTCCACGCTGCGCTCCCGAAAATCCCACTCGGCAAAGCGGAAGCAGCCCGCGTTCCAGTGAATGCTCCGGCCCCCCACAGCGCGAATGCGATCTACCGTGATCGCATCGCTGTTGTCGTAGTGAATCGACTCCACTACTTCCTTGGGATAGCCCACCTGCGGGCGGATGCGCTTGGGAAAGTCGTACGGCTGGGAGTGGAAATTAAAATCCTTGAACTTTTGCGTCCGTCCAGCTTCAATCAGAACGACCTTCGCGCCCGCCTCCGCCAGTTCTTTTGACAGAACTCCGCCTGCCGGTCCGGAGCCGATTACGCAAACGTCGTAAGCATCCTGTGCCGCCATTTACGCTACCCCTTTTACTTGGCAGCCGGGAAACTGGGGCAGCGCCATATTGCCTTCATACTCCAGTTCCTGATGCATCCCCACCTTCGACGTGTAGTAACCGTCTATTGTGGCGCGTTTCAGCACGACGAAGAACTTTTCTTCCGGCGTGTCGCGGCCATTTTCGTAACCGGCGAACTCGCTCATAATGGCGATCTGTTGCGGCGCGGAACATTCATGGTACGGCTTGCCGAAACTGTTCTGCGCCATGTTGTTGGCTAATATAATCCCCTCGTCCCACGTGCGCTTCACAGTTTCAGGAGCGTCCGCCACAATCGCGTCAATATACTCGGCAACGCGAGCTTCCTTTGCGCCCGGCGAATGCTCATCCGCCGGGATGATGGTTTCCGCCAAAGCCTCCAAAGTGTCGCGCTGTTCAGGGCGAAAGTACGTGTAGCGGTACGCTTTGGCGTCTGCGGGGGTAACGGGTTGGGGCGAGTGATGGTTTTCGGGCGGCGGATTTTGCCCGAAGAGGGGGAACGCCGTCGCTGCCACGCCCGCGCTCAACTGCTTCATCAGGTCGCGGCGCGAAGGGGAACTCATGTGAGCTATTCTATGCTGTCCCTCAAATCGGAAATGAATACAATGAGAAGCTATAAAAGTGAAACGCCCATTTCAGATCCTTTCCGCGCTCCTGTTCGCCGCTTTTTTGGCCTTTGGCGCTGATTCGTTGTACCTGAAAAACGGCGACCGCGTGGTCTTCTACGGCGACAGCATCACGGACCAGCGCCTTTATACGGTCATCGCTGAAACCTACGTGGTCACCCGTTACCCGAATCTCGACCTTTCGTTCGTGCATTCGGGGTGGGGCGGCGATAAGGTGAGCGGCGGCAGCGGTGGCCCGGTTGATCTCCGCCTGCACCGTGATGTTCTCCCCTACAAACCGACCGTCATGACCATCATGCTCGGCATGAACGACGGATTGTACCAGGCCGAAACCGAAGAAACCGACAAAACATTCTTCACCGGCTATAAGCACATTGTGGATACGGTCAAGTCGGCGGTTCCCGGCATTCGGATTACGGCGATCCAGCCCTCGCCTTATGATGACGTCACCCGACCGCCGACCTTTCCCGGCGGCTACAATGAAGTCCTGATCAGCTTCAGCAAGTGGATTGGAAACTACGGCAAAGAGGCTGGCCTGAATGTGGCGGACCTCAACACGGGAGTCGTGCAAATGCTTCGCAAAGCGAACGAGCTTTCGCCCGACGAAGCGCAAAAGATTATTTCGGACCGCGTACACCCTGGCTTTTCCGGGCACCTGATTATGGCCGAGCAGTTGCTGAAATCCTGGAACGCCAGGCCGGTTGTTGCCGCCGTCACCCTGGATGCTGGGTCCGGTAAACCCAAACTGACGGCAGCGGAGCATGCTCAAGTGACAAACCTGTCCAGCAGCGGCGATGGAATTAGTTGGAGCGAAACCGATGATGCTCTGCCTCTGCCTTTCAAAGAGTGGCAGGGAATGTGGGGAACCGGGCCGATGGCTTTGGTGATGAGGAGTTCAAATGTTGCGGAAGATCTGAACAATGAGCCGTTAAAAGTTACAGGTCTAAAAAACGGTGTTTACAGCGTGAAGATCGACGGCAAAACGGTAGGCACGTTCAATAACGACCAACTCGGGCGCGGCGTAAACCTTGCCATCCTGGATACGCCCATGACGAAACAGGCCAAGCAGGTTTATGATTTGACGGTCTCGCATTGTGACATCCACAATCAACGATGGCGTACCATTCAGGTTCCTTTGACTGATTACAACCTGCCGCAAGCGGAACCGGCGATGCAGGCGGCAGATAATTTAGAACAGGCTGTCTTGACAAAACGCCGCGAAGCAGGACAGCCGAAAGCGCATAACTTTGAGGTGGTTCCCCTGATATGATACGGTCCATCCTTTTTCTGCTCGCAGTCGCTTGCCTCGGTGCTGACAGGAAAGCTGCGGATATGGAAACTTCTCCAAATTGGCAGCAAATTGTAGCGGAGCGCCTTCCGTTATACGGTCATCGTAACTGGATCGTGATTGCGGACTCTGCCTATCCCGCGCAGTCGCGCGCCGGTATTGAAACAGTTGTTTCCGGCGCGGGACAAATGGAGGTTTTACAGAAAGTTCTTTCCGCGCTCTCCGCCTCCCGCCACGTCCGACCCATCATTTATACCGACAAAGAACTGCGCTTCGTCCCCGAAAGCGACGCGCCCGGCATTGAAAACTATCGCCACGATTTAAACACGCTGTTGAAAGGAGCATCCGTACAATCGCTTCCGCACGAAGAAATTATCGCTAAACTGGATCAGGCCGGACAGACCTTTCGAGTCCTCATCATCAAAACCAACCTGACAATCCCCTACACTACCGTCTTCCTGCAACTCGACTGCGCCTACTGGAGCGCGGAACAGGAAGGGAAACTCCGCACCGCCATGGCCGCAGGCTCTGCCGCTTCAAAATAGACCGAAAAACGCCTTTTACGACCTGATCGGTCTCTCTGCTTTCTCGGCATGTTGAGGCAATCGACAGCCCAGCCACGCCGAAACAAAAAAGGCGGAAAAGGACAACAGCAGCACGAAAATTGGCGGGATTATCAGGAAATTTATCTGCGAGTGGGCTGATGCCTGATGGATCAACCGTGGCCCTGGACGGAGCAACCACGGGAAGAGATAAATCGAGTAACGACTTAGCACAAGCAGCGCCGGATTAACCACCCCCGTTCGCAACAGGCTGGTCCAGCGAAACTCTCTGCGGATCATCAACCCAACTGCCAGGACCGGTAAAACCGTCCAGGCCAGAAGAGCGGTCTGGCTCAACTCAAAAACCAGCATCGACCACGGCCAGGGCAGGACATACCAATGCAAGAAATTCGGGACTCCTTGGTAGAAGGTTTTCCAGAAGAACACAGGCAGGACCGTTCCGGCAATGGCATAGCAGAGATGTGGTCCGTACCGTCGAACTTTACCCAAAACACTATAGGCAAAGGCAAAAAGCACCTGTCTCCAAAGCCAGCCGCGCGTTTTGCCTTCGTGAAATCTCTCCAGGAGATCGCCCGTTAAAGCCTCGTTATCACCCGGACATAGATGCTGCAAAAACCAAACGGCTAAATTTGGAGGTTGGGGTTTCTTCTCGCTCATGCGTGCCTTCTTTCCAGCAGCGGGATGCCGCTCCACAAATTGGTCAGTGCCGTGCGGGTTCTTCGTAAAGCTCGTAGGCCCGCCGGTGTTACACGAAAATATCGCTTTGCCCGACCGCCCCGCTCAGGCGTGGGATCGCCCAGGGTTGCAATAACCAATTCCTTCCGCTCCAGTCGGTCCAGCGCGGCGTAGATGCTGCCGAGGGCCACTTCCCGTCCGGCCAGGGTGAGCAACTCTTTCGAGATCGGAACTCCGTAGGCGTCCTCGCCCAGCCGCACGAGAGCGAGCAGGACCATCAATTCCAGTTCTCCAAGATAGGGGCGCTTCGACATTTCATCAACTATAGCGAATAAACAGCTATAAAAGCAAATCGCAGAAAATCATCGGCTATCGGGTAGCTGCATGTGAAGAAAATTTACAGCTGAAGGTTGATGTAGCACGGATGTCCTGAAAACTGAACGGCAGACCAGAAATGCTGTTCCATTTCCGTTACCAGATTGTTTAATGTCTTCACTGGCTTGCTCTTCGCTTCCAAAGACAAACTTTCCTTACAGGTCATCTGCATCTCATCAATGAATACAAAACAGGCAAGAAGCTACCATAGGAGAAAGCTAAACTATGTTTCAACGTTGAGTCGCCTGCTGGTCTGCGTTCATGAACACTCATCAAATTACTCTTCCCTATTTCATTCCTGGAGTTCCCTGACGCATGGCGTTAAAGCCCGAAGATTATCTCGGCATTGTCTGTCCTGTGGCTAACGAAGGAGCTGATGCTGTCCGCTTTGCCGAAGAAGTGCTGAAGTATTGCCCCCTAAAGGCTGCCGTCACTTTTTTTGCCATCCTGGACAATGCCACCAAAGATAACAGCATTGAACTGTTGCGGGAATATGCGAAAACCGAACCTCGCTTGCAAGTGGTTTGGGCACCTGAGAATCGAGGCGTCGTGGATGCGTACGTGCGAGGATATCGCGAAGCCTTATCCGCAGGCTGCACCTGGATTCTCGAAATTGACGCCGGCTTCAGCCACCGACCGGACGAAGTTCCCCGGTTCCTGGAGAAAATTAACGAAGGCTACGATTGTGTCTTCGGAAGCCGTTTCATGCCCGGCGGAGCGATCACTGACAAATCGATCAAGCGTTATCTCGTCAGCCGTGGCGGAACGGTTCTCGCTAACCTGATGCTCGGTACGCGGCAAACGGACATGACCAGCGGTTTTGAGGTGTTTTCCCGAAGAGCGATGCGCATGGTGCTTGCTACCGGCGTTCGCTCGCGCGCGCACTTTTTCCAGACGGAGATTAAATTCTATTGCCGAAATTTGAACTACATCGAAATTCCCATTCACTACCGCAGTCCGAGCCCGCGTCTCGGATCGTCATCTCTGGAGGATGCCTTCCGCCAGCTTTGGCGGCTGCGCAAAGAACGGCGAGCCTATGGGGGCGGAAAGAAGGATCTCAGTGAATTCGAAGACAAGCCTGATCGTAACCTCAATCTCACCTCCCAATCGGATTCTCACTAGTCTGGCGAACGGCGCGCGCGAGCACGCTGTTCCCTTTATCCTGATCGGCGATGTCCCCAGCCCTGACAACTTCTCGCTGGAAGGCTGCGACTTTTACTCTCTTTCCCGCCAGGCGAAGCTAGATTTCGCCACGTCTTCTCTGGTTCCCGAGCGGCACTATGCCAGAAAGAACATCGGCTATTTGTTAGCCATCCGAAACGGAAGCGAGATCATTATCGAAACGGACGACGATAACATTCCGCGCGAAAGCTTCTGGGCGGAACGGGTCCGGGAGCAATCGGTTCCGCAATCCAACTCCGCCGGTTGGACCAATGCCTACGGGTACTTCAGCGAGGGAAGAATCTGGCCGCGCGGTCTGCCGCTCGATGCGGTGCAAAATGCGGTTGCCCCTTTTGAGGACTTGCCGGTTCATTTGGCGGATTGCCCGATTCAGCAAGGGCTTGCCGATGAAAATCCGGATGTGGACGCCGTGTACCGGCTCATTTTGCCGCTGCCGATGAACTTCCGCAGCGACCGGCGCATTGCTTTCGGAACGGGAAGCTGGTGCCCCTTCAACAGCCAGAACACAACATGGTGGGCCGATGCCTTCCCGCTGCTCTACCTTCCGGCGTACTGCTCCTTTCGCATGACGGATATCTGGCGCAGTTTCGTCGCCCAGAGAATTGCCTGGGCGAACGGCTGGTCGATTCTCTTTCATGAGCCGACCGTATGGCAGGAGCGCAATGATCACAGCCTCATGCGGGACTTCAAAGACGAAGTGCCCGGATACCTGCACAATCGCCGCATTGGAGAAACACTCGACAAGCTCGATATCCAAAGTGGGACCAACCGCATTCCCGACAATCTTCGGATTAGCTACGAAGCTCTGGTCAAGATAGAAGCCATCGGCTCGAAAGAGTTGCTGTTGCTGGATGCCTGGCTCAGCGATCTCCAGGCGCTCGGTGTTATGCAAAAAACTAAATCAGCGGTTTCGGCGGAATAAGCGCCATTCAGCGGATTCTCCCACAAGAGTAAAGTGCTGCGCGAGATAAGGCCCGTAGATACGAGGCACCGTTTCGCGCAGCGTCGATTCTCCGTTCTTGATGGGAAACATCACCAAGTCTGCGGAGCTCAAAAGCTCATTGCCCGAGGGCTTGTGCGAATCGTTGAAATCAATGTTGTATTGCAGCCAGGTCGTGCCCCCCTCAGCCGGTTTCGCCTGAAGGCCGTAGGAGAACGGATTGGTAAAGTCCAGCGACATAATCGACTCGCCCGGCCTGCGATATTGCTTCAGCAGGCGAAAGCCATCGTTCGCGAAATCGACATACTCCGTGTCGAGCGAATAAAAGTCGGCAAGTGGAGAAGCGTCGAAGTTTTCGGCAGGCAGGTTGTGAGTCCGCCGGTGATTGGCTGATAAGAGAAGGGCTGTCAGGTCAGGCAGGGTCGATGTGAACACGCATAAGACGCCGCCCAGCAGAAGAGCGGCCCAAGGAAGAACGGGAGGTTTCGAGAGCTTGCTGTATGCGGTATTTACCCGGTCGATTGCCAGCAGAATGAATGCGGTAGCAATCGGAAAAGAGAAAACCTGAAGATTGGCGCCAAGCAGGAACACGCTGGTCAGATTCACGGCAATGGCGGCAAACAAAATTGACCGCGCGCTTTCTCGGTCATAGGTCCAAACGGCAACTGCCGCAAAAGCGGCCAGCAGCAGGGATCGCGCCCCGTCGGTGGGAATATTTATAATTACGCGGTCGAACAGTTCACCGAAAGAAATGTGTTTGGCTCCGGCGACCATTCGAAGGTCGTGCCACATCGCGCCCGTATGAAAGTGCAGGTAAGCCATCACGAGCAGCGACAGCGCTCCGAACGCGCCGACGATGGAGATCCATCGGGTTTTGGTTTGCTTCTTCAGGTAAATACCAAGTAAGAGAAGAAGACCGAAAGCAAGAAAATAACTGACTTTGGAAAACAACATCAAGACGCCTGCTGCTCCGGTCGAAATTCCTCCCCAAAGATCACCCCGTTTCTCGGAGTGGGACGCCATGAAGGATTCGATCAGCACGAGGCAAAGGAGCGCGTAGCCATAGCGGTTATAAGTCATGGCTGTGCTGATATCGCTCGGCCATTCGCCTATGTTGATCGGGGCCACGGTAAGCAGCGCCACGAACACGCACATGAGTCCAGCGGGAACAAAGCTGAGCCGCCGCGCGCAAAGCAACAGAGTCCAGAACACCAGGAGGAGACCCATCATGCCTTGCGCGTAACCTAAGCCCTCCGCTTTGCCCTTTGCCAGCAACACTCCGAAAGCGCTTTGCAGATAGATAACCGGCCCCAGTCCGGTGTAAAAATCCACGTGCGGGATCTGACCGTTCAGCACGCGCCATGCTCCGTCCAGCAGCGCGAACGCATCGTGAGTATACTTCACCATCCCGTAAAGCCCGATGTATGCGCGAAGGAGGCAGATAAGAACAGAAACGAAAATGCAAAGGAACAGCCATCCAACGCGCAGGCTGGGGCGATTCCACCACTTGGTAATGTGGGCGGCAGCACGCGTCGGAAAATCAGTTTGCGGTCTGCTGTCGAGCAAAGACCATTGTAAAGTCAGCCGGAGATTCGCATGCGATAAAAGGAGCGCCAAACAAAGTACAGCGCGGCAAACAAGAAGAC
>CAXTWT010000061.1:13565-18979 GCA_964247955.1 uncultured Bryobacteraceae bacterium
ACGGAAGGAGCAATCATCAAATTCGACAAGCCGAGCGTGCTGACGCCGTAAGCAATGCCCATCAGCAGCAGGATCGCCAACCCGAGCCAGAAAGCGCTCATGTTGCCGGCCACTAAGCCCGAAAGCACATTGAGCGAAGCGCCGCCCTCGCTGGAAGAGGCGACCACCTCGCGCACGTGGGCCGACTCCGTTGAGGTAAAAACTTTCACCAGCTCCGGTATCACCGCTCCCGCAAGAGTTCCGCAACTGATCACGCTTGAAAGCTTCCACCAGAGCGACGTGTCGCCGCCTAAGTTCGGGATAATCGCATAAGAAACAAGGTAGGTCATCAAAATGGAAATGATCGACGCCAGCCAAACCAAGGCGGTCAGCGGGGCTTCAAAGTTCATCTTGTCAACTGTCGCGTATCGTCCTCTAGAAATTGCCGCATTGATCAGATAAGAAAGCCCGGACGAGACGACCATCATGACGCCCATGACGAAAATCCAGACCAGCAACTGACTCTGGAGTAAAGTGTTCTTGACCGCCAGCGCAATAAACGAGATCAGGGCTACGGCAGTGACGCCGTAGGTTTCGAAACCATCCGCGCTCGGGCCTACGGAATCGCCCGCGTTATCGCCGGTGCAATCGGCAATCACGCCGGGATTGCGCGCATCGTCCTCTTTGATCCCGAAAAAGATCTTCATCAGGTCCGCGCCGATGTCGGCAATTTTAGTGAAGATTCCGCCCGCCACGCGCAAAGCGGCAGCGCCGAGCGACTCGCCTATCGCGAAACCAATAAAACAAGGTCCGGCGTAATCACCCGGAATGAAGAGCAGGATAAACAACAACAGCAGCAGTTCGACGCTGATCAACAGCATGCCGATGCTCATTCCCGCCTTCAGCGGTATTTCATAGCACGGAAACGGCTTTCCTTGCAAACTGGCGAACGCCGTCCGCGAGTTTGCAAACGTGTTGATGCGCATCCCGAACCAAGCCACGCCGCAGCTTCCACAAATGCCGACAACGCTGAACAGCAGGATAATGATCACCCTCGAAGGGGAAAAATGCTCTAAGACTCCGAAGTACAGCACGATAATGACGCCGATCACCGCTTCCAGGAGAAGCAGGAATCTACCTTGGGTAATCAGATACGTTTTGCACGTGGCGTAGATCAGCTCCGAAATATCGCGCATGGAATGGTGAACCGGCAGGTTCTTCAACTGCTGATAAATCACCAAGCCGAACAGCAAGCCGAGCGCCACAATAATCAGGCCGCTCAACAACAGGGAGCGTCCATTGATAGCGCCGAAGAAAACAGCTTGAGAAAGATCGGGAAGGCGCAAATTCGCTTCTCCGGCAGTTTCCGGATTAGGCCCTTGCGCGAAAAGAGTCGGCAGATGAAGAAAACAGGACGCTGCACAAAGAGCGGCAAAGCGACCGTTGAACCGCTTAATGGTCGGCATAAGAATCCTTGTCGGGAGCTATCGCATCAGAATTTGAACTTCATCGCTACTAAGACCTGGTCTCAACGAACTCTCGTAAGTTTGCGGGGTGGAGAAGCTACGGGGCTGTACCATCATCAGTTCAGTGTAGTCGTTAGCTATTTGTAAATTGAAAAACAAAGGTTATCCGCGCCCGATGAGCGGCATTTTCGTAGCCATGATTGTCATAAATTGAACATTAGAGGCTAATGGCAGATTGGCCATGTATAGCACTGCGTCGGCAACATGTTGAACCTCCATCCGGGGTTCGGCTGCGATTGTGCCGTTTGCCTGCATGACTCCGCTTTTCATCGGTTCGGTCATCTCCGTAGCTGCATTACCAATGTCAATTTGGCCGCAGGCGATGTCATAGGCGCGGCCATCGAGCGAAATGCACTTTGTCAGTCCCGTGACGGCGTGTTTGGTTGCCGTATAGGGCGTAGAGCGAGGACGAGGCGCGTGCGCCGAGATGGAGCCGTTATTGATGATGCGCCCGCCTCGCGGATTCTGCTCCTTCATGAGCCTGACAGCTTCCTGGGCGCAAAGAAACGCGCCGGTCAGGTTAACGGCGATCACTGCATTCCATTGCTCAAAGGAAAGATCCTCCATGGGAACTGGGGGCGCGTTGATGCCTGCATTATTGAAGAGCAGGTCGAGCCGTCCGAAAATTTCTTTTGTTTTGGCAAAGAGCGTCCGAACGGAGTGGGGCTGGCTTATATCCGTCGAAACAGGAAGCATGACGGCATCGGAACGCCCCGACAGCGCCGTTTCCTGGAGTTCCGCGAATCGGCGTCCGGCCAGCACCACGGAATAACCTGCGGCTGCCAGCGTCAGGCTGACAGCGCGGCCAATCCCGCTGCCCGCTCCCGTGACTAGCGCAACTTTGCTGTTTTCCATCTTTGTACCAACATTGAGTGTAGGTGATGCGATAGTAAATTTCTTCCCGCGTTTTATAATCTGGACAGTGTAGGTATGAGCTTTCCGATTCGTGTTCTCGTCGCCAAGCCGGGCCTCGATGGGCATGATCGCGGCGCGAAGGTGATTGCACGCGCTCTTCGCGCCGCCGGCATGGAAGTGATCTACACCGGCCTTCGGCAAACGCCGGAGATGATTGTAAATGCAGCTCTGCAGGAGGATGTTCAAGTGATTGGGCTGTCGATCCTGTCCGGCGCGCACAACGCCATTGTGCCGCGTTTAATGGAGCTTTTGCGCGAAAAGGAGATGACCGATGTCCTCGTCGTCGTCGGCGGAGTTATCCCGGATGAAGACGCGGCGGAGTTGAAGAAGCTCGGGGTGGCGGAAGTATTCCAGCCCGGAGCCTCGCTCGAAAAAATCATCTGCTTCCTTCGCGATTCAGTGAAGCAAATTGCCTGAGCGGCGTCTCAGAGCGAACGTTCCGCGCGCTATCGTCCCCCCAAAGGGCCGGGCGCTCGGAGAAAAGGAAATGATGCAAGATAGATTGAACATCGCCGTGTTCGTCGATTACGACAATATCGAGATTGGCGTAAAGTCGACCCTACGGCGTGAATTTGATGTTTCGCTGCCCTTGGGCGCGCTCAAGGAACGCGGCGACATCGTTGCGAAGTTCGCTTACGCGAACTGGGGACGGCAGGAAGGCGCAACCCGCCAGATGGCCGAGAATGCCGTGCAGATGGTGCAGCGTATTCCATCGCCGCGCGGCGACAAGAATGGAGCCGATATTAATCTGGCGCTTGACGCGCTGGAAATGGCGTTCACCCATGCGCATGTAAATGCGTTTGCCATTATCAGCGGCGACAGTGACTTTATTCCCTTGGTCAACAAGCTGAAAGAGTACGGAAAAACCGTCTTCGTGGTAGGCGGCAAAGCCTTTACCAGCACAATTCTTCAGCAGAACTGCCATGAGTTCGTGAGCTATGAGTCGCTGCTGGAAGATGGCGCGAGCATTGTTCCCGTGCCGATGCCGACACCGGAGCGCCGCGACCGTGGCGAGCGCCCGGAGCGTCCAGATCGTCAGGAGCGCCCGGACCGTAAGGACAAGCGGGATCGCGGGCCGCGTCCTGCTCCCCTGGACCTGACGCAAGCGCTGCCGCTGGTGGAACGCGCTTTGCAAGTGCTGGAACGGCGCGCGGTGCAGCCGCAGCTCGGTTTGCTGAAGAGCACCATGCTGCAGCTTGATCCCGCTTTCAGCGAACGGGCCTACGGCGCGAACAGTTTTTCCGATTTTGTGGACAAGCTGAAGAAAGCCGAGTTCGTAAATGTCAGCGGCTCGGGCGGTCGCTATATTATCGAGCGGCGCGGCGGACATGCTCCCGAAAAAGCAGCGCCGAAACCGGAGGAAGCGCTTCCGCAATTGCGCGACATGCTCGAAACGCATCGCATGGAACTGGAAGAAGGAGCCACGGCGGAAGAACTCGAACAGTGGATGCAGGAGGAGCATCCGGAATTTAATCTGCCTAAATACGGCTTCCAGCAGTTTTCAGAATTCCTGAACTACGCGCAGGATAAAACGGTGGTTCGGACAGATCTGGACGAAGAGCGCGGCCCAATTGTCCATCTCGGCGCTGAGTTCTATCCACCCGCCTTGCCGGAACCAGCCCCCGAACCGGCTGTCGAAGAGGAAGAAGACGAGCCGCAACCCATTGTGGAAGGGCAGCCGACCATTTTTGAGCCGAATCCGCCGCCGCCGAAGCCGAAGAAAACACCTAGCCCGCGCAAACGCGCTCCTGCCGGCGCCGGAGTCATACGGCGTCCGCGTAAACGAAAGCCGGAGTAGTTTTACTCCGGCACGGGAGCAGGAATGGGATGATCAGGAAGGAGAACTTTGTAGCAGCACTCAGACCTTAATGCAGCTTAATACTAAAGGGATTGGTGGATGCATTGGAAGCAGGTCCTGATTTCTTATTACTCGCAGACAGGGGCGCAACGTTGGTATGGGGCATAAATTCACGTGACAAGTATGTGTCCAGCTTCGAGCTTTGCGCCGGTCCTAATTCGCTTCGGAATAGCACATAGTGGTGGATCATCATGGCTGTTTTTTGTTGCTCCAGTTCCTGTATCTTGGCTGGTGCGGGTGGAAGAGGTTGTCCCAATCGAAGTGCCGCCTGAGCTGATTGGCGATAGGCAGTAACGACTGCTGCTGCTTTGGCATCTTGCTGTGTCAAATCATCTCCAAGCAACTTGGCATGGTTTCTAACAAGGTCTAACTCATGATTACTAAACCCAATCGAACGTGAAAATGGGTGCGCGAAAGCATAGGGATCGGTTAGTCCTCGGGTTTTTGCATCTTGGTCGAGAGCAGATGCCCATGCTAAAAAGTGATGATACACAACGTAGCTCGGTAGCGCTGGGCTTTTTGCTGCGCTGGCTGTGACCAAGTTAGGGTAAGTCGTGGCAGTACTCTGCGCGAAAGCAAGGGATATCATGCCTGCACTGAGGCAAACTGCTGTTTCAATTATTGTAGCTCCGACTCTTTTGTACCTTTTTGTTGACATGCTGCTTTAATTCTCCTGTCGTTCTCTATATAACGAGGATTCAGTTCAAATCGAAAACAATCGCAAGCCGCCTTACGGACTTGGGGACTGTTGCTTTCGACTAGTTGCTCCAGTCTTGGAACAAAATATTGTTCGTCAACCTTACCTATGCTGTAGACAAGGCTCTCTCCAAATTCTCGATCACTTACTCCTACTCCTTTTGTGAATAAAATATTCGCAATCTTTGCATCCAAAGTTTCATCACGAGAAATTAAGTCACTGATGTGAGGGTGTGCGCCACTGCCGACACGAATCGTACAGGTGTCTCTACCGTCACAAGCTAAACGGAGCAAATCACCGTCCCGGCGTACAAAGAAAATCCTTCGCGAACCGTCAGGGTAACTCCCATTAACTTTTTTCCAATATCCAAGAGGCGGCGACCCTGTAATACTAATGCGCATTCAGGGGAACATTTTTAATCCAGTCGAAGCCAGTTAAG
>CAXTWT010000062.1:0-18608 GCA_964247955.1 uncultured Bryobacteraceae bacterium
CGGAGGACGGCATGGCATCCCTGGCTACCGTGACACGGGGGCGGAACAACTCGCAACTGTTGACCTGATCCTTAACAACAATGCGCGCCGGTATTGCTTTTAGACACTGAAAGCGCGTCGAGGAATCAAAGTGAACACATTGCTTGCAACAATGCAAAACGGCATTGCACTTGGGACAGATACCGCCATTGAAATCCATATTGGGGGGAAGGGTAGCCGCGCAGTTAAAACAGCGGGCCGCCGCAACCGTTTGCACGAGACGCGGAAGTTTGGGTCCCGTAACGTCAATGGGAAGCTTGGGGTTTCCCGAGCGTGGGCGCTCGGAGCGTTGCGCGTCCGAGCGAAAATGATTTGATTCCCGGCTTGAATCTTGATAGCCGTGCTGCCTGTATTTGCGATCTCCGTCCATCGTCGTTGATCGGCTCCTTGAATTTGCCCAAAAGTGCAAAACGCACAGGTTTGGATCGTGTGCTCATGCGTTCGGGCCTACGTCAAATGCAGTTCCAGTGCGGTATGTAGAAATCTTCGACAACGCTGGAAGTCTCAATAGAGAGGGCGGGCTCCGATAATCAGTAGGACGTGGAAGCGGACCCCGCCTGCACCTGTTTAGTATTTACCACGGTTTACGCGGAAGCGCCAGTCCCTAACGGTTAAATTATCGGTGACTAGTACTGGTTTCATCGGAAACCCACTTTAATAGCGCATTACAAGGCCGGGTCATCGGGTTATCGAAGTGATTTGGCCCTACTCGAACCGAATAGCCCACGCGCCCGGTTTGCTGCACCGTGAACTCGTTGGCGAAAGTTACCGCCGTGCCGCGTTCCTCGATCGGAGAAAGCGGCAGAACAAACGTACCTTGGAGTTGCCCATTTAGGCCGATCTGGCCAATCACGGCTTCCACGCGCACTTCCGAAGCTTCCAATCCGGCAAGGTCAATAGTGGTGCGTACGGGCACGGATGAACCGCTCAATACCTGGTCACCCGGCTTGTCGCCGAAATCAACAAAGCGTACCGCGTTCCAGTACTGGCCCATGCGGCTGTCCCAAACCGTTTTCTGACGCGCTGCCTCGAAATTGTTTTGCGAGATCTCGTTCCAGTGGCGGTGAGCGGGTTGGTACAGCTCGGACATGTACTCGGCCACCATGCGTCCGCAAGAGAAACGCGGCGTGATGTTGGCAATGCACATTTTCATCCGGCGCACCCATTCCGTGGGGATATCCTGCTCGGATTGCTGGTAGTACAACGGAACGATGTCGTTTTCGAGAGTGGAATAAATCGCGCTGGCATGAATATCGTTTTGATCTTCCGAGTATTCCACGCGGTCGCCAATCGCCCAGCCTGCCGAAATATCATAGGCTTCGTCAAACCAGCCGTCAAGCACGCTGAAATTGAGCACGCCGTTCATGCACGCTTTCATGCCGCTGGTGCCGCAAGCTTCTTCGCCGCGACGCGGGTTGTTCAGCCAGAGATCAACGCCCTGCACGATTTCGCGGGCAACAGCAATGCTGTAATCTTCGACAAAAATAAGGCGCTTCGATAATTCGGGGTCGCGGGACAGAGCAACGATTTCGCGGATCAGCTTTTTGCCTTCATTGTCTTTCGGGTGGGCCTTGCCGGCAATTACAATCTGAACCGGCATTTTGGGATTGCCCAGCAGCTTTTTCAAGCGGGCCACATCACGGAAGATGAGCGTGGCGCGCTTGTAAGTGGCGAAACGGCGCGCAAATCCGATGGTAAAGACATCCGGATCAAGAACTTCGGAAAGTTGCCGGATCTCTCCGGGCGATGCCTTGCGCTGAGTAGCCGCAGTCACGGCGCGCTCGCGAACGAAAGCTACGGTGCGGCGCTTGCGTTTACGGTGCATTTCCCAAAGCTCCTGATTGGGAATTTCGTTGACAAACTCCCACATCTTGGTGTCTTCAAGACGCTCGCGCCAGTCCGGCTGCAAATATTGATCATAGATCACGGCCAGGTCGCCATTGATCCAGGTGGGCGAGTGTACGCCGTTGGTCACCGAGGTGATCGGCACTTCTTCCACGGGCAGACGCGGCCAGAGATCCTGGAACATCTCCTGCGACACGTAGCGGTGAAGCACGCTGACCGCATTGCGGAAAGCCGAGGTCTTCAAAGCGAAAACAGCCATCGAGAAACGCTCGTTCGCATCATGCATACAGTTGCGGCCCAGCGCCAGCATTTTCTCGAAGGGAATGCCTGCTGTGTGGCAGTAATGGCCGAAATACTCGTAAACCAAGCTGTTGTCGAATAGATCAATGCCGGCCGGAACGGAGGTGTGCGTAGTGAAGACGTTGCTGAGGCGAGTGGCTTCAAGCGCCTGTTCAAAGGTCAGGTCGTTTTCCGACATCAGCAATCGGGCGCGCTCAATGGCTTGAAATGCGGAGTGGCCTTCGTTCATGTGATGCACAGTCGGCTGAATGCCAAGTTTCGCAAGCGCGCGCAAGCCGCCAATGCCAAGAACAATTTCCTGGCGAATGCGCTTATGAATGTCGCCGCCGTAGAGCTGGTCGGTAATTTCGCGATGCTCTGCCGAGTGGTTTTGCGGAATATTGGTGTCCAGCACAAAGAGTTTTATGCGGCCGACATCGATGTGCCAGACCTTAATGTAGACTTCGCCGCTGGGTAGCGTAACACTGACGATCACCTCCTTACCATTCGCATCCATACAGGGGCGAACCGGCAAAGTATAAAAATCGTTAACGGGCGTGCGCTCCTGCTGCCAACCATCCGGATTGAGAGACTGTTGAAAGTAGCCGCGCTGGTAGAGAAGCCCAACGCCGTAAAGGGCGAAATCGCCGTCGCTGGCCGCTTTCAGGTGGTCGCCGGAAAGAATACCAAGGCCGCCGGAGTAGATTTGCATGCAATCCAGCAATCCATACTCCATAGAGAAATAAGCAATCTTAGGCGTGTTGCCGGTGGGGGCTTCGGTGTGCAGATAACTGTCATGACGCTCGCAGGCGCGGCGATACAACGAAACAAAGCGCGGATCGGCAGCGGCCTTGTCCAGTTTTTCCTGGGAAACCCGTCCCAGCAGTTGAATCGGGTTGTGGTTTGACTCCTTCCACAAGGCAGGGTCCAAACGACGGAAGAGAGCGCGAATCGTATGATCCCAGCTCCAGAGCAAGTTGTAACTTAACTCCATCAATCGGCTGAGATTTGCCGGTAGAGCAGGACGGACTAAGAACTCTCTTAGTGGTTGAATCTGGTATGACATGAGGGACTGCGGACTTATCACCAAACGATAGTGGTCTGGAAGCTACTAAAATAGCAAAGTAAGTAGGCGAAAATTACGAGTGAAGTGGGTTTGCTTAACGAAAACTAATGGATAGGGAGTATTTAATCGCTGCCATACCTAGCATTTGACAAAGTCAGCTACCGTGTGAATGGACGGCTGATCTTAGATCGGCTGAGCCTGGAAGTCGAACGCGGCGAAACTCTGATTCTGCTGGGCCGCAGCGGCTCCGGCAAAACGACGGCGTTACGGCTGATTAATCGTTTGTTAAAGCCGTCGGAGGGAAAGATTTATTTGGATGGCCGCGATATCAGCCAAATGGACCCAATTGCGCTGCGGAGACGAATTGGCTACGTGATTCAGGAGTTCGGGCTGCTGCCGCATTGGACGATAGAACAAAATGTGACTTTAGCGCCGAAGTTGCTGGGCTGGCCGGCGCCGCAGCAGCAGGAGCGGGCGCGCGAGTTGCTCAGCCAGGTTGGGCTTCCCTATGAGGAGGTACGGCGCCGACGGCCGCACGAGCTTTCCGGCGGACAGCGCCAACGGGTAGCCGTGGCAAGGGCCTTGGCCGCTTCGCCCGGATTGCTGCTCTTTGATGAGCCGTTCGGCGCGTTAGATCCAGTCACACGGCACGAAATGCAACAGCAATTCCTCCGCTTGCGGGATCAGTACCAGGTTTCCGCCGTGTTTGTCACGCATGACATCCTGGAAGCGTTGGCGCTGGGAACAAAAATCGCTGTGCTTGATGGAGGCAAGCTGGAAACGGTTGTAACTCCTGCGGAGTTTTATCGAGCGACCACGCCGACCGCCGGTGCTTTTCTCGGAACTCTGCCGCGTGATCTCATACCGGAGAAGTTGCCGTGAAACTCTTTCCACTCCTTCTGTTCAGCGCCTCTGCCGCGCATGCCTTTGACGGCAAACCGCTGCCCGATTCCGGGCAACTGAAGCAGCGCGCCCTTGCCAATATGAAAAGGTCGGAAGAAGCGTTGGAGCGGTACTCGTGCATCGTGCGCGAGCAGAACGACGAGTTGGACGGTGACGGCAAAGTAAAAAAACACGAATCCCGGCGCATGGAGCGCTTCTTTGTTCACGGCGTACAGGTGAACCATGTACTGGCGCGTAATGGTAAAGAGTTGACGGGAGGAGATGCGAAGAAAGAGCAGGAACGCGTAGATAACAGGGTAAAAAAGTATAGTGATCCACAGGAAGTTGACAAGCAGCAGGACCGGGCCGAAAAGCATATGGATATGTTTTTGCGGGCGCAACGGCTGACGAACGGCCGCCGCGAAGCCCGGAACGGACGCAGCACGCTGATTTACGATTTGACGGGCGATCCTAACTTTCATCCCAGGAGTCTGGAGGAGCGGTTTGCCCAAGCTCTGACCGGCCGCTTATGGCTGGACGAAGAAACCGGAGCGCCCGTGGAGCTTCGAATTGAAACCTCACGCGACATAAAGATCGGCGGCGGACTGCTGGCGAATCTTCATAAGGGGTTTGTGCTGCATTTGACACAGCAACGCCAGCCGGAAGGCGTGTGGCTGACTAAATCCGTGGACGGAAACGGAGACGTTCGGGCCGGCCTGTTCTTCCATCCTCGCTTCCGATTTCAGGAAGAATTGGAAAACTGCCGCTTGTTCTCCGTGGATTCAAAGGACCTGCTGCACGAGACGAAATGACGGAAGGAGAACAAACGTCTGGACTCCCTTGTCCTTAAAAGCTTGCTGGCCGACGTGGGGGAACTCACGCTGGAACATATCTTCCTGGTTGCTGTTTCGTCAGCGGTGGCGGTGGTCATTGGAGTGGGCGTGGGAATACTGGGTACCCGAAGAGCCGTACTCCGGCGAGCGTCGTTAACCGTGGCGAGCATTTTGCAGACAATACCGAGTCTGGCCTTGTTCGGCTTTCTGCTTCCGGTACCTTTAATAGGAGGCATCGGAAAGCATACGGCCATCATCAGCTTGATTCTGTATTCGCTGCTGCCGATTTTACGGAACACCATTGTGGGGATTACAAACGTGGATGCGCCGGTGCGGGAAGCGGCGGTAGCGATGGGGATGACGGATGCTCAACTGTTGCGTTTCGTGGAACTGCCGCTGGCAGCGCCCACAATTATGGCGGGAATCCGTATCGCTGTAGTAACAAATATCGGAACGGCGGTCATCGCCGCTGTGATCGGGGGCGGGGGATTGGGCGTGCTGATTTTTCGCGGCGTGGCATCCGTCGATACTCTACAGATCCTGGCGGGAGCGATCCCGGCAGCAGCCTTGGCGCTGTTGGCCGATGCCGCCATGACGCGAGTGGAGCGCAGAATGGGAAAGGCATGAAGTCCGCTGCCGGTGTTCTTATCGCACTTGCCTGTTTGTGCTCATGCTCGCGCAACGGAACAATTGTCGTCGGATCGAAGAATTTCACGGAGCAACTGGTTCTAGGCGAAATTGCGGCCCAGCAGATTGAGCGCAAGCTGCATCTGCCGGTGCAACGCAAGCTGAACCTGGGGGGCACGCTGCTGGCGCACGAAGCAATCAAAAAGGGCGACATCGATATTTATCCTGAGTACACGGGAACGGCTTCAAGCGTGGTTTTAAAGACGAGCGCCCCTCTCGACAGCGCGAGCGCGTACATGCTGGTCAAAGAAGAGTATCTGAAGCGCTATGGATTGGTGTGGCTGCCGCCGCTGGGATTCAACGATACATTTGCCATGGTGGTGCGAGCGCAGGATGGAGGGAAGTTGAGCGCGCAAAAGTTATCTTCGGCCTATTCCCGAAGCTGGCGCTTAGGGGTTTTCTATGAATTTCTCTCGCGGCCCGATGGATTTCACAAATTAAACGAAGTGTACGGCCTGCATTGGGAAGGAACGCCGCGAAGCATGGATTTGGGACTGTTGTATCGAGCATTACAGCAAAAAGAGATTGATATGGCGGCTGCTGATTCCACGGATGCCGCCTTGACCGACCCCCGATTTGCTGTTCTGGAGGATGACAAGCGCGCGTTTCCACCCTACAACGCCTGCTTTGTTGTTCGCAAGAGTTTGATTGACCAGCAAAGGGGCGTAGAGATGGCGTTAACCATGCTTTCTAATCACATCGATGCGGAAACGATGAGACGCTTAAACCGGCAGGTGGATATTGATCACCGGCCTATTGTCAGAGTAGTGAAGGAGTGGCTGGCGACTCAGCCGTAATGGAGGCGGCAGCTTCCGTTCTTTTCGATGATTAATAAACTAGTTTGGGAAAATTTGAAGTACCGCTGGGTACGCACCTTTTTATGCGCGCTGGTGGTGGGAGTGCAGGTCATGCTCATTCTGACGCTGATTGGGTTAAGCCGGGGCATGATGCAGGACACAACCGAAAGGCAGAAAGGCACCGGCGCTGACATCTTCCTGAAGCCGGACACAGGCGGAACGGTGTCCTTTGCTTCCGGCCAGGTGAACGAAAAGTTTGTAGACTTTGTCGCGAAGCAGCCGCATGTGAAGCAAGCTGTGGGCGTGCTATCGGTGAGTGTGGAAACCCTTACTAGTCTTAACGGCACGGATATACCGCAGTTTGAAAAAATCAGCACCGGCTTTCGATTTACTGCCGGAGGAAGGCCGACAAGCACGGACGATCTCATTGTGGATCAATACTACGCTCAACAACATAAGTTGAAGATCGGAGACACCGTCAAGCTCTTAAAGCATAATTGGCGGGTGTGCGGCATTATTCAAGGCGGCATGTTGGGACGGTTGGTTGTGCAGCTAAAGCGATTGCAGGAATTAACCGGCAATGCAGAGCCGCCCCGCATCTCGGAAATTTTGGTGAAGCTGGACAATCCGGCGCTGACTAACCAGGAAGTAACCCGCTTGAACGGACTGCTCAAGGGAAATCTAACAGCGATCTCAACAGAAGAGTTGGTCTCACAGTTGAGCATCAACAACATTCCGGCATTACGCGCTTTCATCAATGTTGTGACTTTCCTGGCGGTAGTGGTGGGTTTTCTGGTAGTGTTCCTGTCCATGTATACAGCGGTCGTGGAGCGCACGCGGGAGATCGGCATTCTGAAAGCGTTAGGGGCCAAGCCGGCGAAAATTCTTGACATCCTGGTTCGGGAAGCGGTCCTACTCGCGTTGGCTGGCAGCCTGATCGGCGTTTTACTTTCATTCGCCGCCAAGGCTTTGATTATGGGATTGGTGCCTGCCTCCCTGCAAGTCATCAATGTTCCGGACTGGTGGCCGAGAGCCGCTGCCATTGCCCTGGGCGGGGCGCTGCTGGGCGCGATTTATCCCGGCTTGAAAGCGGCTCGGCAGGACGCGATTGAGGCGCTGGCCTATGAGTAGCGTGTCATCGGCTGTAGCCCCCACGCAAGACGTGACGGATCAATATATTATCCGCGTGCGCGGACTGCAAAAAACGTTCCGGGTCGGCGAGGTGGATGTAACGGCTTTGCGCGGCGTTGATTTGAATGTCAAACACGGCGAGTTCTTGGCGGTGGTCGGGCCGTCCGGTTCAGGCAAATCGACTCTGTTTCATATTCTGGGCGGGCTTGCGCCGCCTACGGCGGGTGAAGTTTTGATTGACGGAGTGAACCTGCGGAACCTATCGGAAAACGAGCGGACGGAACTGCGGCAGAAAAAAGTAGGCTTTGTGTTTCAAAAATACAATCTGCTTCCGACTTTGACAGCACGGGACAACATTGCGATTGCGCAAGCACTTGGCGGAACAACGGGGCAGCCGCCCGGTTTCGATAACATTCTTCAATTGCTCGGCATACAGAACCGGCTCGATCACAAACCGCGCGCGTTATCGGGGGGAGAGCAGCAGCGGGTTGCAATTGCCCGCGCTCTCGTCAACCAGCCTGCGATTCTGTTGGCGGATGAGCCGACGGGGAATCTTGACACTGCCAACGCCAATGCAGTTCTGGCGATCTTGCGGGATTTGAACAAGCGCACCAGGCAAACGATTTTGATGATTACCCATAACCCGGAAGCGGCGGCTTTTGCGGACCGAACTGTGACGATGCGCGACGGGCGCATCCAATCTTAGTGCTGTAAGCTCGATTTGAACCGCAGCAGCAGCTTGTAACAAGCTTCTGACCGGGAGCGGAATTGGTCGTCTATAGCGGACCCTTGCAGGAAAGGGCTGAAAGCTGCCGCGTCTTCAGCAGGCAATTCGTTAAGATCCTTGAACGCCATGGACCATTGCGGAAACTGACGCTCGGTAATTGCCTTTTTCAAGAGTACAATTACCCCCCGATGGCGATCGTCCCGTTCAATGGAGCGCATCAGCTCGGATAGGTCCTGCTCTGTGCCTTCGAGGACCTGCATGAAATTTCCGTCCTGGTACACCAGGATGCCGGTAATGCCGAGACGCGTGTTATTCCGGCGCGAGACTTGCAAAATATCGATTACTCCCTGTTTCTCAAACTGCCGAACGCCGGAACTCACATAAACAATGGAGACCAGGTTCGCTTCCTGTTCCGCTGTTTGGCTCATAGTGATTTAGTCGGAAGTTTGCCGGAAAATCTTTACGCAAAGTCGCTCCCCAGTAAAGATGACAGCCGACGATTAAAATCAAGGTGAGGCCACATGCCCACTGTTTTACTCGAAGCGCCCGTTCTGTTCCCCCCTCCTCAGCCGCCGCGCAAGCGGTGGACCCGCCCCGAGTGCGCATTTCTGGAAAGCTCCGGTCTTTTGGATCAGCAACGCCTAGAACTGGTTGAAGGCGAGTTAATCAACAAAATGGGAAAAAATCGACCGCATGTTAACTCGGCTACGTTGCTGATGAGTTGGTTAATGCAAACGTTTGGTCCGCTATTCGTCCAATCGGGAGCACCGATTGACGTTGCTCCGGAGGACAACCCGACAAACGAGCCGGAACCTGACATTATCGTTTTGAAACGCGAACTTTCCCATTTCCCATCGGCCAACCCGAAGCCGGAAGACTTGCGTTTGGTGGTGGAAGTGGCCGATACCAGTTTGCAGTTTGATCTCACCACCAAAGCCGCGCTGTATGCGCGGGCGGGCGTTGCAGAGTACTGGGTGTTGGACGTGGTTGGTCGGAGATTACTCGTGCATCGCGAACCCGTAGCCGGTCGCTACGCGTCGGTGGTCGCCTACAGCGAGGGCGAGAGCGTCGCGCCGCTAGCCGCGCCCGAACAGCCGTTCCGTGTCGCGGACGCCTTTCCCGCGTAGGGGACCTAGGAAGGACTGTCCGTCAACATCGTTTGCAAGCGCGGGCTCAATTGCCGTTCCTGCCCAAACCAGGATTGCAGTCTTGCCAGATACAGATAAATTACCGGAGTGGTATACAGCGTCAGCACTTGACTCAACAGCAGGCCGCCGACAATCGTAATGCCGAGCGGATGGCGAAGCTCGGAACCGGTCCCCTTTCCCAAAGCTAACGGCAAGCCGCCGAACAGCGCGGCCATGGTGGTCATCATGATGGGGCGGAAGCGCAGCAGGCATGCCTGATAAATGGCTTGCTTGGACGGCATGCCTTCTTTGCGCTCGGCTTCGAGGGCGAAATCGATCATCATAATGGCGTTCTTTTTCACAATGCCGATCAGCAGGATAATGCCGATCAGGGCGATCACAGTCAGATCAGTGCCGAAGAGAATCAAAGCGAGTAAGGCGCCGACACCCGCCGACGGAATCGTCGAAAGGATGGTGATCGGATGAATGTAGCTTTCATACAGGATGCCCAACACAATATAGACCGTGACGAGAGCGGCAAGAATCAGCAGCGGCTGGCTGGCGAGAGAAGCCTGGAATGCCTTGGCTGTTCCGGCGAAAGCTCCCCGCACGCTGGCGGGCATGCCGATCGCCTCTTGCGCTTTTTCTACAGCCGTAACAGCATCGCTGAGGGCCGACCCCGGCGCAAGCGCAAACGAAACCGTGGAAGAGGGAAAAGGCCCTTGATGATTCACCGTCAAGGAAGTGAGAACCGTGCGCAAGTGGGTGAACGTGGAAATGGGCACCGAAGTTCCATTGCTGGAACGTACATAAATATCATTCAAAGACGAAGGGTTTTGCTGAAACTCCGGCAGCACTTCGAGAACAACATGGTATTGATTGATGCCTGTGTACATGGTAGATACTTGGCGCTGTCCGAAAGCGCTATAAAGCGCAGTATCCACCAGATAGGGATTCACTCCCAAGCGCGCCGCTGTAGTGCGGTCAATGACCAGTTGCGAGGTCAGGCCATGCACTTGCAGATCGGTGTTGGCGTCCAAAATCTGCGGCAGAGTTTTTAATTCCGCCAACAGCTTCGGCGTCCACTCATACAAATCCTGCAAATTGTCCGATTGCAGCGTGTACTGATATTGCGAGTTGCCGCCGCGCCCACCTACCCGGATGTCCTGTTCCGCCTGCATATAGAGAGTGGCGCCCGGCACCCGCGCGACTTTACCGCGCAAGCGATTGATAACCTGATCCGCTGAAATCTTGCGCTCGCCCAAAGGCTTCAACTGCGCGCGCGCGACCGCCACATTGAGCGTTCCCCCACCGGTAAAGCCAGTGACATTTTGAACGGCAGGGTCCTCCCCGACAATGCGCAGAAACTGATGCAGCTTTTCACGCATTGCCGTAAACGAGATGTCCTGATCGGCTACAATTGCGCCGCCGATGCGTCCCGTATCCTGCTGGGGAAAGAAGCCTTTCGGAACGAGAATGTACAGATAAACGCTGACGCCGCAAGCCACGAGCGTGATAATTAGCGTCAGGGTAGGATGCTTCAGCACCACGGCAAGGCTTTTGGCGTACGCGCCGTGAAACGCATTGAAGCCACGCTCGCTCAGGTTATAAAAGAATCCGTGCTTTCTATCGTTCTGCGAGCGCAGGAAACGCGAACACATCATGGGTGTTGTGGTCAGGGAAACAAGGAGGGAGATCACAATCGCAACCGCCAGCGTGATCGCAAACTCACGGAACAGCCGCCCGACGATTCCGCCCATTAACAGGATCGGAATGAAAACGGCAACCAGCGAGATGCTCATGGAAACAACTGTGAATCCAATTTCCTGAGCACCGCGCAGCGCCGCCTCCACCGGCTGCATGCCTTCTTCCAGATAACGCGTGATGTTTTCGATCACCACAATCGCATCGTCCACTACAAAGCCGGTAGAAATCGTTAACGCCATCAACGACAGATTGTCGAGCGTGTAGCCGAGCAGATACATGACGCCGAAGGTGCCCAACAAAGAGAGCGGCACGGCGATGCCGGGAATGATCGTTGCCCAGGCGTTGCGCAGAAAAAGGAAGACCACCGCAATCACCAAGCCAATGGAAACCAGGAGCGTGACTTCCACGTCATGCACAGAAGCGCGAATTGTGTCCGTCCGGTCTTGAGCGATATCAATATGAATGGAAGGCGGAATAGAGGCCCGCAACTGCGGCAGTACGGCGCGGATACTGTCTACGGCGTCAATAATGTTGGCTCCGGGCTGGCGTGAAACTGCAACCAGAACGGTAGGCTTGCCGTTGGTAAGACCGTCGTTGCGAACGTTTTCGACTGAATCAACCACGTTCGCCACATCCGCCATACGGACGGGCGCTCCGTTGCGATAAGTGACCAGCAAACGCGCGTACTCCGGGGCCGTGAACAGCTCATCGGTAGTCTCAATCTGCCAGCGGCGCTGGTCGTCGTTAATTGCGCCTTTTGCCTGGTGAGCGTTGGCTGCCTGCAAGGCTGCGGCCACATCATTGATTCCAACGTTGAGGTTGTTCAGCACCGTCGGATTGACCTGCACCCGCACAGCAGGCCGCGAGCTGCCCCAGATATCCACGCGGCCCACACCTTGAATCTGGGCAATTTTTTGGGCGAGAACCGAGTCCGCGATATCGTACATGTGCGGACGGTCATAGGCATCGGAACTCAGCGACAGCATCAGAACCGGAGCATCCGCAGGGTTGGCCTTATTAAAACCCGGATTGCTGGGGAGATCGGCGGGAAGCTGCCCGCGAGCTGCATTAATAGCGGCTTGCACATCGCGCGCGGCTGCGTCGATGTTGCGGTCCAGATCGAACTGCAGCGTGATGTTGGTACCACCGAGTTGACTCGATGATGTCATCTCCGTAACCCCGGCAATGCGGCCGAAATAGCGCTCCAGCGGAGTAGCAACAGCGGACGCCATGGTTTCCGGGCTGGCTCCGGGCAGATTGGCATGCACCTGGATGGTAGGAAAATCCACTTCCGGCAGCGGCGCCACCGGCAGGAGATTAAAGGCCAGCACGCCGGAAAGGGCGAGGGCGGCCGTAAGCAGCGAAGTCGCCACCGGACGCTTGATAAAAGGTGCGGAAAGATTCATCAATTAATCCCCATGCACGGGTTCGGGAAGATCAACGCGCACAGCAGGCGCTGTCCTGTGCGCCCGGCTCAAACGCTGCGCCAGCCGCTCGAAGAAGAGGTAAACAACGGGCGTTGTGTACAGCGTCAGCACCTGACTGACAATCAAGCCGCCGACAATCGTAATGCCGAGCGGACGACGCAACTCAGAACCGGTGCCGGTTCCCAAAGCTAACGGCAGACCGCCGAACAGCGCGGCCATGGTGGTCATCATGATAGGGCGGAAGCGCAGCAGGCACGCTTGATAAATCGCTTCACGCGGCGACTTGCCTCCGAAGCGCTCGGCTTCAAGAGCGAAATCAATCATCATAATGGCGTTCTTTTTCACAATGCCGATCAAGAGGATGATGCCGATCAGGGCCACCACGTTGAAGTCATCGTGGCAAACGTATAAGGCGAGAATTGCGCCGATACCGGCGGAGGGCAGGGTAGATAGAATCGTGATCGGGTGAATGTAGCTTTCATACAAAACGCCGAGAACGATATAAACCACAACCAGCGCAGCGATAATCAGATACGCTTCATTCGCCAGTGAGTTCTGGAAAGCAGCGGCAGTGCCCTGAAAGTTCGTGTGAATGCTCAAAGGCAGGCCGATCTCCTGTTCCGCTTCTCGGATCGCCTTTACCGCATGACCGAGGGAAACGCCGGAAGGCAGGTTAAAAGAAACAGTAACAACCGGAAACTGCCCCTGATGATTAATCGTCAGCGGCGTCGTGCTCGTTTCGGTGGAACTGATCGTGCTGAGAGGAACTTGCGTGCCGTTGCTCGAACGGACATAAACATCATCCAGCGAATCGGGATTGCGGCGGAATCCGGACGCTACTTCCAGCACGACATGGTACTGATTGAGCTGCGTGAACATGGTCGACACCAGTCGCTGGCCGAAAGCATCGTAAAGCGTATCGTCGATCTGCTGCATGCTGATGCCCAGCCGGGATGCGTTATCACGGTCAATAACCAGCGTTGTTTCCAGGCCGTTATTTTGTTGATCCGTGTTAACATCGCGCAACGTCGGCAGTGTTTTTAATTTTGCGACCAGCCGATCCGTCCATGTGTTCAGTTCTTCGGCGTTAGCATCATCCAGTGTGTACTGGAACTGAGTGCGGCTCACGCGGTCTTCCACCGTTAAGTCCTGTACCGGCTGCATGTAAAGGTTGATGCCTTCGACCGACGACAGCCTGGATTGCAGGCGACGAATAATCTCGCTGGCGTTAGCGTCGCGTTGTTCCAGCGGCTTGAGGTTGATCTGGATACGGCCGCTGTTCATCGTGGTATTAATGCCGTCAACTCCGATAAAGGATGAAATACTTTCTACAGCAGGATCTTGCAAAACAAGCTTGGCGAGAGCCTGCTGGCGCTGCGACATAGAGGCGAACGAAACCGTTTCGGGCGCTTCCGAGATGCCGAGAATCACGCCCGTATCCTGCACCGGGAAGAATCCCTTCGGGACGGCGATGAAGAGAAGAATCGTGCCGACCAGGGTCGCAAAAGTCACCAGCAGCGTGAGCGGCTGATTCCGCAGCACCCATTGCAACGTGCGGCCGTATTGCGAAATTATCCAATCAAAAACGTGCTCCGACTTGCGATAGAACCAGTTCTGATCCGACTCCGGCTTGTGCCGCAGCAGCTTGGCGCACATCATCGGGGTGAGCGTAAGCGAGACAACGGCGGAAACCAGGATCGTGACTGCCAAGGTGATAGCGAACTCACGGAACAGCCGCCCCACAATATCGCCCATAAAGAGCAGCGGAATGAGCACGGCAATCAGCGAAACAGTCAAGGAAACGATGGTGAAGCCGATCTGTTCCGAGCCTTTCAGCGCCGCTTCCAGCGGGTTTTCGCCTTCTTCGAGATAACGGGAAATGTTCTCGATCATCACAATGGCGTCATCCACCACAAAGCCAGTCGAGATCGTGAGCGCCATCAGCGTCAAATTGTTCAGGCTGTACCCAAGCAGGTACATCATGCCGAAAGTTCCCACGATGGAAAGCGGTACGGCTACGCTGGGAATCACCGTTGCGGCCAAATTGCGCAGGAACAGGAAGATCACCATCACTACCAGCCCAATGGTGAGAACCATCTCGAACTGGACGTCTTCCACCGAGGCGCGAATGGTGTTGGTACGATCCGTAAGAACTTGAACGTCAATAGCGGACGGAATGGAACTTCGTAGCTGCGGCAGCAGCGTTTTTACACGATCCACCACCGAGATAATGTTGGCTCCCGGCTGACGCTGAATATTCAGAATGACCGCCGGAGTGGTGTTCATCCAAGCAGCCTGCCGGGTATTTTCCGCGCCGTCAATGATCGTAGCGACATCTTGCAAGCGCACCGGCGCGCCGTTTTTATAAGCCACAATGACGGGCTGATAACCGGAACTTGACAGAATCTGATCATTCGCGCCAATCGTATAAGCTTGGCGCAGGCCGTCGAAGTTGCCTTTGGCTTGATTGAGATTGGTTTGGTTCAGCGCGGTACGAATATCTTCCAGGCTCAAGCCGTAGGCCGCCAGCGCCGTGGGATTCACGCGAATCCGCACCGCCGGTTTCTGGCCGCCGCTGATCGTCACGAGCCCGACTCCCGGCAGTTGCGAAATCTTCTGTGACAAGGTTGTGTCAGCGTAGTCCTGCACCTTGGTCAGTGGGATGGTTTTCGACATGAGCGCCAGGGTCATGATGGGCGCATCTGCCGGATTGACTTTGTTGTAAATTGGCGGATTTGGAAGGCCGGTAGGAAGATAAGTTCCGGCGGCGTTGATGGACGCCTGCACCTGTTGCTCAGCAATGTCGATGTTTAGGTCAAGATTGAATTGCAGAGTGATGATCGAGCTGCCGAACGAGCTGGTCGATGTCATCTGCTTCAGTCCGGGAACCTGGCCGAAGGTGCGCTCCAGCGGTGCGGTTACGGAGGAGGCCATCACATCCGGACTGGCCCCCGGATAAAAGGTCAGGCATTGAATGGTCGGGTAATCAACCTCCGGGAGCGCGGAAACGGGAAGTTGCTTGTAAGCAATTCCTCCTGCGATCAGGATGCCCGCCATTAACAGCGACGTGGCAACCGGCCGCAGGATAAAAGGGCGTGACGGACTCATTGCGAATTCCTCCGCTGCCGTCCGCCTCCTGATCCTTTATTGACCGCGACGGCCATGCCCTCCGTTAATTTCTCCGCGCCGTCAACCACCACCTGATCGCCGGGCTGCAATCCACTTTCGATAACGACATCATTTCCTTCGGAAATTCCAAGCTTCACAGCCCGAACTGCAACGGTGGAATCATTCTGCACCAGATAGACAAATGTTCCAATCGGGCCGCGCTGAATCGCCACCGCCGGAACAATCACCGCGTTACGCCGGGTATCGAGAAGCATGCGCACGTTCACAAACTGGTTCGGGAACAAGGAATTGTCATTGTTCGGAAAAACGGCTTTCAGCCGGGATGTGCCGGTAGTCGCGTCAATCTGGTTGTCGACCGTGACGAGATTGCCGTCAGCCAACTTAAGCTTCTGGTCACGGTCAAACGCCTGCACCGGCAGCTTCGCGCCTCCGCGCAGTTTCTGAAGAACGGAGGGCAGTTGCTCTTCCGGCAGGCTGAAAAGAACCGAGATTGGCTGCAACTGCGTAATGATGGCTAAGCCGTTAGCGTCAGCGGCATGGACCATATTGCCTGCGTCCACCTGCCGCAGGCCGATACGCCCACTGATGGGAGCCAAAATCTTTGTATACGTCAGATTGAGCTTGGCATTCTCGATAGCCGCTTGCGCAGCGGCAACTGTAGCCTGATCAGCGGCAATCGATCCCCTGCCTTGGCCGACGGTAGCAGCCTGCGTGTCCAGTTGCTGCTTGGCAAGAATTTTAGAATTATAGAGTTCCTGATAACGTTGGTAGTTCACTTCAGCATCCCGGAGGCTGGCTTGGTCCTTTTGCAGAGTGCCTTGCGCTTCCGCCAGAACGCCGTTTGCCTGCTCCAGCGCCACTTGGAAAGGACGCGGGTCAACTTCGGCCAATTGATCTCCTTTCTTCACCATTTGGCCTTCGCGGAAATTGACGTTAATTAATTGGCCGTCTACTCGGGTTTTTACTGTCACCGTGTTAAAAGCGGTAACAGTGCCTAATCCACCGAGATACAGCGGCATGTTTCCCGTATGAGCCGCTCCGGTAGCGACCGGAATGCTGCGCGGACGCATGGCCCCCATCTTTTTCTTCGCCATATCCGTTTTCTTGGTGTTTTCATAGCGGTACAGGGCATAGCAGCCGTACCCGATACCGAGGAAAACAAGCAGCCAAACCCACCAGTAGCGGTTACCGCCCTTGCCGTCGTCTTCCAGTTCCGGATATTTGGAAGCGTAAGGCGTTCCTGAACGCACCCCCGGTATCTCCGGTTCCCCTACATGCGGTTCTAACGCGCCAGGTGACTTCATCCCCGTTCTCCCTCTGTGCTTATGTTCAAAGATAGCAATGAATTTGTGTGCAGGCGATCTGATAGAAGGCTACACACGTTTAGATACGGCGCTGCTGCTCGTTGCGCCGCGATAAAGATAAGACGACACAAGAACGCAGGATGTTACCTGGAGGCTGCCGGGAGTTTTCTACTTCGCGGGAACCAGGGTGATGCGCTCTTCAGCGGCAGCTTCCACCGCTTTGCGGGAAAACGGCATCGGATGATACTCGCCTTTAGCCCAGGGCGCGACCAGGTCGTCATAGTGCTTCGAGCCGGGAACACCTGACTCGCCGGGAACGTTGGTCATGACAGAGCGGTCCCAATCGCTTACATCAATAATCTGCCGATAGGACGCGCCGTAAGCCTCAGAATAGTTCTGGCCTCCGCCGGTTGCGTTCACTGTGTTGGCGTCGCCGGGCCGGGACACGGGTCGAAGATCGAAGTTGTCAAGGGCATGCTCCCGATGCGCTGCCGCGCTGTCCAGGCCGAACGGCGCAGACGCGTTTACCGTTTCTGTTTGCGTGGCCAGATTAAGCGGATGCCGGAAGTAAACCCGGTGCAGGTTGCCCCAAGTCCAATGGGATTGGTCGGGACCCAAGCGACGCTCAAGTTCCCCAAACGCTTCATCCAAGGATTTGGTCAGCAAGTCGTCCAGTTGCGGAGCCGTTTTTAAGCTGGCTAAAACAGCACGCGGATTGGTGCGGGGAACCGGAAGAACCTTGGCCGTCAGCTTGCCGCTCAAGCGGGAAGACCAGATTTCGTAAAGTAACGCCTGCTTGGAATCAAGAGACAGGTTTCCATCCCAACCTGCGAACTCGTCTTTGATTTGCGCGGCCTTGCTTCCGGCAGGAGGATGCCAATTGTCGAGCAGCCGGAGGAAGTCCTGAGCCACCAGAGAAACTGTATCCTGCTGCATTTTCTCGAAATCGGAAACATCCAGCTTGACGCCTTTCTTGATAGCGTCATCCAGCAACTCCGTAATCCGTTGATACCGCTCCGGCGAGGCCCAGTAATAGGCAAGCTGGTGGGCGTATCCTTGCGGCAGGATGTTGTTGTTGGCCGTCGCAATATAGTGGCGTTTGGGATTGAAAACCGACGGATGATCGGGAGCGTTCAGGTAGCCTTTCCATTCGTATTCGCCGGTGTCGCCGGGAACCGGAAAAAGGCCGTCCCAGCCGTCGCGCACCGGAGCCAGTCCGGCCGCAATCCAGCCGATGTTGCCGCGACGGTCGGCATAGATCAGGTTCTCGGAAGGCACTTTGTAAGCGGCTGCCGCCGCTTGGAACTGCTGCCAGTTCCGCGCCCGCACCAAGGCGAGAGCCGGTAAATATCCGGCCGTGCCGGGGAGTTCGCCGACCCATTTCACGGCATAAGCGCGGTGCCGGGCCGGATCTTCGTAGATAACAGGACCGTGATCGCTGAATTTTAGGTCGAACTGTTCCGGCTCGGGGTGCTGCTGACCGTGTCCTCCTTCGCCTGCGCCGCCGACGTGAATGATTTCGTGTTCGATTCGGAACTTCTTCCACTCGCCTTTCCATAAATATTCGGTCGGATTCTCCGGGTTCAGTTTTTCGACATAAAGGTCCTGCTGATCGATCCCGACAATGG
>CAXTWT010000062.1:18618-18865 GCA_964247955.1 uncultured Bryobacteraceae bacterium
CCGCGCCGATCACGTTCCAGCCGGGCGCAACCAGATGAACCGTTTTGCGCAAGGACGGCAATTGAATCGCGCGATGCGGATCGTTGGCCAGAAGCGGCTTTCCTGTCTTGGAAAGAGAGCCGTCGATTACCCAGTTATTGCTCCCCTGCTGCCCCGGAAACCGGAGCGGACTGATGGCGGCGGCGTAATCGCGAAGCACGGCGTTCGTGATGTCGGCCAGATCCAGCCCATGGGGGAGTACGAACGG
>CAXTWT010000063.1:0-18650 GCA_964247955.1 uncultured Bryobacteraceae bacterium
GCATGCGGCGTTTCCTGCACGCCCATCATCAGCGGCACATTCGGGCCATACACATCCGCATCCAGCAAACCCACTTTGTGCCCGAGCTTTGCCAAACTGATCGCCAAGTTCACTGCAACTGTGCTTTTACCGACACCGCCCTTGCCGGAACCGACTGCAATAATGTTCTGCACACCGGGAATCGGCAACTTCGGCGGCTGCTGAGGAGGAGCTTGAGGACCCATACCCTCAAGCTAACATCAGGCTCGCCTGCGCCTTCAAATCAAACCCGGCAAACTGCCCCTGCCGGTATTTCGGAAACGCCGCCGCCGCAATCATTGCCGCATTGTCCGTCGACAAACCGGGAGAAGGGAAGTAAAACGCCGGTCCATGAATGCTCCGCGCCCGTTGACGTAGTCCGGCGTTGCAGGCCACTCCGCCCGCCACAAGGACCGACTCCGCCCCGATCTCTTCCGCCGAAAGCACAACCCGCCCCAGCAACTCATCAATCACCGTTCCTTGAAAACTCGCCAGCAAATCGAGCGTGCGCTGCGGAGTTACCCGCAGCCAACCTTCCACGGTTCGGTCCGTATTCGCTTTACGAAGCACAATCTCTTCCGCCATCCCCGCCTGTTTTTCCGTCCATCGCAGCACCGCCGTCTTCAATCCGCTGAACGAAAAATCCAGCGCATTGCCCTTCATCTTCGCGGCAGTAAACTTCACCGCTTTGGGATTTCCGCGCGGAGCCAGCCGGTCAACAATCGGCCCGCCCGGATACGGAAATCCCAGCAGCTTCGCCACTTTGTCATACGCCTCGCCCGCCGCATCATCCCGCGTCTTCCCGAGGAGCCGGTACTTCCCCAGCTCCAAAACTTCAAACAGATGCGTATGTCCGCCGCTCACCACCAGCGCCAAAGCTGGAAACAGGATGGGCGGATTTTCCAGCAGAACTGAATGAATATGTCCTTCGACATGATTCACCGCAATCAGCGGAATGCCCCGTGCGTAGCAAAGCGCCTTCGCATACGTCACGCCCACCAGCAAAGACCCCACTAACCCCGGCCCCGCTGTTACCGCCACAGCGCTTAAGTCAGGCAGCGCAACTCCAGCCTCCTCCAAAGCCTGCCGCACCACCGGAACAATCGCCCGCAAATGCTCCCGCGAAGCCAACTCGGGAACTACGCCCCCATACTTCGCATGCACATCCAACTGCGAAGCGACGGCGCTCGACCGCACGCGCCGCCCGTCCTCGACAATCGCCGCCGCCGTCTCGTCACACGAGCTTTCGATCCCTAAAATAAAAGTTTGAGCCAAGTTTCTGATTTCTATTATGATCTTCCGGAAGAACTGATCGCCCAGGAACCGCTAGGCGACCGCGCCGCCTCGCGCATGCTGGTCCTTTCGCGCGAAGCTCAGTCCTTCCACGACGACGTTTTTCTTAACTTCCCCAACTATCTCCGTCCCGGTGATTGCTTGGTACTGAACAACACCCGCGTCTTTCCCGCCCGACTCCACGGTCGTCGAAACACTTTAAGTGGAGGAGAAGTGGAAGTCTTCCTCACCCGCTCGCTCGATGAAGAAGAAAGAATTTGGAAAGTTTTGGTGAAACCCGGCAAGCGCGTCCGCGTAGGAGACACTATTTTATTTGGGGAAAACCTGAAAGCTGAAGTGTTGACGCACGGCGACTATGGAGAACGCACGGTTTGTTTCCAAGCTGACCGCCCCATTGCTGAACTGCTGGAACAACTCGGCCAAACCCCGCTGCCTCCTTACATCCACCGGACATCAGACACCAAAGACCGTGAGCGCTATCAAACTGTTTTCGCCGCGAAACGCGGATCGGTGGCGGCCCCCACTGCCGGTCTGCATTTCACAGAAGAAATACTGAATCGTTGCCGTGAGGCGGGAGCCGAAATCGCCCATGTCACCCTGCACGTCGGCCTGGGCACCTTCGCGCCCTTACGCGAAACGGAAATATCGAAAATCCAGCTTCACGAAGAGTATTTTGAAATCGCAGCACCCGAAGCCGCCAAAATGCTAAACGCCCGACGCCTACTCCCCATCGGCACCACCAGCGTCCGCACTCTCGAAACCGCCTGCCTGCGCGGAGGCTTATCCGCCATGCAGGGAGAAACCAATCTCTTCATCGGTCCCGGCTTCCGCTTCCGCGCCACCGGAGGAATGCTGACCAACTTCCACCTGCCCCAGTCAAGCCTGTTAATGCTCGTCTCCGCCTTCGCCGGTCAAGACCTTACTTTAGCTGCTTACCGCCATGCCGTTGCCGAACGTTACCGCTTCTTTTCTTACGGCGACTGCATGCTCATCACGTAACCTTAATAAGTAAAAGGTATGGCGACGCAACCAAAACACTTCATCACAAGGGAAGAATATTTTGAGCAGGAGCGTACCGCGCTCGACCGGCATGAGTACTTCAATGGGGAAACCTTTGCGATGGCGGGCGGCACCCCTGCCCACTCTACAATCATTTCGAACGTATCAGGAGAACTATACAACCAGCTCCGGAAAAGCGATTGCACCCTTCGCAACGGCGACATGCGCATTCGCACGTCCCCTGCCGGTCTTTACAGCTATGCCGATGCGGTCGTCTCCTGCGCCGACGAACAGTTTGAAAATGACACTCTGCTGAATCCGGTTGTCATCGTCGAAGTGCTCTCAGAAAGCACCAAAGACTACGACCGAGGAGCGAAGTTTGAGCAATACCGCCAGATCCCCTCTTTTCGCGAGTATCTGATCGTAGCCCAGGATCGCCCCTACGTTGAGCATCATCGGCGAGAAGAGGTCGGCGGCAAAATCTGGACGATGCGCGAACACACGAGCCTGGAAGACGTGATAACCTTGGGGACCATCAATGTAAAATTACGGCTCGCCGACATCTACGCGAAAATTCCCTTTGCAGCTTAAACCGCAAAATACTTTTGGTAAGCCTGCAATCCATCCTGCACATACTTTTGCAACGCTTCAAACCCTTCATGAGCGGCTGAAACGTCATGCAGCAATCGGCGTCCTACCTGCGCAATATGCATCACATCATCTACGTGCGCCTTCCAGCTTTCCGGCGCCCAGTCAATTGCCGGAGAAACCACGGACGGAACGCCTTCCGCCACGCCGTCCGCCGTTACCATGTTGAACGATTCGGTATAGCTCGGCTGCAACAACAGGTGCATATGGCCCACCGTCTTGCGGAACTTCGGCCAGGACTGCCACCCGTTCATCACCAGGCTCACGCCCGGAACGTCCTGCACCATCTCCCGAACAGCAGCCAGCACGGTCTCGCCGCCCCCTTCCGCTCGACCGGCGGAAAGCCAAAGTTCCAGCGCCGCCCGCAAATTCCGCGCAATCTCCAGCGCCGCACCTGCCGCCGACATCAGGTTCTTCAGCGGCCTGGTCGCGCCGAAAACGCCAATCCGCAGCGTCCCACCGTTAAACGTGCGCTGTGGGCGCGCGCAGGGGCCTTCGGTCCAATACAGATTCGGCAGATAAGCGCAGGACGATCCGAATGCGGCCTTCACCCAGTCGCAAAACCGTTTGCTGTTTCCCGCCAAATGAACATTGGCGCTCCCCAGCTCCAGTTCCATCACTTCACGAATCAGCTTCACCCCGTTGCGGTCCGCCTGCAAAAAGCCTACATTGGAGTGGCAGTTCACGGCGAAACGCGTTTGCGGGAAATCAAGCGACAGCGCCTGCAACTCAATTGTAGGAATCCACGGCGCTGAAATGATTACATGTTTCTGCGGCGCTGCCTGTAGGCGCGCGCGTAAATCGGAGGCGCTCAGGATCGGCCACACTTCCGTGGCTATTCCCTCACGACGAAGCACCTTGACAGTGTTAACAGCGGCCACACCCAGACCGATGTGGCTGATATTGCGACTGGCAGCAAAGTTTTTGTAAGCGAGTACGACACTCATAATTGGGCTCCTGCGCCTGCAGAGTAAATTGACTGCCCGTGCCCGCTGCTTGCAAAATTCGCGCTAACTGCTTGAACGCAAGCCGGAAAAATCACTTCGCTATCTGTTACCGCATCGCAATCGGTGTCGCATGCCAAGCAATATGGGGCTTCTATTTACGACGACAGAGACTCCCGTCTGGAGGCTTCATTCTCTTCGATCACTTGATTGCGAAGATGCACAAGCTGCATGACAAAGAGTTTTGCCTCCTCAGTCGTCATGTGGCTCAGCTTGTCTGATTGCTGTTTCAAGTCAAGAAGCTCTGCTTGCAGAGGCTTAGGCACGTCTTCCGGCTGAATGAAAACGAGGCCAACGATGCCGATCAGCGATCGCTGCACCGAAGTGCCGTCAGCCAAAGCAATCTCCAGAAGCATTTTGTCCAGTTCTCTTATGGCATTGAGTCGCATACGAAACCGTCGGCTGATATTTCCATCACTCTATCAAGTCGCTTCCGCGTATTGAAGTAGTAGACATTCTTCTATTAAATGGTAGAATCCCTACTACATGGCTATGCACAAGAGACTTGGCGTCCTGCAAGGCACGCTGGATCTGTTGATCTTGCGCACTCTGCAATGGGGTCCCCAGCACGGCCACGGCATCGGACGGATCATCCGAGCTAAGTCTGAGGATCTGTTGCAGGTGGAACACGGAAGCCTTTATCCCGCGCTTCATCGCTTGCGAAGCGCTGGCTGGGTGGAGTCCGAGTGGGGCATCACTTCGAACGGGCAGCGCGCGAAATTTTACCGACTCACGGCGAAAGGCAAGAAACAACTCGTTCGAGAAGAAACCAAATGGCAGCTCTTCGTCAAGGCAATGTCGAGGGTGGCAAGCCCCGAGGGGTGAACGAAAAAAGGGAATCAGTTCCCACAGGAGTAAAGCATGCAAGGCTGGATTCGGCGATGGCTTTCGAGAAAAGACGAAGAATGTGACATTTCGGAGGAACTGCGTGCGCACTTGGCGATAGAAGCGCGGCAACGAGCCGAAGAAGGAGAACTTCCTGAGGAGGCTGCGCGTAATGCCGCGCGCGCCTTGGGAAACCTAACTAAAATCCAGGAAGATATTCACGAAACGGGAAGATGGTCTGCCTTCGAACGATTGGGTGAGGATATGCGCTTTGGGCTGCGTACCCTGCGCAAAGCGCCCGCCTGGACCGCAGTGGTCTCCGTAACACTCGCCTTCGGAGTGGGCCTGAGCACAGCGATCTTCAGCATCGTCTACAGCGTGCTGTTGCAGCCTTTGCCGTATCCCCAAGCCGACCGGCTCGCGGCTGTGTGGCTTTCCGCTCCCCAAAGCGCCTATGCGCGTTACTACGTGAACGCCGCGCTCTGGCTCGATTGGCGAAAAAATTCGACCTTGCTTGAAGACATCGCGCTGACCAGGCCGGTCGCCAACTTTAATCTCACTGGAGAAGGCGCGCCGGAACGTCTGCAGGGTGCGAGAACGTCTTTTAACCTGCCGCTTGTTCTGGGAGTAAAGCCTCTTCTGGGGAGGACATTCACCGAAGAAGAACAGCGAACCGATGCGCGAGTAGCCCTTTTCAGCTACGCTTTTTGGAAGCGACGGTTCGGAGCCGACCCTGCGATACTCGGCCGCAAAATCAAACTCAACGGCGAACCGTTTGAGGTGATCGGCATCATGCCGCCCGTCTATCAATATCCCAGCGCGGAATTCGAGCTGTGGACGCCTCTCTATATTCCGCCCGATGAGATTGTGCATGGCATGAACAATCAATACCTGTGCCTGGGACGCCTGAAGCCAAGAGTCACCGTGAAACAGGCGCACGCCGAGTTATCCCGAATCATGGGGCATTTGTCTGAAGAGCAGGGAGCCATCTACGGACTGGGCAGTGACCGCGTTACGGCGCTTGTCGAGCCGTTGTCGCAAAGTGATGCTTTTCCTGTGCGCAGCAGTTTATACACGTTGCTTGGGGCAGTCGGATGTCTTCTGCTGATCGGCTGTATGAATTTGGCGGTATTGCTGATCGCCAGGGCCACCGGACGAGGGCAGGAGATGGCGGTACGCGTCGCTTTAGGCGCGACAGGGGCCAGACTCAAGCGTCAGTTACTCGCAGAAACAATCCCGCTCAGTGTGGCCGGTATCGCGGGTGGACTGTTGCTGGCCGGAATGCTCCTGCACGTGTCGGCGTCGTATTTGCCCGCGAACACGCCGCGCGTCGCATCAATCGGTCTGCATGCTCCCGTAGTTGGTTTTGCCGTGGCAATATCGATCATAATTTTGTTGCTCGCCGGTTTATTACCGGGACAAATCGCAGCGGGCAACCATCCGGGCCATGCGTTGCGGCAAGCTTCGCGGTCCGTCACAGCCGGTGGGCAGGCGCGAAATCTTTTAGTGATAGCCCAGATCGCGCTGACGCTGGTTCTTCTCCTGGGAGGATTGCTGTTTGCGCGCAGTTTCTCGGCTCTGCTCCAGGTGAAGCCCGGTTTTTCAAGTGAAGGCGTTTTAACCATGCACTTGGCGGTCACTCGCGCCAAGTACCGCGCAGATGAACGCGTGGCCGATTATTACCAGCGCCTTGTGGATCGTGTCGGCTCCATCCCAGGCGTGACGGCTGCCGGAGTTGTGAACCGACTCCCGTTCACCGGAATCGCTCAAACCGGAGGCGTCGAGTTTGAGGGTCGATGGGGGCATTATGACGCCGACTGGCGTTCCGCTACGCCGCGCTATTTCGAGGCGATGGGAATTCCTCTCAAACAGGGCAGACTCTTCGAGCGTTCGGACCGCCCCTTATCACCCGTCGTAGGGTTGATCGACGGGCGCATGGCGCGTCTGGTGTTTGGCGACGAGAGCCCGCTTGGTAAGCGCTTCCGCCGTTATTTGCCCGGTTTTCCCCAACAGGATTCCTGGACCGTCATCGTCGGCGTGGTCGGCCATATCCTGAACGACAATCTGGAAGGAGATCCTCGACCGCAGGTGTATTGGCCCGAGGCGCAGCATACTCAGGATCGCGGTGCGTTGGTCATCAGAACTACCGGCAATCCGGAAGGGTACACCCAGGCCGTTATCGAACAGATCCGGAAGGAAGATCCGGATCAGCCCGTCTATGACGTCCGCACGATGAAGCAGTGGATCGACCGCACGCTCCAACGGCGGACTCTGTTGACCGGCATGGTGGCTGTGTTCGGCGGCGCATCTCTGCTGCTGGCGTGCCTCGGTCTTTACGGAGTCGTTTCTTACGCGGCCAACTTGCGTCTTCGCGAATTCGGCATTCGAATGGCTCTGGGCGCCGGTGCAGGCCAGGTTTGCGGCCTTGTGTTCCGTCATGCGGGAAAACTGGCGCTCTGGGGCTGCCTGGCCGGTTTGATGATCGCTTGGCCTGTCTCCCGCACGCTTGAAAATACACTGTTCGGCATCACGAAGAACGATGCCGTTTCCTGGTTGCTCGCGCCTGCTCTGTTGCTATCCGTAGCGTTGCTCTCCAGCCTCGGTCCTGCCGGAAAGGCCGCCAAGACCGATCCGGCAGTGACGCTCCGTGCGGAATAGCAGTGCCCTTACGCCGCCTGAAGATCCGGCGCCGGACGAGGCTGTCTCTGCTGCGCCGAAGCGCTTGCCTGCGTAGTCCACTGTCCCACGGTCCAACCCAATGCTGGGCGTCTCGCAAGCCACTGCGCGAGAACCAGAGACGCGCCGTAAACCGCGACAAACATTGCCGCCCACAGACCGACTGCGGCCAGCGGGTTTGTCCAGAATAAGTCCGAAGAGTCCAAAGCGCTTCCTACTCTCCCGCCGGTAACGCGCCTTCGCGCGAGATCGAAAACAGGATGAAAGCAAAAGATTGCCAGCGGGTGAAGTAAGTATTGGCCGAACGTGTGGGCGCGAACATCGATAAACTTTGGCGCAACTGCCCAACGGCACTTCACCAAACCGAGCACGACCAGCAGAGAAAAGAGTTGATTGCTCACCCGCAGAGTGTTAAGTCCATCTTCGGGAACAAACCGGCTCAGAAGGTGAGCTTCCCCGAGCGCCAAGCTTCCTGTCAGAAGAATCGCCGGCGCCAAATATCGCAACGGGATCTGTTCGAGGAACGCAGAAACCTTGTTCCAATGGCGAGACGCCCAGTTGCCGAGCCAAAGGTAAAACACATACCCCAACAAAGCCGCCGTGTGCTGGCTGGGTATCCACCGCCCGTACACGTTGACGCCGTAAAACAGGCTGATGAGTAAAAGGGCGGCTCCGAAGCGGAGATCGTCTAAGCGTCGCCGAAAAATCAGCAGCAGGCTAAGCGCGAACAAAAAATTAGGAACAAACCAGTAAACCGATTGGAACATCACCTGTAAAATACAATCCCGAATTTGCCCTCCATTCAGGGCATCCTCATGAGCCAGAGCCGCTTTCCCCAGCAGCAGGCAGGCAAACAGCGAAGCCCATAATGCCCAGGGGCCTCCGACCTTCTGCGCGCGCCGTCGGAGGTATTCGACTGCGGAAGACTGCGGCAGCCGTTCTCCGAGCAGAAAACCGGAAATCAAATAGAATCCGATGGTTCCAAACTTAGCCGCTTGCACCAGAGCCATTTGCCAGTCTCGCGTCAGCCCCGGCTCGGTACGGACTCCCCAGGCCAACATGCTATGCACGGCAATAATGGCGCACATCGACCAGAAGCGCACGCGATTGACGAATAAATGACTGCTATGAGACTTGTCAGCGGTGGGGAAGGGAGCGCAACGCAGGGAATGATCGAGATTACACGGCATCTTGTTCGATGATCCGTGTTGCTCAGGATTCTTGCCAAGTGCTAACGGTTCGTTGCCCTAGCCTTACTGGTTAGCATTATCAGATAACTCCGATAGGCGCGCCGGTGTAGCCGCCCCGGAGGATGGATGCGCTTTCGACTCAGTGAGCCGAGGCCGCTCGGGCGCAAACCGATTGTACCGCTTGCAGCACGCCGTCAAAGTCCGATGGTTTGGTGAGGTAGTCCACCGCGCCTAACGCCAAACACTTCGCCCGCTCGGAATCAAGCGAGGACGAGGTGAAGACAACGGCAGGAACTGAAGCTAATGCAGGATCAGCCCGCAAGGCAGCGAGCACTTCCAAACCGCTCTTCCTCGGTAAGTTCACGTTCAGAAGAATCAAATGCGGTCGCGGCATCCGGGCGGGCCTGCCCGCCTGCTGAAGCATCGTAAGTGCTTCCTCACCGTCCGACGCTCGATACAGGCTTACCGGAAAACCGCACTCCCGAAAGGCGAGTTGAAGCACATAAAAAGTCGCAGGGTCATCTTCCACGCTCAAGACCACAATATCCATAACAAATAGACAAGGAAATACCCTCAGTGTGTTCCTGATAATTTGCGTTGAAAATCTTCGGCCCTCCCAATATCCGGACCTTGTCCTCCGCAAACTCTCGCTGCAATAATACGCCCCTGCACCGAACTCCATGTGCGAATCTCTGCAACAAGGACATGTCTTCCCAACACAAAGCGAAGAAAGCGCATAGGAGCTGCTCCTTTTGGAAGCGCCCCGGAGTCTATTACGAAGCGGCCCGTACTTCGCGTACTGCGGTATCCCATTCGGGATTATTGTTCAAGGGGAATTCTTGCGCTGTCATGACAGTAGGTCAATGACAGCGACAAAAAAACTTCAAACGGATGGCGCCCGTTTGACGGGCCACATCCCCGCCTTGGACGGAATGCGCGGGCTGGCTTGTCTGGTCGTCGTGTTCCACCATTGCTTCATTTGGCCCATGCTGTTTGCGAAGGGCGTCATTAACCCGGAGGCGTTTCAAAAAGCATACAGCCGCGAGTGGATTCCGGTACTGGTCTGGTACGGCTACAGCGGCGTAGAATTCTTTTTCTTGCTGAGCGGCTTTTGCCTCCTGTACCCCGTGTTCTCTCACCCGGAAAAGAGTTTCGGCTGGCGTCGCTATGCGGGGCGCCGCTTCCGCCGAATCTATCCGCCCTATGCGGGAAGTCTTCTGGCAGCGATGGTATTGGCGTGGGTTGGGTGGTCGAAAATCGTCGCCCATCTGCCCTACGCGACAGAGCCTTTGTCGTGGGGCGCCGTTATCGCCGCCGTCACTTTGACAGGAGCGCATTACTGCCTTCCTTTTTGGAGCTTGGTGGTGGAAGCGCAATGGTACCTCGTTGTTCCGATCCTCGCTGTTCTGTGGAAACGCTCGCGTCCGGCGATGCACGGGTTCACCCTGCTGCTGGGGGGAATCTTGCTGTGGCTGACGCAATGGGCGTCGAGCTTGGGATCGCTGGCGTTATTTCTTCCCCTGTTCTGGGCCGGAGTGTGCATGGCCGAGATCGCGACAATGGAAAGCGACCGCATCCGACGGCTGCTCGCCGGAAAAGGATGGTGGATATTGCTGCTGGCGGGCGTCGCCCTGATCTGCCGCTTCGTGCAGCCTCCGCCGGTATGGGCGCAAACCAGATTCCAAATTTATCCGTTCGCCGTTTTTTATCTGGGTCTCTTGTCCGCAGCGCTCTTCACGCCCAGCGGCGCGCGCTGGTTGTCGAGCCGCTGGCTGGTCAGGCTGGGAACCTTCTCGTACAGCCTGTACCTGATTCACGCCCTCGTCATCTATGTGGCGATTGCGGCTTTTGATCATTATGGGATGCGCGGCAAGCGCGAGTTGCTGCTCTGCTTCACCGCTCTGCCGGCTCTCTGCATCGCGTGCGGCTACCTGTTCTATCTGTGTATCGAGAAATGGACGTTGCCCAGGCAACTGCCGAGCCCTCCGTCAACCGCCAAGGGGAACTCCCAAACAAACGCTCTTGCCTTCAAGATCGTAAGGAAAGAACCAAAAAGCAAGCAGTGGGAGTACCAGGACGCGCGAAGAAGACGTTCCTTCCACGCCGGAAGAACATGAGCCTTTCCGGCCGCGACCACCACGCGTGAAAAGGCGGCAGCCGCACGGCAAAGTATTTTCCTTTCTCCGGCCAACACAAACTGCTGTTACTTTTTCATCTCTTTGAAATATCCTGACGACGTCCCCACACCGGAAACCCTATTGCCAAATTGTGTAAGTGCCCCTATAGTGGTAAGCACGGCTAATCCAGCAGCAGTACAAACGCCCCGTTCTCTCAAATCTCTTGGGGCGACGCTGTAGCCGCGCATGGGAAAGGAGGCGCCTGCGTAGCGCGCCTAACAATTATGTCCTCTATGTCCTCACGGTTGTGTTCACGAATCGGTGTTCTCGGTAACTGCCCTCCCCTTCGTACAAAATCGATGTTCCTCGCCGGCGCGCGGAGCCGCAGTTTGTCCCTGAGTTTGGCGGTCGGGGCTTGGATCTTAACCGGGACGCTGCCCGCCTTCGCCGCCCTCCAGACCGTGACCAACACGGACGACAGCGGCCCCGGCTCCTTGCGCGCTGCCGTTGCCGCAGCGAATGCGGGCGACACGATTCAGTTCAATGTGAGCGGCATTATTACCCTGACCAGCGGAGAATTATTGCTGACGAAGGGCCTGACCATTACGGGTCCGGGCGCGTCGCAGCTGGCCGTAAGCGGCGGTCATGCAAGCCGGATATTTACTATCGGCTTCGGCGCGAACGTCAACATCTCGGGCCTGACCATTGAGAACGGGAATGCATCCGAAAGCGGTGGCGGCGGCATCTACAACCAGGGCGGGCTCACGCTGACGAACAGCACAATCCTGGGTAACTCGGCTACCGCCGGCAGCAGCGGCGGCGGCATTTACAACAGCGGCGCGCTCACGCTGACGAACAGCACGTTTGCAGGCAATTCGACCAGCAATCTCGGCGGCGCCGTCTACAATTTTCTCCGTAGCACGGCCACGGTGATTAATAGCACATTTTCAGGAAACTCGGCGCCTAATGGCTATGGCGGCGGCATTTACAACAGCGGTGCGCTCACGCTGACGAACAGCACATTTGCAGGCAATTCGGCCAGCAATTTCGGCGGCGGCTTACTCAACGATCCCGCCGGTGCGCTCACCGTTAAAAGCACCCTGCTCGCCAACAATGGCGGCGGCAACTGTCGTCTCGGCGGAACGACCTCTTCACAGGGCTATAACCTGTCCGATGACAATACCTGTTCCGCTTTCACCGCTGGGGGCGACGCGAACAATGTTGTGCCCGGCGCGGGGCTGGACCCCAACGGCCTGCAAAATAATGGCGGCTCCACCCCGACGATTGCGCTGCTGTTTACCAGTCCCGCCGTAGATCATGTTCCGGTGGCGAGCTGTACCGATATAGCAGGCAACCAGATCACCACGGATCAGCGCGGCATTTCACGGCCCCAAGGACCGGCCTGCGACAGCGGCGCTTTTGAATTGGTCGAAAGCGGACCCGCCATCACCAAAAGCTTCGGCGCTACGACAATTCTGCTGAACGGCACGACCACGCTTACCTTTACCCTGTCCCTTCCGCTTGGAAACGAAACAGGTTTGAGTAATGTTGGTTTTGTTGATGTGTTGCCTGCCGGCTTGGTCGTATCCTCGCCCAATGGATTGTCCGGCAGTTGCGGAACCGGCGTCATTACCGCCAACCCGGGTGCGGGTGCCGTGAGTCTCAGCGGCGCTGCCCTGTCCAACTCGCTGCCGTCTTGTATCTTCTCGGTGAACGTCACCGGCACAACGCTCGGCCCTAAATACAACAGCGTGACAGCCACCTCCGCTCAGGCGACCGGCAGCACCGGGACGGCTGCGCTGGTCGTTCTTGCCATCCCGCCCACGGTTCAAAAGACCTTTGCCCCAGCTCTCATCGCGACCACCGAAACCGCCACTCTGAGCTTTACCCTCAACAACCCGAACACGGCCACGACCTTGACTGGGGTATCCTTGGTGGACTTTTTACCGGGGGGCCTGATTGTTGCCACTCCCAACGGACTCAGCGGCAATTGCGGAACCGGCAGCACCGTAACCGCCACCGCCGGGGCGAGCACGATTGCGCTGTCAAACGGCACGCTCAATGCCGGAGCATCCTGCAGCTTCTCGGTGCAGGTGACCGCGACCGCGCCGGGCAGCATCGCTAACACAGCCTTCGCCACCGCCAACGAAAGCGGTCCGGGCGACCCGGTCACCGCCACCTTAATAGTGAGCGACTTCCTCACCGCCGGAACTCCCGGAGCCTTTCAGATCAACTATGCTTCGAACTTGGACCTGGGCGACGGCGTGGTGCATATCATCAACACGGGAGCTTCAGCGGGCAACATCTGCGTCAATATCTACGGCTATGTGCCCGACGAGCAGCAGGTCCTCTGCTGCGCCTGCAACGTGAGCCCTAACAGCCTGCACACGTTCCCGCTCGTCTTCGGCCCTAACGCCTTATTTGCAAACTCTCCAATCATCAGCGCCGCTAACACCAGCCGAGTGGTTATCAAGCTGGTGGCGACAGCGCCGAACGGAACCGTGTGCCCGAACCCGAGCACGCCGTTGCTGAGCACGCGCTTAGCGGCGGGACTGCAAGCCTGGGGAACACGCGCCTACGTGACTAATACCGCTGACGTGGTGCTCACGGAAACGTCCTTTGTCAGCAGTAATCTGAGCGTGGGCGAAGGGGCATCCCTGACGGGCGGCTGCGCGGCTATCGGCAATGGAGGAATATGCCCCGGCTGTCAAGCGGACGGCTCGGCTGTCTCGAACTCGCTCAAACTCCAGCTTCCTTAGAGGAGCTGGAGTTTGAAAAAGAAACGTTCGTATAAATATCAGGGAGCCTCAATCGGACGTTGATCGTTTGCAGGACGACAACGTCCTCCAAGTTCGTGTGTTCGCGCATGGTCCAAATCTTGCCGCCGACGCTCTCCCGCGCGTGATGCTCGACATACACCCGATCCTGGGCCACAATCAAGTACTCGCGGAACGAAGGAATGTGGCGGTACAACTCGAACTTTTTACCCCGGTCATAGCTCTCCGTGGATTTCGAGAGAATCTCCACAATCACCACGGGATTCAGCAGCGTATCCTCTTCCATCTGCGCTTCCCCGCAGGAGACCACCGCATCCGCGTAACTATACAAACCGGATGGAGCCGTGCGAATCCGCATATCGCTGTTGTATGTAATACAGTTGCTGTTCCGAAGTTGCGAGCCGACTTCAATCAACAGATTCGCGCTGATGATGGAGTGAGCGGCAGTCCCGCCCGCCATCGCGAAAACTTCCCCATCGAAATACTCATGCCGTTCAAGCGCCGTGCGTTCCTGCTGGAAATACTCTTCGAGCGTGATGAAATGTTTCGGTTGTGTAGCCATAAACCGTCCCCTACCAGCTTACTGTTCATCTCCGAAACATCTTCATAGCGAAAACTTACAGCGAAAAAGCGTTGCCCAGTTGTGAGCGTACGCCTACACTGGCAATGCAGCAAATCCGACAGCAGCCTAAAAGGACGGAGCGCAGTTGGCCATCAGCGGCAACGGCACGACCCTAAGCTCCAATCGGCGGGTCTTCGAGATCGGCTCCGGCCTGCCCATGCGAAACTGAACGGTATGCAGGCGACTCTCGATTTGCCCGAGCCGGTCTTTGCGGCTCTTCAGCTACGCGCTCAGCAACAGGGTTTGAGCGTTCAGGCGCTTATTCTGCAGGGCATCGAAAAAGAGATGGTAGGAGGTTCTACCCTGCCGCACGAGCGGCGTCGCATTCCGTTGCCGCTCATTCGATCCCGACAACCCGGCTCGTTGCCCTCGCTGACGAATGCGGAAATTGATGCCCTTCTGGGCTGAAGGCGGGTGGTTGCCGGATGTCAACGTTTGGATCGTGACCCAGATGGCGTTTTTACGCCTGCTGACAAACCGGAAAGTCATGGGTGAGGATGTGCAGAGTCCGTTCGAGGCGCTGACCGTTTACGCCGATTTCCGCGCCGACGAACGGGTACGTTTTACCGCCGAACCGGATGACCTGGAGAAAACTTGGCTGTTGCTGATGAATGTACCGACAGCGAGTGGAAATGCTTGGACAGACGCCTACCTGGTCGCTTTTGCGCAGGAGGCTCATTTGCGCTTACCGACCTTTGACGCTGGAATGCGCCGCTGGTCCTCAATGGCTATACAAATTCTAAAGCCCTGATGACTCAGATGAAGCCTCTGGTTCACAAAAACAACTCGTCCCTTTAAGCTCGCTGTGTGGCGATTCCAATACAGGGCATCCATGGCTACCTTGCGGAACTGAGAACGGAAAAAGGGCTTGCCAAACTTTCCTAGTACGCCTATAGTAATAGGCACGGCAAATTCGGCAATAGCACGAACGACCGCTCGCGAGCGGTCGGCGGGCAACGCCGGAACGGTGTGTTAGGAAGAAAGGAGCAAGAGCCTTCGTGGCTCATACACAGTTATGCAATCACGCGTAGGTTCCCGCATCGGTGTTCCCTTGGGTTGCCTCCTGCTGGGGTGCGCATGGCTTCCTGCCCAAACGCTTCAGCCTCCGGCGCCGCCGACGCTCACGAAAACCTTTGCCCCGACCCTCATCGGCTTGGGCGACAGCAGCACGCTCAGCTTTACCGTCACGAACCCGAACGCGGCAGCACCCTTGAGCGGCGTCTCATTTACGGACACCCTGCCCGCCGGTCTGCTCGTAGCCACGCCGAACGGGGTGAGCAGCACCTGCGCCGGCGCCGTGACCGCCTCAGCCGGAGCAAGCGCTGTGTCTTTAGCGGGCGGCACGTTAGCAGCAGGCGCGTCCTGCACTCTCGCAGTGCAGGTGACCGCGACTGCCGTAGGCACCCTCACCAACACCACCGGCGCTGTCACCGCTGCGGAAAGCGGGCCGGGCTTTCCCGCCACTGCTGCGCTCACGGTCAACTCCGATGCTTATCGGCTCAATTACGCGTCCAATTTGAACCTCGCCGACGGCGTCATCAACATCACGAACAGCGGCGCTTCCGCCCCGGCCACCTCGCTGGCCAACAACAGCTACGGCGACATCTGCGTGAACGTATACGTGTATGCGCCCGATCAGGAGTTGGCGGCCTGCTGCACGTGTTTGGTGAGCCCCAACAGCCTGCACTCGTACCCGGTCTCGTTCGGCCCCGGCAACCTGCTGAGTGGTTCCCCCCTGGGAGCTGCCGCAGCGTTGGCCAACATTATCCAGACTAACTCCGTCCTCATCAAGCTGCTGGCTACGCCTGCTCGGGGCAACCCGAGCAGTCCCAACAGCCTTTACTGCCCCAATCCGGCCGACTCGCGCACAGGAGTACCCATAGCGGTAACATCGCAGGGCGCAATTACCGGCCTAGCGCCGGGCTTAGTGGCCTGGGGCACGCGCGCGTACCCGACCAATACAGGCGTGGTAAACATCACGGAAACTCCGTTTGTGCCGGCTACCCTGAGCGCGGGCGAACTCGGCAAGCTGACCGGCGAATGCAGAGCTTTGCAGACCACTAGCGGCAGTCAATGCCCTGGCTGCATCGTCGGCGGCTTAGCCGTTCCCGAGGCGCTCGCGCCGAAGCTGCCGTAGGAAAGTTGTGGATCGCCTACGGGCAGGGAAACGACACTTTCGCGTAGATATCAGGAAGCCTTAATCGGACGTTAATCGTTTGCAGGACGACAATGTCTTCTAAGTTCGTGTGCTCGCGCATGATCCAAACTCTGCCGTTCGTGTTGTCCCTCGTGTGATGCTCAACATACACACGGTCCTGGGCCACAATCAAGTACTCGCGGAAGGATGGAATCTGCCGGTACAACTCGAACTTCTTGCCCCGGTCATAGCTTTCCGTGCTCTTCGAAAGCACTTCGGCAATCACGACCGGGTTGACAAGTGTATCGTCTTCCACCTGCTCCTGCCCGCAGGAAACCACCGCATCCGCGTAACTGTAAAGACCATTAAGGTCCGTGCGAATCCGCATCTCGCCGTTATGGACGGTACAATTGCTCCCCTTGAGCTGTGCATAAAACTCCCCTGAAACATTCATGCAAATGATGGAGTGGGCGGTTGTGCCGCCCGCCATCGCAAAGACTTCTCCCTGAAAGTACTCATGCCGTTCAAGCGCCGTGCGTTCCTGCTCGATGTACTCTTCGGCAGTAATGAACTGCTTCGGTTGTGTCGCCATGCTCGTCCCTTACCAGCTTACTGGTCGCCTACTGTACAAATTCACAAGCAAAAAAGGATTGCCAAATGATCAGAGTAGCCCTATAGTAATTAAGCACGGCACTGTAGCAGCAACACGAACGACCGCTCGCGAGCGGTCGGCGGGCAATGCCCGAACGGTGTGTTAGGAAGAAAGGAGCAAGAGCCTTCGTGGCTCATACACAGTTATGCAATCACGCGTAGGTTCCCGCATCGGTGTTCCCTTGGGTTGCCTCCTGCTGGGGTGCGCATGGCTTCCTGCCCAAACGCTTCAGCCTCCGGCGCCGCCGACGCTCACGAAAACCTTTGCCCCGACCCTCATCGGCTTGGGCGACAGCAGCACGCTCAGCTTTACCATCACGAACCCGAATACAGCGACGCCCTTGACCGGCGTCTCATTTACGGACACCCTGCCCACCGGTCTGCTCGTAGCCACCCCGAACGGGGTGAGCAGCACCTGTACCGGCGCCGTGACCGCCTCAGCCGGAGCAAGCGCTGTGTCTTTAGCAGGCGGCACGTTAGCAGCAGGCGCGTCCTGCACACTCGCAGTGCAGGTGACCGCGACTGCCGTAGGCACCCTCACCAATACCACCGGCGCGGTTACGGCCAACGAAACCGACCCGGGCCTGCCCGCGAATGCCACCCTGACGGTTGCTTCCGATGCCTATCAAATCAACTACGCGTCCAATCTGAACCTGGCGGACGGGGTCATCAACATCACGAACAGCGGCGCTTCCGCTGGTGCTGCCACGCCATTGGTGAACGGTAACAGTTACGGCGACATTTGCGTGCAAGTGTACGTGTATGCGCCCGATCAGGAGTTGGCGGCCTGCTGCACGTGCTTGGTGAGCCCCAACAGCCTGCACTCGTATCCAGTCTCCTTCGGCCCCGGCAACCTGCTGAATGGTTCCCCCCTGGGAGCTGCCGCAGCGTTGGCCAACATCCGCCAGAGCCACTCAGTCCTCATCAAGCTGCTGGCTACGCCTACCCAGGGCAGCCCGCTCAGTCCCAACGGCGTTGACTGCCCGTATCCGGCCAACCCGGGCATAAGAGTAACATCACAAGGCGCGATCACCGGCCTAGCGCCGGGCCTAGTGGCCTGGGGCACGCGCGCGCACCCGATCAATACAGGCGTGGTAAATATCACGGAAACCCCATTTGTGCCGGCTACCCTGAGCGCGGGCGAACTGGGCAAGCTGACGGGTGATTGCAAAGCGTTCACAGAACTACCGTTTTGCCCTGGTTGCCGCACCGGCGGCTTAGCCGTTCCCGAGGCACTCACGCCGAAGCTGCCTTAACCCTAACACTTGGGGGCAGTATGGCGGACCCACAAGCAGCAGATGCGCCAGACGGCTTAATGCGTGTTAACTCATTGGCCTGCAAGCCAGATCCTAACGCCTGTTGCCCCAACCCGCTGATGATTGTGGCTTCTCTGTTCTGCCCATGCGAAACTGAACGGTATGCAGGCGACTCTCGATTTGCCGGAGCCGCTCTTTGCGGCTCTTTATGGTTTCGTTGGAGCACGCCGCCGGGCAGGTCTGAAGTGTTCGTGTCACCCTTGCGCAGACGCTTGATGGTGGTTTCTTTATTATTAAAAGCAAGGAGAAAGGCGAACGGAAACTCAGCGCCGTCAAAAGGCTGAAGTGCCAAACCCGACACCGCCGCCTCAATCTCTACCGCATTCATTGATAGGAAATAATCACGATAACAGACTCCGAACGAATGCCGCTCTGTC
>CAXTWT010000064.1:0-3160 GCA_964247955.1 uncultured Bryobacteraceae bacterium
GGCGTCGTGATAAAGCCCCAGCACGGCTTTCCATTTCGAGGGATTTGCTTCCGAGGAGCGGAACACTGCGTCGCGGCGGACTTCCCGGAGGAAAGGGGCGAGGCATACGCCGCACCGTCTTACAGTCAACTCAAAATAGCCATGCGCAGCCGAGCCGCGTGCATGAACCACCCGCTCCGGGATGCGTTCGTGGTCGAAGTGATTGATCTCCTCGCGAAGCATGAAATCCTCGAGCAGCACGGGTCCGCGCGCCCCGGCTTTGAGCGAATTTTCGTCATCAGCAATCGTGATGCCTTGGTTGTTGGTCAGCGACGGGTGCGTTCCCCCGGCATTTTGATGCTTCGCTCTCGCCGCTGGACTTTCTGGAACCGTACTGTCCGCTTCATTTTCCACTAAACAAGCCGTGGTCCCGCGCCACCTTGGACCATCTGGAAGAGTACGCGAAGGGCAGCCCCCCTGTGGAACGGTAAATCCTGTCGAAAGCAGATAGGGAGAGCGGTACGATTATACTCATGAAACTTGCGAATGGTTTTGCTGTGCTGGGCCTTGGTTTGCTCTCGATTCTTCTTCTCTCCGCACAGGAGAACGGGTGGATTCGCATGTTCGACGGAAAAACGCTGAATGGTTGGAAAGCAAATGAGAATCCTGACTCCTGGCGTGTACAAGACGGAACGATTGTAGGCGACGGGGAGCGAAGCCACCTTTTCTGGATGGATCGTGAATGCGGGAACTGTGAGTTCAAAGCGGACGTGAAGATCAGCGACGGCGGAAACTCAGGGATGCTCTTCCGAGCCGCTTTCGGACCGGGATTTCCCAAAGGCTACGAGGCCCAGGTAAACAGCACTCACAAAGATCCGGTGCGGACCGGAAGTCTTTACAACTTTGTGAAGATTTATGACGAGCTCGTGCCGCCGGACACTTGGTTCAATCAGCACATCATTGCGCAAGGCAATCACATTATCATTGAGGTGAATGATAAGAAGGTGGTCGACTTTGTGGATGAGAAAAACACGTTCACAAATGGCTACCTGGTTCTGCAGCAACACAACAAGGGCAGCGTGGTGACGTTTAAAAATTTAATGATGAAGCCGCTGCCGTAAACGAGGACACTCGGATTCTGATGGGTAGCAGTTCAGGCTTGATCTAACAAAGTCCGTAAGCAATCTGTTACTGAAACCAGCCAAAGCTGGCTGAATGGATGCCGATCTTACGACTTCGATCCGGAATCAGGGATGGAGGAGCGGTATACTGTTTTTACCCCGTCCCTTCCTTCTGAACCTGTCCACTGGGAAGTTCAGAACCAGTTCTTTCCCCCGTCCGGGAATCAGGGCTCATTCCAAAGGAGAAGTACCATCATGAGTGCAAGGCCCCAACTAGCCCCCGTGTCCCTGCCAGCAAACCAAAACACTGCCACCGAACTGCCGTCGGGCAACCGCCGGGAAACAGCGGAAAGCGTTTCGCAGGCCGCTATTGCCCAGCTCGCCTATGTGCTGTGGCAGCAGCGCGGCTGTCCCATCGGATCAGCCGAGATCGATTGGCGGGAAGCCGAGCAGCAGTTGAGCCGGTAGGCTCACCGGTAAGGAGGGCGGATCAGAGTCGGTCCGCTCTCTCCGATGAACTTCACACCCGCGCACTACTCCGTCCGACGCTGTATCAAATGGTCGACGCGCCTGACCCAATAAAAAATTCAGGGTGCGGCCTTTTTTACTTGGTCGAGGTATTCGGGAACATGAGGACTTTACGACCCACATCAAAACCAACGTAGCCGCCCTGCGCTAACAGCTTCAACAGCAGATCGGCGTCTTCGACGTCCGGCTCTAGAATATATTCGTCGACGCCGTGATCCAAGATTAACTGAATGTAAAAGCCACCGGGTTGACCGCGTTCTTTTTCCTTCCAGGAGGACTGATAGTGAGTGACTTGGCGAACCCGATAGCTTTTCTCGGTTTGTTGTTCTGCGTCGGGTTTTTGGTCTGAGGGAACTGGCATATTTAATTCCTTTCTGGTTTGGGTGAATAAAGAGAAGAAACCAAGTTCGGGGCGCCGTACCCGGCTTTCTCTCTGTTCCCCTAATCAGCACGTTACCAGCCACGGCAAACCGGCGTGGAATGTGTAGGGATTGGACACGCACTGTATGGAAGGCGAACAACGGGCGTGCTCCGAGCGAACGGCAGAGCGCTTCTAGAACTTAGCAATGAACGCCATGCCGCCGATCATGAGGGCGCAGCCTAACCCGCGCCACAGGTTAAAGGCATGTTGTTTTACACCTAATAAGCCAAAGTGATCCATTAGCATGGCGGTCACAATCGTGGCCGTTACGATAATGGCGTTCAGAGGGCCGGCCCCAATCTGCTCGGTAGCCGTCAGCATGGCGTAGACGGCCACACCGCCCATCGCGCCTCCGAGATAAGCCCACCAGGGCGTGTTCCGTAAATCCTCCATAGTCGGCAGGGGATCACGCAGGAGGACTGCCGCCAATAGGAAGGCCAATAAGGCTACGGCATACAAAACCACGCCGGAAATCCAGGGACTTTGCAGGGATTTTTTCAATTGCGCATTACTCCCGGATTGAAGGCTGTTCAGCACTCCCCCGGCGAACACTAAGAAATACAGCATGATTTTCATCAAAAGAAACTCCTGACAGTGACGGCTGAAGCGTCATCCAATAGGCTGAGCCATAGCTGCTTTACATCGATGTTGCACCTTTCCTGCCGTTCCGGTTGCTTTTGTTTCCGTTGCGCCGTTCGTCTGTGTTCTGCTTGTTTTGTCCACAAAGCGAACAGATGACGTCACGAAACGGGACAAGACAACGGAAGATCGATCGCTGCCATACTGCGATGCGATGGTGAGCCGTCTCAAACTGGAAAGATTCTACGATCCCGTGGCCCTCCTGTCTGCCCTCCCCCGTGACAACTGTCGTGGTAGCAGGCTCCTTTCTGTCCTACCGATCGCATGCGATTCTCCGGCAGAATCGAGATTTGGTGGTCCACACTTATGAAGTGATCGGCGCCACGCAGAAGGCGCTTTTGGCTGCTGAGGATGCCGAAACGGGCCAACGCGGGTTTGTCATTACAGGAGATGCGGCATTTTTGGAACCCTATCTCCGGGCCGTACGGGTGACGGTTCCCCGGCAGTTGGAAACTCTCCAAAATCTAATTAG
>CAXTWT010000064.1:3260-18406 GCA_964247955.1 uncultured Bryobacteraceae bacterium
TAATTAGGGACAATCCTCGGCAGCAGCATCGGGTTCTTCGTCTGAAGCAATTGCTGGCGGAAAAGTTCCAGGAACTCGCCAACACCGTGCAAGCGAGACAACAGAACGGCTATGAAGCGGCTCGCCCGCTCGTTGCCAATCAGTCCGGCAAACGAACCATGGATGAGATCCGCCGTACTATCACGGAAATTGTGCAGGCCGAGCAGACTCTGCTCTCGACACGGACCCGCAAAGTCGCCAAAAGCGAACACCGTATTGTCGCCGTAGGAGTGTTCACGGCTGTTTTTTCCACGCTGGCCCGGCTTGCGGTCGCTTCCTGGAGACAACGGCTCCTCATCAGAAAACCAGCGATCCCTGGAAACAGCAGGTGATCAGAAAGCGCCCACAGCAGGAGCCGAGTTTATTGTTCTTCCACTCTGCGATGGAACGCCCGCTTCCGGGCGCGTGACGCTCGAAGATCCATGGCTCCGCACGCTGACAATGCCCCATTCTTCCACAGGATCAAGCAGAAGAAAACTCGAGAGATGTCCGATTTGAGAGCAAGAACTGTTCGATTTGGGATCAAATCCCCTGACATAACGCTTGCAATTATAAGGGTTGTGAATGGCCGCTGCACTGCAAGAGACAAGTTGGAAAGGTTTGTATGAAGAGAACAAGCACTTGCTTACAGTTCATTTTGGCCACGGGCGCACTGCTGAGCGTGAGCTATGCGCAACAGCCCCCGCCACCGGCGAACGGCGCACCGCCTCCCCCTCCTCCGGCCGGTGCTGCGCCACCCCCGGACCCGAATGCTCCCCAGCCTCCTCGCGCCAGCGTCGGACAGTCAACCTATTCACGCCGGGGAACTATTAAATCATTTAACATTGGACCGAATGGCGAAACTAACGGTGTCGCTTTGCGAGACGGCACCGTTATTATGTTTCCACCGGAGTTCGGGACCCAACTGCGTTCCACCGTACGCGAGGGTTCACGAATCACGGTGGCAGGCGTGAGCCGGCCGGGAGTCTCCGGACAAACCGTTGTGGCTGTGCAAACCATTACTTACAAAGGCCAGGTAATGACCGTTCCGGTTGCACCGGCCGCTGGCGCAGGCATGCAAGCGGGTAGCCCGCCGCCGGACCCAAATACGCCTCCGCCTCCACGTGGACCAAAGGGCCGACGCCGTGGACCGCCTCCGCCCCCCAATGGCGCGCCACCACCGCCCGCCAATGCCGGACCACCGCCAGCAGGAGCAGCACCACCTGCGAACTCTTGACCGGCAGCGAGGGCTACTTTTGCGGACTGTACAGGACAGCTAGCAGAGCGAGTGCGAGCGCCGGCGGCATCACCAGCGCTCCCCACTGCAGAAACTTCCAGAATCCTACTTCCTGTCCTTCACGGCGGATTGCAATCAGCCAAAGAATAGTGGCGAGCGATCCCGTGACGGAGAGATTCGGGCCCAAGTCTACGCCGATCAAGACGGCGTCCCGAAGCGGACCCGTCACTCCGGACGCCTGAACCGCCGCGCCGCCAATCAATCCGCTCGGGAGATTGTTCATCAGATTGGACAGCAGGGCGATGCCGAACCCGGAAGCGAAGGTCGCCCGGAGCGGCAGCCAGGTTGACATCGCCCGGAGTGCGTGAATCGAGCTTGCCATCGCCCCCGCGCTGTTCAGTGCTTGCACAATCACAAACAGCCCCGCCACCAGCGGCAGCACGCTCCATGAGATTTCCTTGGCGACCTCCTGGGGCGTGTTGCGATCTCGAAACGACACACAGGCAGCTACAAGAAGGCCCGCTGCGCAGGCAGGCGCGCCCAGGTCGAAGTTGAACGCCGAGGCAGTCATCAAAGTGAGGGCCAGAAAGCCAATGCCGAAGAGGGTCAGTTTGCCGGTCAAAGATAAGGGTTTTATATCCACGCTCGTCCTGACGGTGCCTTGGAGAAGCTTGTGAGCCAGGAAGCGCAGGACAATAAACGTCATCAGAATCGAAAGGAGCGAAGGCAAGGCAAAGGTCAGCAGCCAGCGTCCGAGCGGCGGCATCCCGCCGCTGTACACAACCAGGTTAGCGGGATTAGAAATGGGAAGAACAAAGCTCGCCGCATTTGCGATGAAAGCGCAGATGAGCAGATAAGGCAAGGGTTCCGCTTCGGCGGCCCGAACCGCCGCTAAAACAGCGGGTGTCAGCACAACTGCCGTGGCGTCATTAGACAAAAAAACGGTCACAATCACGCCAACAACGTAGATCAGAACGAACAGCCGCGTGCGCGATCCTTGGGAGGCGCGAACGGCATGTCCCGCCACCCAGTCAAACACGCCTTCCCGGCGCGCCAGTTCCGACATCACCATCATACCGATCAAGAACAGATACACATCGAGGCCCTTGCCGATGGCTCGCCCGGCCGAAACTGGCGAAAGAAGCCGACACAAAACCAGCAGGCTGGCACCCATCACAGCCCACCAAGCCTCCGACCATCCTTTGGGCCGGATTAACACCAAAGTAATCGAGAGCAAAGAGATGAGCCAAATGGCTGCGGTAGAACCGTGCCAGGCCGAAAAAATGTTCATGAGTGAAATGGGGAGAATTCCTGTTAACTGTGAGCCGCTTTTTGGCTATCGGTTGCGCCAGGAAGGCCAAGGTCCTTTCGTTCCGTTCTCATTCGGACCGAGTTGCGTGCCGAGAATGCCCTTGGCAGGATAAGCGCCAATCACATTTTCGTAATCAACAGCGCTGCGCGGCGGCGCCTCGTACTGGCCGGATTGATTGACGTAGACGGAAATCATATCCTCCGCTTCAGCTTTTCCGGGTCCTTTCGCTCGTACCCAGATCGGATGCGTGCCGTCCGACACCTCAGTCGAATCCCAAAGGAGATCCCAATATCCGTTCGTCTGCTGCATACTACGCGCGGGGGCGTCCGCCACGGAACAAGTGACCTGCTCGACGGGAGTATGACCCCAGATTTTGGCCCGGATCGGAACCACACCACGAACCACATGGCGAGGGCTGTCCGGTTTGGTCATCAGTTTTTCGTCTGCGGGCGAAGTAATCATGACAAACGGCCACGGTCCGCGCTCTTTGAATTTCCAACTGATGACATCCCCGTCGATAGCCGTTAAGGAGAAACCCGGCGGCCCTTCTTCAACTTGGCCGGTAGAGCGTGTCGCCGCATAGATCGTGCGCCCGTCATTCGCCAGTTCGTTGTAATGAGTGTGTCCCATTTCTACCAGTTCCACGGGAAACTCACGCAGGATCTCCGTGAATCGTTTGCCCTGGGTTTCCAACTCACTGGGGTATAGATGGGTAAACACGAGCGGCCGTTGTCGGAAAGCGCGCGCGTTTTCCAGTTGCGCTTGGAGCCACTCGATCTGTTTGGAACCGAAGTCGAAGACATCCTTTGCTGCTCCCTCCATCGCATTGAGGAACAAGAGTCGAAAGTCCCGCAAGTCGAGAACGTGATACAGGGACGTTTCCAAGTACTGTTGAAATGGTTCAAGGCTGCCGCTTTTTTGTCATGATCGCCCGGTATGATCTGCATGGGAGTTTTCAGGCAGTCCAGGGCCGCCCGCACCAATTGATATTGCGCTTCCGTGCCGTCCTCGGCATTATCGCCGGGCAGAAAGGCAAAATCGACTTGGCCCGCCAGATTTCGATTGGCCTCCTCCATCAATTCCAGGAAATTCAAACGGTTTACCTCATCAGCCTCGTGGAGGTGCAGATCTCCAAAATGAACCCAACTGATCCAGGAGGATGGATGCTTCTTACTTTCGTCAGGTTGTTCCTTATCGAATAACACATATGGCAGACTGCAAGAAGAATGCCACAATGACGGTCTTTCCCTACAGCAACAAAATGGCGGGAAGTGGCCAGAAAGCGTTCAGCGAGTGAGCGCAAAAAGATCATTCTCCCGGTGCAGAGTTCTCCATGCCGTACTGTCGCAATTTTTCGTAGAGCAATCGGCGGTGAATGCCCAGAATCTCCGCTGCTTTCGATTTGTTTCCCTGGGCAGCGGTTAAAGATCGCTCCACCAAGGCTCGTTCGAGCAGTTCCATGTTTTCTTTCCAGCCGTTTTGCAGCGGCGCCAAAGCGGTCCAGTGTCCGGTGGTGTTGATTCCTCCCTCTGCCAGCAGAAGAATGTCATCTCGGTCAATAACAGGGCCGCGCGCCAGAACGAGCGCCCGCGCCATCGTGTTCTCCAGTTCCCGCACATTGCCGGGCCAGTGATGCCCGCAAAGCAGAGCCAGCGCCGCCGGAGTGATTGACACTGGTTTCGCACTGCGTTGCAGAAAATGCTGGACTAATGTGGGAACGTCTTGTTTTCGCTCCCGGAGCGCGGGTAAGGTGATCGTCACCACGTTCAGGCGATAGTACAGGTCCTCCCGAAACTCGCCGCGCGCCACGGCTGCCTCCAGATTCTTCGCGGTCGCAGTAATCAGCCGGATGTCCACCGGCGTGGGCGTATTCGTGCCTAGGCGTGTAATCGACCGTTCCTGCACGGCCCGCAAAAGTTTTGCCTGCAAGGCGGGCGCGAGTTCGGCAATTTCATCCAGGAACAAGGTGCCGCCATGCGCTTCTTCAAAGCGTCCAATGCGCCGATACATGGCATTCGTAAACGCTCCCTTCTCATGCCCGAACAACTCGGATTCAAGCAGCGTTTCGGGTATCGCGGCGCAATTCACTTTAAGAAGCGGTCCGCGCGCGCGGGAGCTGTTTTCATGGATGGCGTTCACAACCAGTTCTTTGCCGGTTCCGCTTTCCCCCCGCACGAGCACCGTGGCCTCCGACGCGGCGACCTGCCCGATGAGCTTATACACGCGCTGCATCGGCGGACTATAGCCGACCATCGCCAGACGACGAGTCTCTTTTTCTTCGGGAAGGGCGGAAGCTTTCCATTGGCGCGCCATCTTCCGGTGCTCGACGGCGCGTTTCAGTTGCGCCAGGACCTGGGGAAAGTCGAGCGGCTTCGAAAGATAATCGAACGCTCCCAGCTTCATTGCTTCAATCGCGGTGCGGCTGTCGCCGAAAGCCGTCATCACGAGGAACGCCGAGTCGGACCCGCCCGCCAGCGCCTGCCGCAGCAGAGACAATCCGTCGAGTTTCGGCATGCGAATATCGAGCAGGACCGCATCCGGCTCCTCATGCAGCGTCAGCGAAAGCGCCTTTTCGCCATCCTCGGCGACGAATGTATGGAAGCCTTCCGCTTCGAGCAAAGCAGCCAGTGAAGTGCGGGCGGCTTCTTCATCCTCAGCGACCAGTATTGTGGGAATCGGCATATTAGTTTCTGGGCAGTTGCAGGAGAAAGGCGGCTCCTGCGCCGTCCGGCGTATAAAGAAGGTCTCCGCCTTGGCTTCGCATCAGTTCGCGAGACACCGCCAGTCCTAAACCGGTTCCGCCCGGTTTAGTGGTGTAAAACGGTTCAAACAAATGTTCGCGTCCCTCCGGCCCGAGACCCCGCCCTTGGTCCCGGACTTGCACACCGACAAATCCATTTTCCTCGAACACCCTGACTGTTACGACGCCGCCCAGCGGAGACGCTTCAAGCGCATTCAGCAGAAGATTGACCACCGTTTGCGTCAACTGCTGCTCATCGAAGCAGGCTTGGAGCGGCTCTTCCGGCGTTTGGAGGCGAATGCGTGTGTTCTGCGTATCAGCTTGTTTGTCGATCAGATTGATGCAATGCTCCAGCACAGGCAGAACAGGCTGAACTTGGCGGTGCGGCTGCCTCGACCGCTGCAAATCGAGCAAGTCGTTCAACAAGCTGCTCAAGCGGTCCACTTCCTTGCGAACGGTTTCGAGATCCTCGCGCCGGATCGAGTTGGTGTTCCAGCGATGCTCCAGCAACTGCACAGTCAAGCGAATGCTGTTGAGAGGGTTGCGGATTTCGTGGGCCAGTCCTGCCGCCAAACGCCCCAGCGCCCGCAATCGGTCTTCTCGCCGGACTTCCTCTTCGAGTTTTCGCCGGACGGAAGCCATCTGATTGATGGACCGGCTGATGCCTCCTAACTCATCCGACCGTTCGGCGAGGCGAAAGGCAAAATCCCGTTCGAGGGCGGAAAGTCCGCTTCTTATTTGAGCCACTCCCCGCGCCAAACTCAGACCGGTAGCCAGGGTTCCGGCAATGCTGATTAAAGCCGCTAGAACGAGACTGGCCAGCAGAAGTTCCCGTCGGCCCGCGCCCGGCGTATTGCGTCCGACCAGCCTTTTCATGGCCCAGATCACCGTTGCGTGCTTCTCATCCGTTGCGGCTCCCAAGATCAGGAGATCGGTCCTGCCGCGAACAACTCGTTGCATCAAATGATTTGTTTTCCGGCTGTCACCCGCCAGAGAGACCAGAAGATCCCGCTCCGCTGTCGGGACATCCGTCTTCGCCGACCCCGTGTCGTGCGTGGGATAAGCATAGCCCAGAAAACCGGAGTTTTCGTAGAACCCGCCTTCCACGCCCTGGTAGGAGCGGAGCACCGTTTGGGTAATAGCCCGCAACGAGACATCTTTTGCGGACGCGGGGAGAGCGGACCAGGAGGAGTCGGAAGAGACCCGGTAGTGATACTGCTGCCGGAGTTCGCGGAGAGCGGCGGCAATCGTTTGGTTCGCTTCTCCCACCACCACGCTTTCCGCGCTCCGCACGGCTTCCGTGATGAGAATAATGCTTAACGCTGCCACCGAAAGGGCGGCGATAAAGGTAAACAGCAGTTGCAGGAGAAGCCTGTTTTGTCCGAGCCGGTTCATAACAGTTCCCTACGGAATGGGAGGTTTCGGCGGCGGGGGGAGGCTGACCGGGGTAGCAGCCTGAGCCAAGCTTTCCAGTGCCCTCACGATCTCATCCGCGCATTTCGCGTTCTCATCGGCCGCAATCCAGTCTCTTCGCTCATAGGCGCGCAGCGCGAGCTGATAAAAGTCGCGGGACCAGGCGGGAAGCGCAGCCGCTTCATGGTCCTGCAGTTGATGAAAGAAGTACTCCGCCTGTTGCGTGCGGAAGTAAACACGCTGCAAGTGGTTTTGTAATTCTTCCGGGGACGGAGGGCCTTTTGGGCCGCCTCCGGTCCGAAGATGCTCCTGATGCTCCGCGACGTGCAAAAGTGCGTCGGCTGCTTCCGCCAAACGATCCGCGCGAAAGGATTGGCCCACACGCCAGGCTTTGTCCGCATGTTCCCAGTAACTGCGGCTATACTGTAAAGCCCGTTGCGCCGTCACGTCCACGGGTTTGGCCGAGTCCAGCTTTTTTCGAAGGTCCGCTAAACGAGTCTCGAAGCGAAGACCGGGCGTTTGGGGAGGGCGCGGCGGTTGCGGTTGCCCCCAAAGAATAGTAAAGACCACCGGCAGGAAGCCAGCCAGTCCGACCATCCGGGGAAACGCCATCGAAGAATCAAGAAGCATTACTCGGGCCATTCGGGACTACTTTCTTTCTCAGCCCATTGTGACGCGACGTGTTCGATGATTTCTTATCCACGTGCGCCTTCAGAATGCTCCTTCATCGTTCGCTGAACGGACGACGGCTGTTCGCTTTTCGGACAACCTCTTTCCTGAGCGCGCGCCCGAAGCGGGAAAAGTCTCCTTTCCCACTTTGGACTCCTTCGTGCAGATCTACGGTGTATGCCGGATGAAGCGGTTCGCAAGCACGGAACGGTGCAGGGCTTCAATGTCAGCCCTCACGGAACCTACGAAGGATTTCTTTTGCAGACTAAAACAGAACTGATATAGATCAACTTCCCCCGTGAATGGGCCACAGCCGTGGCCGACTTCGCGCCTATCGGAAGTGAAGTGCAAGCCGAAGCTGTACCGGAGAAAAAAAAGGGCCATCCCTCCCATCCGGTATACCAACTCATCAGGATGAAGAACGGCAGTAAGGATGAATTGTTCGCTGCCTCGAATGGTCAGGGCAGCACTCGTTTTGCGGGAACAGTCGAACGTTTGAATTACGCGCTGCATGGCGAAGTGAACGGCGGAATTCTCAATACCGACGACTTTCTTCACCTGAAACCGCATGGTGCGGCGGCTCTCGAAATCGCAGTCGGCATGGAAGTGAAAGGCGTCGGATCAACGAAGCCCATGATCGGCGGTCGTCGCGTCATCGAAGCCGAAGAAGTAAACGGAATCAAGTTGGACCACAAGCCCAAACCAAAGAAGAAGTCGCACGACTAAAGCAGGATCTGTGTGAGAAGCGAACAAGGATCGTTCCCAAAGCACACACGCGGACTCGCGCGCTGAACAGCGGTGTGAGAAATGCGCAGCAAATGATCGGAACCGAACGTGCTTCGACAATACTGTACGCGGCACAGCCCGCCACTCAGTTTTCCGCAAACCAAAGGGACGAAGTGTTCAGGAAGCAGAAAAGATGAAGCAAGATCCACCGATGCCCGAAGAGATCAGGAATGGGTTTTACCCTGACTTTGAGAACGGCTGGCACCGAACAGAACTGGCCGGGCGTACCGTCATGGTGATCTTTCTCATCATTTGCCTTTTGGGCTATTTGGGCAACGGATATTGGGGACATCAAATCCGGCGATCCGCCGATGGTTTGCTGCGGGTCGAATACGAGCCGGTCGTCCGCTTTGCCACGCCTGCCCATTTCACTCTCCACGCGTCCCTTCTACCGGGACAAAGCGCCCTCGCTATTACCTTACCGACGGAACTGAGCAAGTCCTTCGGTTTGCAACAAGTGACGCCGCGTCCCTCTGTGTGGCTGGCCGGTTCCGACGGGTTTCAACTCACTTTTCCGGTCCGTTCGGAGCAGCGGGAAGCCGCCATCCAGGTGGATGGCATACCGAATACGACCGGGTTCGCCCCATTTTCGGTCAAAGATGGGAAAGGAGAGTCCTTGAGCTGGTCACAGTTCGTGGCGCCCTGAGATGAGTACGATTCTGAAAGCTTGCATCGCTTATTTTCTGGTTCTCTTTGCCATGCGTTTGATTGGGCGGCGCACGGCGAGTCAGCAGGCGCCCTTTGACATGGTGGTCCTCTTCATGTTCGGCGCGATTGCATTAGCCGGCGTGCTGGGCACGGATCGATCCTTCACCGGCGCGATGAGCGCTTTGCTCACTGTCGGCATGATGCACGTCGTGGTATCCCGGCTGAAGCTGCACTCGGTTTTGTTCGAGCGCATTGTGGACGGAACGCCTATCGTGGTTTACGACAATGGCCGCTGGTCCGAGAAGCAGATGCGTCGTTTGCGTTTGCAAGAAGCGGATATCCGGACGGCGGTGCGGCAGAAGGAATCGGGGATTTGGAGAAGGTTCAATACGCCATTGTCGAACGGGACGGCAAAATTTCGATCATTCCCAAGGAGGAATGATGGCGAACCGCTTCGGTGGAGGAACTTTTACGCCTGTCAATCAGCAGCGAAGCTTACGCGCCCTGGACTGGATCAATTTCTTTATGGCCGATGTCAACACCGGCATCGGCCCCTTTCTTGCGATTTATCTGACAGCGACGCGCCATTGGAATCCGGCGAGCGTCGGAGTAGTCATCTCCGCGCAAAGCATCGCCTCAGTCGCGGCGCAAGGCCCGGCGGGATGGCTGGTGGATTGGTCGCAGCATAAAAAGCGGCTTATCATTTACGGAGCCGCCGCTGTGGCTCTGGGATGCGGAGGAATTGTTCTTTCGCCCAACCAACCGGCGGAAATCCTGACGCAAATCCTGATTGGAGTCTCCGCTGCCCTCTTTCCTCCTGCGATTGCCGCGATTTCGTTAGGCATTGTCGGTAAAGATAAGCTGTCGGGCCGCGTGGGCCGGAATGAAACCTTCAACCATGCGGGCAATGTGGTGTTCGCTCTGCTGGCGGGCGCTGTCGGCACCTGGTTGGGACAGCAATGGATTTTTTATGCCTCAGCGATGGTGGCGGCGGGAACGGTCGCGGCGGCGGTCCACATTCGTTCGGAGGACATCAACAACGAAGCGGCCCGAGGGGCAACACAGGAAAATGCCACGGAAGGCCAGAGCAAAGAACCCGCCACGATCGCCAGCTTTGGAACACTATTTCACAACAAAAGTCTTTGGATCTTCACGGCTTCAGTCGTGTTGTTTCACTTCGCCAATGCGGCCATGCTGCCCTTGGTCGGAGAACTGCTGTCCAAGGGTAAGGACGGCCGGTCTTCTTTTTACATGTCAGCCTGCATCGTGGCGGCCCAATTCGTCATGATGCCGATCGCCTTTTTGACCGGCAAACTCGCTGATCCGTGGGGGCGAAAGCCGCTGTTTTTAATCGGCTTCGGAGTTCTCACGCTGCGAGGGGCTCTTTACACGTTGGGCAAAGGGTCCATCTATTTGCTTTCTGTACAGGCTCTGGACGGAGTGGGCGCGGCGATTTTCGGAGTTCTATGGGTCATTATCATTTCTGATCTGGCAAAAGGCACAGGCCGCTTCAATCTGCTGCAAGGCGTCATTCAGGCCGCTCTCGGTTTGGGAGCTTTTCTCAGTAATTTCGTGGCGGGTTTTGTGGTTAAAACATTCGGCTATAATACTGGCTTTTTAGGACTGGCCGCCGTCGCTTTCGCCGGTCTGTTGTTTTTCGCTTTGTTCATGCCCGAAACCAAGGAGTACCGGAGCGAGTCGGTTCCACGCCCCCAAACGAAGCCTGTTTTGACATGAACGCATTCACTGTTCCCGTTGTACCCAATCCTCATTAAATCAGGAGACTCAACTTTGAAAGCCGGATGGATTTATCCCTTTATCATTCTGGGCGGAATACTGCAAACCTGCGGGGCCGCCATGAACGCGCAACTGAATACCGCGCTCGGCAACAAATGGCTGGCGAGCACGGTGTCATTTGGTCTTATTACTGCCTTTTTCATCTGTATCTTCGCGATCTTTCCCACACCCTTGCCCACAGAGCGGGGCTTGGCCGGGATGCCTTGGTGGGCGCCGCTGGGCGGCTTGGTGGGCGCCGTGCAGGTGTATGCCGGACTGACCTTGGTGAACAAAGTCGGAGCAGGTCCCTTTGTCGGCTTCACGGTGACGGCTGCCCTGATCACATCTCTGGTGGTCGATCACTTCGGCTTTTTTCATATGCCCGTGCATCCGATCAATCTGTCGCGGATTGTAGGAGCGTTGCTGATGGTGGGCGGCATTGCTCTGATTGCCCGCGCTTAAAAGAATTGCTTATTTAAAGCGCAGCGCGTCCATGCTGCTCGACTGCGAGGTGCGACGCGCTGCGTGAATTCCCAATACAAACCGCTCAGCATGAAGGCAGTCAGCGCGAGAGCGACTCCTGAGTTACTGGGGAGGTTGAGCGGGAGGCGGAGGCGGAAGAGCCGGTTCGGCCGTCCGGCCCGCTGGGGGAGAAGCGGGAGTAGCGCTAGGCGCAACTGGCGGTGGGGGAGCAGCCGCAGCACCGGTAGGAGCTGCTGGACCGGCAGGCGGCGGTGGCGGCATACCGGCGCGCGCACCCCTTGATCCGCCGGGAGCAAGCATGAGTTGCTGCCCGTTGATCGTTAATGACTGGGCATCCACCACGGTTCGATCACTCATGGTTTTGCGGGCATAGCCGGAGTAGGAAATCGAGGCCCCGACCCGAATTGAAGACGGATTGCCGGCGCTGAAAGGCGGAACGTTCGCGAGCGTGCCGTCATTCAGCAGGAAACCGTTCACGGCGCCGTCCGACCCATAATTCAGTTGCTGAATCCGGCCTGAACCGGAGTAGGGGGCAGCAGCGCTGGGTTGCGGCATCGTGAAGGACTTGCCGGAGCTTCGGTCTTGAATGCTTTGCGCTTCGATTTGCTGAGACCCTCCAGGTGATGTCCGCACCAAGCCAGCGACCTGTACCGTATCGCCGGGGCGAATCGCTCCGGCCGCTCGCATGGCGGCGCGCGGCGGCAGATGAACAAAAGTATTGTTGTTCAACAGGAAGCCGTTGATTTCCGCTTCCTGGTCATAGTTAAGTTGGGAAACGCTGCCGGTTACGGTCGTATACACGCCGACGGGAGCGGGACCGGCCGGATGAGGCAGTGGGCCGCGTCTGCCTTGTGCCCACCCAGGCCCTGCCGAAGTGCAAACCACGGCAGCGCAGGTCATTATTCGTAAAGAACAAGAGTTCATGTGAGAAATCCTCTGCTTGCTGAGAAAGCACGGGAGCAGCCAAACTCCCGCTCAATCCTGACAAGGCTAAACAGAACACCTGCTGTTCCCGAACCGTACAACCGGGCGCCGTTCCGGCACGTCTGACAAGGCAATGTATCGAGCCGCATACGTGGTGTTAGATGATGGAGAGTGATATGGCTGCTTATCCGGTCTACCTGGAGATCGTCAATTTTTTTGGCTTCCGGCACGACTCCGCAAACGGTCGTTGAATTCCAACCCTCGCCGGAGGCGCGGCAACGGGCCCTAGCCTTGCTGGAGTTGGCGAAAGAAGATCGCTTGACGCCTGAGCAGGCTTCCGAACTCGAACACTTGACGGAGTTGGAACATATCCTCCGCATGGCCAAGGCCCGTGCCCGGCAAATCCTCGCGAATCAGTCGTGAGTGGTCCTGCTATCTTACGGCAACTGGTCGAGGCGCACGCGGGCGGTCGTTGCGAGTACTGCTTGATCGCTCAAAGCGACGCCGGATTGCCGCATGAAGTAGATCATGTAATCAGCCGCAAACACGGCGGACAGACCCAGGCCGAGAACTTGGCTTATGCCTGTTACTTATGCAACCGCTATATAAGGAAGCGACATTGCTTCGCTCGATCCGGCGACGCAGGAATTGGTTCGCCTCTTCCATCCTCGGCAGGATCGCTGGGCCGAACACTTTCGGATTGTCGGACCGATTCTCGAACCGTTGACCCCGATCGGGGCGGCTACCGCCCGCCTGCTGCGCCTGAATGTGGCGGCACGGGTTGTGGAGCGGCAATTGCTCCAAAGCATCGGTCGCTATCCCATAGCTTGATGCTTGGCTTTGTGCTAGATTGCTTAAACACAGAGGTTCTCCCATGCAGCCCAGCTTTCTTTGGAAGCCCGCGCGATCTTCGTTCCTCCCCCACTGCGGCGCGCACCTGATTGTTTCACTGCTTCTGACCGGCGCGCTTCAGGCGCAAGTGACCACAGCCGATGTTCTCGGCACGGTTACCGATCCGAGCGGCGGCCTGCTGCCGAACGCCACGATTGTTCTCACGAATCAGGGTACCGGAGAAGCTCGCACAGCACAGCCGAACCAGGCCAGCGAATATGTGTTTACGATTTTACAGAGCGGTCACTATGCCCTGACTGCTACCGCTCCCGGTTTTAAGAAGTTTGTCGTCGAGGATTTCACTCTGGCTGCCGGGGACCGTCGGCGCGAAGACATCCGAATGGTGCTGGGCCGGAACACAGAAACAGTTGAAGTCACCGCCACGCCTCCTGCTCTCGAAACCGACTCGGCTGTGCTCAGCACTGTTGTGACGGAAAAGCAGGTGCAGGATTTGCCCCTGAACGGTCGCAACTTTATACAGCTTGCTCAACTGGCGGCAGGCGCGAACGAAGGAACTCCGGGCGCCATCGCCAACGGGAATCGACCGGATGACCGGCGGCAAACCGCTTCCGTTTCGGTTAACGGTCAGTCGGACACGCTGAACGTGCAATTGGTGGACGGACTGGATAACACGGAAGCAACTATCGGCACCATCGGCGTGCGTCCATCCATTGATGCGATTGGGGAGTTCCGGGTGCAAACCAACCTTTACCCGGCGGAAGCAGGCAAAACGCCCGGCGCTGTGATTAACATCATCACCCGATCCGGCACGAACGCCTTTCACGGCTCTGCCTATGAGTTTCTTCGCAATGATCTTTTTGACGCACGCGACTTTTTCGCCACCGTGGGCCGCAAACCGGAGTATCGGCAGAACCAGTTTGGCGGCAGCCTTGGCGGCCCCATTCGCAGGAATAAAACGTTCTTTTTCGGCGACTATGAAGCCTTGCGCATCATTCAAGGCGCTACCACCGTCAGCACCGTCCCGACTCTCTTTGAGGAGCACAATCCCGGCAATTTGTCGGACATCGGCGGCCCGATCCTTTCTCCCAGTCAACTTGATCCCATTGCGCTGAAATACTTTGCGCTGTATCCTGCGCCCAATCTAGACCGCACGTTCAACAACTTCACTTATAGCCCAAACGCCACTCAGTTCAGCCATACTTATGACGGGCGCGTGGATCAGCACTTCTCGGAAAAGGACACCTTTTTCGCCCGCTACACCTATAACAACGTGACGACCTCCACTCCCAGCGGCTTGCCGTCGGTAAACGGCATTGATCCGGGCGGCCCCGTTTCTTATCCCGGCACGGCAAAACAGAGCGCACAGCAAGCTTTGCTGAACCACACCCACATCTTTGGCCCGAACCTTGTGTTGGAATTGAAAGCCGGATACACGCGGATCAGCAATGCTTCTTTTCCCTTGAACTTCGGCAAGAATTTTTCCCAGCAGTTCGGGATCGTAAACGCCAATATCGATCCGTTAACTTCGGCGCTGTCAAATGTTTCCATCACAGGCTACGCGGGCTTCGGCGATTCCGCTTATCTGCCCCTGGTCGATCTCGATAACATTTTCCAGTACGGCGGATCGCTGATTCAGATCAAAGGAAAACATACCGTCAAGTACGGCGCAGTCCTCGTCCGCCGCCAGATTGAAAACGCCCAGAGCACTTCCGGCGTAGGCAGCTTCACGTTTAATACCAGGCCGACCGGCTTCGCTTTAGCTAACTTCCTGCAAGGCACGGTTTATCAGGTTACGCGCATTACCCAGCTTTCACCGCGCTATCTGCGCACCTGGGAGCCGAGCGCCTTTGTCCAGGATGACTGGCGCATCACCCGCTTTCTCACGCTGAATTTGGGACTCCGCTATGATATTTTCACGCCTGTCACCGACGCGCACGGCCATATCTCTAATTTCAATCCGGCCACAGCCTCCTTGATCGTTCCCGGAGTTAACGGCGGATCGGATACAGCAGGCGTGCAAACCGACTACAAATCCGTTGCCCCTCGTTTTGGGTTCGCGGCTAACGTCCGGCCCGGCACGGTGATTCGCGGCGGCTACGGATTGGTTTTTTTTCGCGATAACACCGGCCCTTCCGTTCCGTTTGCGAATCCGCCGTACGTTACGACTTACTCCCCGAATCCGCTGACCACCACGCTTTCGACACCCCTGCCCTACCCCACCCTGCAATAGACCACGGACCTCCGCGGAGCCGTGGGCGGGCTTCAACTGGACTATAGAAATTATTTTT
>CAXTWT010000065.1:0-2427 GCA_964247955.1 uncultured Bryobacteraceae bacterium
CGGCGGCTTTGATCGGGTTGCCGCTTGAGGTCGATGCTTTCGCCTGGAGCGTGCGCGCCTGCTCCATAAGCTCCCAGTCCTGAAATGCTGGCAACGTATGGGGCAACAAAGGATAAGTCTCCGGCCCCGCGTCGGCTCGGGTCCAGCGGCTCCATGATGTCCATGCCCAGCACGCGATTCACTTCATTCAACTGCCGCAGTAGTTCCTTGTTTCCCGCCGTGTCGGGCATGGATGGATACCCATCCTCAAACTTAATTTCCGCTGACGTGCCGTTGAGATGCTGCGCGATGATCCCGCGCATTTTGTTCTGCGCTCGCTGATACTGCTCGTCGGTAACGGTTCGCATGTCGCCGACTGCTTGCGCCTGCGCCGGCACCACGTTCACCTTTCCGGCAGCCGTGCCGGTGGCGGTTGCCGGATCGTAAGACGCTTTCGTGCCGCCGACCACCAGCCCGACATTGTAGGTCAACCCCGGCTCATGTAACTGCTTGTTGAACTCATCGAGAATGCGCGCCAGTTCATAGATTGCTCCATCGCCCACCGACTTTCCGAACACCCCGCTTGAATGCGCCGTTTTGCCGGTCGTTGTCAGGACCCACTGGTAAGCGCTGCGGCGCGCGATGCTGGCCGCATCATGTCCGCCAATCTGCACGCCGCCTTCAAACTCCAGCGCCGCATCGCTCTTCTTTCCAGCTTCGATCAGATCGCGCCGGGCAATCGAAAGAGGTTGGCCCGGACGTTCTTCGTCGCCGGTTAAGAACACGGTGATGCTCGCGCCGTCCAACGCACCATTTTCCTTGAGGGCTTTCAACGCGCTGAGCATAATTACCAAGCCGCCCTTCATGTCGGCGCTGCCCGGTCCAAGCGTTTTCCCTCCGCTTTCTTCAAATTTCTGAAAAGGGCTATCCGGCTCAAACACTGTGTCCATGTGGCCGATCAGCAGCACGCGCTTGCCGTGCGTGCCTTCTCTGCTGCATACGAGATGACCGGCCCGATGCACTTCTTCCATCGGAACGAATCGGCAGGAAAACCCAAGCGATTCAAACTGCGGGCGCAGTACATCGGCAACATGCCGGACCCCTGCCGGATTCAAAGTGCCGCTGTTGATATCAACAAGCTGTTTCAGCAGGGCTACGGAATCCTGCTGATTGGCGTTGGCAGAAGCGACAATTTTCCCCTGCTCGGGCGTCAGCGATTGCGCTGTCAATAACGCCGCAAATGTCACGGAGGCGAAACAAAGTTTAATCATTTTTCACGTTTTTTCGGGAAAGCCGAGTACCTCCGTAATACAGCAAGCTCGTCAGCATCCCTATCGCTACGATAGCTAAGGAACTGGTATAAACCGGGTGTGCGCGGGCATGCCTGGTCAAGTGCTTTTCTTCCCGTGAAAGATTGCTCCAGGAAGAAGCCGCTGCAAAGTTCGGTTGCGGACACTGTCGGCCAAAACTACGGCCCCATGGAACATAAGCGCCATGATGGAGATATCTTTGATAAATCTGCGCGGCTTCTTTGGGTTGGCGGTTAATGGTCCACTCGGTCGCCTCGCAGAGTACAGCCGCATAGGCTTGGGATGAGGCTGGCAGCAGATCCGCTGACTTCATCGCATGGTCCACTGCCGTCAGCCGGTATTGAAATCGCACATCCCGTTTGGGTTTCGAAGCAGCAACACGCTTGCGTTCGTCCTCAGTCTGATAAGGGTCCGCCGGTTTCGACTGCTTGTTTGCAGCCGCATACGGATTTTCGGGAGAGTCATAAGGAACGTAGTCGCCGTCCCATATGGCATAATCTGGTTCCTGTTCGAACCCCAACAGCTTCATGCCGCTATTGCGTGCGAGTTTCGCCGCAGTAAACCAGGCTTCCGCCCTTGTCCGTTTCAGACGCCACCAACTCGTCGCTTTGTCGATTGCACTCGCATACTGTCGGGCGGCATCACAAATTTTTCCATCATCGAAGTAGCGACCTGACTCGCGGTACCGGCCTGCCCGCATCAATCGCCGCGCCAGAACGCCACGCATCCGTGATCGGAAAGCATTTTCGACAGGAGCCGACACAGATACTTTTGGCAAATTATGATCGACATGATTCTGAAGTTCCTCTATCGTCAAGACGCGTTCCGCGAGGTAGGCGGCATCTCCCCAGTAATCGGCGAACCCAATCCAATCGCTATCTACGCGGTCGTTTGACTCGGTATTGTAGCCGTTTGCCGCAGCACGATAAAACAGATCCAATGCTTGAATGTAATCTCCACGGCTTACCCGTAGAACCCCCACCTCCGCCCTGATTTGGGTTGAGTCGGCTGCTGGAAAACCCTTGAGCGCCTTTTCGTACGACTTCAGAGCGGCTTCCCGGTCGCCTCTCCGCAGTGCGAGCTTAGCCGTCACCCAGGCGCTCATGGGCACATCTTCCAAAGCAGACAATCTTTGCGC
>CAXTWT010000065.1:2527-5563 GCA_964247955.1 uncultured Bryobacteraceae bacterium
TGCTCTCCGAAGCTGGATACTGCCAAACCGAGCGGGTCAGGCGCTCCCTGCCGCACCAGCGTCCGAACTGCTTCAAACTGCATTGCTGCTTCTGCTTGATTCCCCTCCTTCACTGCTATTCGGCCCAGCGTGAAGCGAGCCCACAAGTCGCGGTTTTTCCGTTCGTCCGCCGGCAAGGAAAGAACTCTTTGAAAATATGTACGTGCCGTTTCTGTTTGGCTGTGAAAAAAGCTCACCGCACCTGCCGTATAAAGCTGAATGGCTGGCGGCAATCCCTCTCCGGAAGAGTACGCAGCATCTCCGTTGCTCTGATTCCACATCTCTGAGACGCGAGCCAAAACAGGGGGAGCCAGTTCTTCCGCTTCTACCGTCGCTCGGTTCGGCTGGTTCTGATCAAACCCCACTGATTCAACCACCGGCAGTTTATCTTTAGGCGGCGGAACCAGCGCTTTCAATTCGTTCTCAAATGAGACCGTAGGCGGCGCAAGTAAAACCTGCTTGCGACTACCTAGCACTTCGATGCCAAAAAACGGACCACAGGCCAAGACTGCGGCGGCTCCCAACGCGGCAATCACTGCGGTACGAAGGAGTACTCGTCTAAAAAGAGGCATGGCCTTCTGCCTCCCTGCCCGAACAGCGAATCCAACCAACCAGCCGTTCCCGGCCTGCTTGCAACATATCATCGCTGGTCAATCGGAATCGGACTCCATTTGTTTTCTGCATTAACTCGTAGGGCGGCAAGGCGTCCGCAAATTCGCATCCGCCTGCCGAAACGGACACTTCTGTGGGCAGCTTTGCGTCTAGGTCGCCTCCATTGCGTAAATAAACATCTCTAGCGCCCGTCCCGTCCGGTTTGAAACGCACAACGAGCGGAGCCGCTTGCAAAGTCTTCCCTGCCATCACGGCCTGCCAGGTGCGCAGGGTCCAGGCGCGCTGATCCTCCGATGTCGGCAGGCGAAACCAGGTGATGCCTATCAAACGACGCGGCGGTTCTCGCCGTAGTTCAGCAACCAGAGAGCTGACTGCAACGGGATCTACCACCAATTCGCGGCTTAGCGGCGCGGTTCCGTATCGGGCTGTTTCGCTCTCAATAGACACTACCTGACCGGCCTCATCCCAGGAAACTCGCGACCAGTAAGTAGGAAGGGCAACGCGAAACGGCACGGGGCTAAGCGCCGACCACGCTTGCACCCAACGATAAGCTGTCGCTCGGTCAAACAATCCTTTTTTCGGGCTCATCACCGAGTGAACCTGCAAAACTGTTTCATCCACTTCAGCTAAAAGGCTCGGCAGATCTTTGCTTCCCATCCAACTGGGAAGAGCTGTAATGGAAAGCGCCATATGGGGGGGAATCTTCCCTCGCAGAAGCCGGACGAAATCTTTATAGTGGGGGAGTCGGCTCGTGGCGCAGTCGTAATCGATTTCGATTCCCAGGACAGGCACACCATCTCTTTCCCAATCCGCAAGGAGAGCAGCGCTTTGGGCGGCTAACCGATTGTCCAGCGGTGTCGTGCCGCGACGACCGTCAATCCTGATGATGGCGACCACCGGCTTTGCCATTCGTCCCAGCGTTGAACGGTTGATAAAGACTTCTGTCAGGTTCGCATCGGCGTCGGCTTCAGCGGCGAGAACACGCCAAGCCCGAATCGCAGGAGCCGAATCTGTAAGGGCCGTCAGTAAAGCATGGTTCCAATGTCTCTGCCAAACATAAGCATCATTGGCAAGAGGCTGCGGGCGCTCTCGGTGCATGCAGCCGGACAAAAGGAGCGAAAGCATTACGGCGCAGGAAAGGAGGCAATACACGATTATCTTGTATGTAGCACAGAAAGATTGTCTGGAGCTAATGGAATACACGCTACACTAACCGGAAAGAATGCCAAACCGAAGAGTTCTTTCCCCGTGGCTCCTGTTGAGCTTTATAGGAAGCGTACACGCCCAAAACCCGGCAGCGCTCCTGAACGATCCGGGAATCAAATCAGCTTTCAGCGCGATTGAGCGGAATGAGCCGCAAATGCTGGAAGAGCAGGCCCGCATCTGTGAAATCGCAGCGCCGCCGTTCCATGAAGAACAGCGCGGCCTGGAACTGAAACGGCTCTTTGAAGGATTGCAATTGCAAAACGTCCACATCGACAAAGCAGGCAACGTGATCGGCACCCGGCCCGGAGAAAGGCCCCGGCCTAACCTGGTCCTGGCTGCGCATCTGGATACTGTTTTCCCGGAAGGCACAAACGTCAAAGTGACGCGCGAGGGAACGGTGATGAAGGGGCCGGGAATCGGGGATGACTGCCGTGGGTTGGTGGTTGTTCTCGGAGTAATTCGCGCCTTAAATGAAGCGAAAGTCCAAACGCATGGAACGATTACGTTTGTGGCTGACGTGGGCGAAGAAGGTTTAGGCGACCTTCGCGGGATGAAAGAGCTGTTCGGCAATAGTTTGAAGGGCCAAATTGACAACTTCATTTCCGTAGACGGGCTGGGCACGGGCATTACCAACGTAGGCGTCGGCAGCTATCGCTATAAAGTAACTTTTAAAGGCCCAGGCGGCCATAGTTACGGCGCGTTCGGCATGGCGAACCCGATTCAGGCAATGGGCCGCGCTATGGCGAAGATCGATGCTTTTGAGGTGCCGACGACTCCCAAGACTACCTTTAACGTGGGACGCGTCGGCGGCGGGACGTCCGTGAACGCCATTCCTTTCGAAGGCTGGATGGAAGTGGATATGCGCTCTGCCGACGTGAAATCACTGGACGCGCTGAATGCAAAATTCAAGGCGGCGCTTAACGAGGCGGTCGAAGAAGAAAACAAACGCTGGGGCGGCAAAGGCGCGGTGAGCGTGTCGCCGGAAATGGTGGGCTTGCGACCGGCCGGCAACACGCCCGAGAGCGCTCCCATTGTGCGGACAGCCGTAAGCGTTTCGAATGCTTTAAACTTGCCCGTGCGCCTCAGCGAAGGATCAACTGATGCCAACGTACCTATGAACATGAGCATTCCTGCCATTACCATCGGCGGCGGCGGTAAAGGAACAGGAGCGCACTCGCT
>CAXTWT010000065.1:5663-17984 GCA_964247955.1 uncultured Bryobacteraceae bacterium
TCACGCAGGCGCTCCCCGGCGCGCGCCATGTCTTCCTCATTGCGAATTGTCATGCCGGTGAGGGCTTCCGCTTCGGGAATGTTAGGCGTCAGGAGAAAAGCGCGCGGCAGCAATTGATCCCGCAGCGCCATTTCCGCTTCCGGCGGCAGAAGACGCGCGCCATGCTTGCTGATCATCACGGGATCAACAATCAAGGGAAACCGAAACGTTCGCGCCAGCTCGGCAACCACGTCGATATTTGCAACACTTCCCAGCGCCCCGGTCTTAGCCACCTTCGGGGGAATATCAGAAATGACCGCCTCGATTTGTTCGCGAAGGAGATCCGCCGAAAGCGTTTCGACTCGTGAAACGCGTTGTGTGTTTTGAACGGTCAAAAGCGTAATGACCGCTTCGCCGTAAACACCGAACTGGTGAAACGTTTTCAGATCGGCCTGCACTCCGGCGCCGCCGCTCGGATCAGAACCCGCAATCGTAAGCGCTACCGGAAGCATACTCTCACCCTATCGCAAGCAGGAACTGCTGCTTACATAGCGGATAGCGTTTGCCGGATTCCCTCAGGATATGGCGTTTTTTGCAAAACTCCGAGCAGCGCGTGCAACCGGCTATCGTCGAGAATCACGGGAGTTGTTTGCAGGTAATGCATTTCAACCATCTCGCGCATCAGCGGGTTGAAAAGGCCAACGATCCGAAGCATCGTTTTACCCGCCGCTATGTAGCGCGGCTTGCGGCCTGCTTGCCTGAATATCTCGTCGGCCATGCTACGGGTCGAGGTAACTTCTGTGCCGCCCAGGTTCCAGGTGGAACCCCAAGCGCGTGGTTCGTCAATCAAACGCTGCACTACCGGGCCGACATCCGGCACATAAACGAACTCATGGGGCGTGTCAATCGGTCCGACGAGCTGCGCCCGCCCGCCCTTTTTCGCAGCCTGGAAGGCGCTCCACAAGAAGCTCTTGTCCACCTGCGGTCCATAGAAATCCGGCAAACGCAGAACGGAGGTTGCCAGCTTGCCCGAAGAGTGCGCTTCCAAAACAAGATCTTCCTGCTGCTTACGCATTCGGCCTTTAAAGGTATGAGGCTCACGGGGGTGATCCTCGCTAACGCGCTCTGTGCGAGGTTTGCCAAACGGGTACACTGTGCCGATGAGCAGAAGATGCCGCACACCGGCGGCTATGGCCCCGTCCAGAGCTTTCTTCATAAGCTGCGGATGCAATTCAAATTGCCAATAGGGCACACCCACCATGTAGATCAGCGTGTCCACGCCTTCTGCGGCTTGCCGGACGGACGCTGGATCATCCGGGCTCCAGACCATTATCTCGGCAAGTGGATCAGAACCGAAAGTAGTGCGCAAAGGCTGCTCAGACCTGCCGACCACGCGATACCGCTTGCCGGCCGCGCTAAGAGCGTCAGCAATGCTTTTACCAAGGCTTCCGGAAGCTCCGAAAAGCGCAATGTGATTCATCATTGATTTGTTTGCACCTCGCACCCGCCACTAACATCCGCAAGCTAAGGCCCAAAGCGCTGATTAAATTCTATCTTCATTTCGGGTTGAATCATAAAGAGGGCTTGACATGCCCATCGGTACCGCTGTAGTATATCGTTATGCGACATGTCGATAAATGTCCTGACGTTAGCGAGGCTAAGCCGCTGAGCGAGCCGGTTCTGCTGATTCTGATGAGCTTGGCCGACGAGCCGCGCCACGGCTACGCCCTGATGAAAGATATTGAGTCGTTAAGCAATGGCCGGGTCCGGTTAAGCACGGGAACGCTTTACGGGGCATTGCGTAGATTGCTGAACGACCGCTGGATTGAGCGTTTCGAGGCGGAAGATACGTCACGGGATAAACAAGCATACCGGCTGACTCCCACGGGCCGCACCCATCTGCAAGCGGAGTTGGAGCGCATGAAACAATTAACTCGGGCAGGGGCGCGTCTTATCAAAAGCGAGGTTTTCAAATAACCCCGGTGCTAATCTTCAACCTCTTGCTGCGTCTTTATCCGCCGGAACACAAGGCGGTCTTTACTCCTGAAATGCTGGCTCTGCTGAAGGAAAAAGCTTCCGACATGAATCAGAGTGAATGGAGCGCTTGCCTTTATTTTGTTGTGTCGGAAAGCCTTGGCTTGCTGAAGGGAGCCGCTACGGAATGGACAGCGAAGCTCACAAATAAGAACTATTTAACAATTCAGCGTCCTCGGGACGGATCTGATGATGAAGAGTTCTTACCCGATGACGTAGTAAGAGCACGCAAACATATTAAAGTGATTCTGGCCTGCATGGAACGCGCCATCGCCAACCATCAATTTGATAAAGCACGTTTCTACTCCTATGCGGAATGCCGAGCGCGTCAGCGCCTGCAACAATTGCAGGAAAAGCATAACATCGTAGAGTAGGCCGCAAAGGAGTTCACATGGGCAAACTGAGCTTTTCAAGCCTTATCCAAGTTATGCGCCAATGGCTAAAGCGCAATCCGGATAAAGGAGACCCGTACGCGCGGGTCCGGGTGCCGGTACGAAAAGGGCCAAGCAGAGATAGCGCTGCCGTGGCGTTAAAAGAACCGGGCGATTAACAGGAACAGTGCATTAGTTACTGAATGTGCCCGTTGACGTTCCTGTTCCCGCCGAATTTGTCATGCTTACGGCTACGCTGCCGATTTGGTTCACATCGCCGTTTACGGGAAAGCTCACTTGCAGGCTGAAAGCTCCGCCTGCCGTGGTGCTTGCAAAATACTGGCGAAAGATGGAAGCAGCGTCTACTCCGATAGCACTCGGCGTCAGCACCTGTCCTTTGGTGTCATAGAACTTAAAGGAAAGCTGGCCAACGCTGTACGTATTGTCATAGCCGGTCAGATTGACAATCAAATTCGGCGTTTGCCGGATCGCTGTGCCTGCCGTGATTGCCACCGTGGTGGGCGCGATCGTGTAGGACTGGCTGTACGGCGCTTTATTCGGGAACGTCAGCGTGAAAGTAAGGGTGCCGGCCGTAGTGCCGGTTTGAAAAGTCAATGCGGATTGTCCGTTATAAGTAGCGGTTTGCGAGCCGCTGTCAACGCTCACCTGCAACTGGCGTCCGCTTGTCGCTGTAAAGTTAATAGCCGGGTCATCACTCACGCCGCTCAGGGACGGCGTAAACTGCATCGTTAACGTGCCGATGCTGCTGATCGAAGAGGCCGAAGCCAAATTGATTGTCAGATGCGCCTGCTTCTGACTGACGAGCGGCTGCACATCCATCGCAAACGAAGCGTCCGGCACCGGCGACGAAATGCCCTGTGCTGTTACGGAGAACTGGCGCGAGCCAATCGATAAAGTGCCGTTAAACGTGCCGGTTGCTGTAGGTGAAAACAGCAATTTAAATGCAATGCTGGCGTTTGGCTGAATACTAGCAGGCAGGGCGGGAGCGCCGGAGATGGAGAATCCTGCGCCCGTAACCGTGATCGAAGGCACGCTTACGGCGGAGATCGTTGTCTGGGGATTGTTGACGCTAAACGTCAGTGCGCTGGAACTGGAACTGCCGCCCGCGACTACCTTGCCGAAGCTAATCGCCGTAGCCGGTTGCGCCGTTAAACGTACGCCGGTCGAGTCTGTGTAGGTAATTGCTAAAGAGCTGATGTCGCCCAGAACGCTGGATGTTCCATTACCGGTAATAAGATACTTACTGGAGCCGACATATAAACTTGTTTGAAAGGTTGATGCCGTACCCGGCGAAAACGTCACGGTAAAAGATAGGGAACTGTTGGGCGCGAGCGTGCTTGGCAGCGTGCTCAGGCTGAAAGTGCTGTTTGGATTATTGTTCGGCGTCTCAATCGAAATCAAGGTTTGCGGGTTTAATGCCGTGCTGCTGCTATTCATCAATGTGAACGGAACCGAAGAGGCCGCCGTGGTGGATATATTGCCGAAGAATAATGGTGAAGAACTGTTCGGCTGCAGCGTGCTTCCATTGCACTGCGGCGTAAGACTGCTGCTGCAGGACAACGAAACTTGAGGCGCCGTGCCGTTGCCGCTCAATGTCGCAATGGGCATAACGGAGTTATTAATTGTTGCCTGCAGATAACCGGTGGCGGCTCCGGTAGAGGTCGGCGTGAAGTTCAATGTAAAAAGCTGAAAAGCGCCCGGAGCCAAAGTAAGGTTCAAAAATTGGCCGGTGACCGAAAAGTTCGAAGTAGCCGTGCCCGATCCGGCGCTGGCCCCCACATAGATCATCCCCACTCTGGCGGCCTGTGCGCTATCAGTATTTACCATGCGTACAACAATGCTTGTTGCGGCCCCGGCGGGTGTGTCGCTAAACGCATAGGCAGGACTGAGCGAAGGCAACTGGCTGGTCGGCGATGCGCCGCTGGAGCTATCAATGTAAAAGCTGACATTCTGCGCACCCAACGCGGCAGCAAACAGAAAGGCAAGAAGAAGCGTTCTCATTTCGCAACCGCCTCCGCAGGGACAACGGGGGACAAGTCGGACGAAGGCGGAGGCGGAAGTTCTTCTAAGTCGCAATCGCCGTTATGAAAGTGAAGAACCCAATCGCGCCGGGCCGTCAAGGATCTGACATGAAGGCTATCGGACGAAATACGCTCTATTTTCAGATCGCTGCCGGGAAGCGGAAGCTGCTTCGTATTGCCGTTCGACGGCGTCGTAATCGTTAAATTATGGTTATCCGAAAAAAGCACGAAAGATCCTTGCCGGAAAGCCCGTCCCTGCGCTCCCGCGAGGGGCATTACTGACATCAGTTGACCGGTCGCGAGCGAAATCGAAGCCTCGCTGACGGAGCCGTCAGAGGAATGCAGCAGCAGGGATGCTGTTTTGCCGTCGCGTTTCGAAACAAAACTGACTTCGCCTTCCCGCAGAATGTCAGGAACCGAAACCGATGCAAACGATTGACCGTTCCAATGCACCAGCCTTTGCGTGGACGGAAGCCAGGCGATGGCCGTCGTCAAATCATCATTAATGCCCAATAGGGGATTGTTTTCGCCCGCCATTTCAAATGTTCCGAGCGTGGAAAAATCAGATCGGAGCAGCGCTATCGATCCTTTTCGCGCCACAATGCCGCCCCCCTGCGAGAAACTGGCGTCGTCCGTGCCGTCCAGCACGCGAGGGCCGACGAGATAGCTCCCCGGAAGACCATATAAAAGGTAAAGGCCGCCGTCTGCATAGCGCACCACGCCCACTCTCGGCGAACTCAGTTGACGGGCGGCAATCTGGCCGCAAAGGGTTTGTATTGCCGCAAAACAACTCAGGAACAGCAGGAAAACAAACGGAGGGAAGGATTGTCTCATGGCAGTCGTGCTTTCGGTGGTTTTACCGTTTAAGGGTGGTTGACGCTAACCGTAGGGCTACCAAAACTTATCGATGACGACCCACCGGCAGTTGAGCTTGATTTACCGGATCTGCCGGCGAAGGCAAAGCCCGCACCGGCTCCCGCCGCAATCACAATCCCAAGAATGATCCACTTTTTCATGCTGCCGCCGCCAGTGCTGAACTTTTCCTGCGGCGAACTGACAATGGAGATGGATGGTTCTGCTGCAGCCTGCAAAGGGTTGGCTAATAGGGATCGGTCGCCGCGTCCGATGGAGGAAATAGAAATGGATTCCGGCTTCATGACTGAAGCCATCGGAGGGGCAGGACGTTCGAGAGGAGCAGGGACGGGCGAGGGGAGAGGCATAGGACGTGCCGGTTCCATCACTGCTGCTGTTGCGGAACTGTCGCCGGGTGAAAGCAAAGTTTGCTCCACCAACAGTCCGGCGTGGTCATTGCCTTTGCTGGCGGTGATACGAACAACGGCGACTCCCGGTATGGCGTTCCACTGAATACCGTCCACATGCGCGTTGCCCCCATTGTCCGTGTAAGCAACAGCGGAATGAGAACCGTCCGCAAAAACGCCGGATGATCCGCTATCCGGCAGCCGGAAAGCTACGGCCACCTCAGGCACACCCGCGCCGTTTTCGTTGATGACTTGAATTGTGTATCCTTTGGCGCTGCGGCCACCGGCTGAAATGCGGGAATTATCGGCGCTGACGATTCGTAGTTGAAGATTCGATCCTCCGGCTGTCTCGTCGGACGTGGGGGAAACCGGAGTTTGCGCCCAAACGGGTTCTCCGATCAGCAAAGGAATCAGAACAAAAGAAAGGAACGGCGTTCGGAAGAGAAATGTCATGCGGCCTCAAGCTAACAATGGGCCGCGAAAAATCAGATAGTTTGAATTAGTACAACTGTCACGTTGTCCGGTCCACCGAAATTCTTCGCGGCTTCAATCAGGTAGTGACATTTCTCAGCCAGATTTTTCTCAGAATTTAGCGTTTCACGCAGAATTTTTTCATCAAGCACGCCGTGCAGCCCGTCGGAACACAGGAGCAACTGGTCACCGGCGGCTAATTCAATCAGGCAAGAATTAACCCGCAATTCATCCGTTGTGCCGACCGCCATTGTGAGCACATGCCGCATCGGGTGGCGGCGCAGGGCATCCTCCGTAAGTCCTAGCCGCTCCCCCACTTCCGCCACCCAGGTTTGATCGCGAGTAATCAGCGACAGGCCGGCCTGCGAACAAAGATAAGCCCGACTGTCGCCTACATTTCCAATTTGCATCTGACTGTCGCCCATCATACGGGCGGCGAGCAGGGTGGTACCCATTCCCTCCAGCTCCGGATTGCCTTTTGCCGCCTGCCGCACGGCCCAATTCGCTTTATGAAATCCGGCTTCCAGGCCGTCGAGTCCATCGGTCGGGGACTGGCAAAGGAACTCGTAAAGCATTTCGGCGCTGAGATGCGAAGCATATTCGCCCGCATTCGCTCCTCCCATGCCGTCGGCGAGAATGAAAACGCCATACTCGCTGTCGCTGATGAAGTAGTCCTCGTTGTTCGGTCGGACACAGCCTGGATCGGATAATCCGAAAGCCTCAAGCATGGGATTAGATCGAATTATACCCGCAAGCAAAATAGGACGCCCTTTCAAACGCGAATGAAGGCGTACCGGCAGCGGCTCCTTCACCCGAAATCAGTAGTACCGAAACTTTTGTGATTCATCTGTTTTTTATATGAGGAGGATATTCTTTAGCGCAGAGTTATCACAACCATGCATTGCTTAAGGTTCATCTTCCTTTGTGCTTTGACATTTTTATTGGGACTGAGTGCGAGCGCTCAAGTGGCGCGAACGGCCATCACAGGCACGGTGCTTGACGAGCAGGGAAGCCGAGTTCCGAATGCCAGGGTGACTGCCGTCGAAGCTGCTACGGGGCTGCAACGGCAGACCGAAACCACCTCGCAGGGAGTCTACTCACTGGCTGAGCTTCCTGTCGGCAACTTTCGGGTTGAGATTGCCAAACCGGGTTTCGCCCCTTTCTCTGTTGAGGATGTTCGGCAAACTGTGGGGCAAACGCGCACCCTCAACGCTACTTTAAGGGTGGCTGGGCAAACGGAAAGGGTCCTGATTACGGAGTCGGCTTTCCAGGTAGACCGCGTGGACGCCACCGTCGGCTCTCCCATTGAGCAGCAGCAAGTCCAGGAACTTCCCATCAATGGCCGCAACTGGGCGACTCTCACCGCCTTGGCGCCGGGCGCGGTGGATACCGGTACCAGCGACCAGCGCTCGGTCCGCTTCGTGGGCCACGGTCTTGACGACAACAATCTCACCTTGGACGGCGTGGACGCCACTGCGATCTTCAACCAGGAGCAGCGCCAATATGTGCGGCTCACGATTCCGCTGGACTCCATTGACCAGTTCGATGTGAAAGACCAGACATTCGGCGCGGACGTAGAAGGCGGCACCTCCGGCGGTCAAGTCTCTGTGGTGTCGCCCTCGGGAACTAACTCCTTCCACGGCAACGCATTCGACTACTTCCGCAACGACGCCATCGAAGCCCGCACTCCCTTCAGCGGAGCCTCGCCCAATCCATTTCTTCTGAATCAGTTCGGCGGGGCCATTGGCGGGCCTATCGTGCGCAACAAACTCTTCTTTTACGCCAATTATGAGGGTTTACGCCAGCGTCTGGACGGCACCCAAATCGGATTAGTGCCCAGTCCCAGCTTTCTGCAAACGGCTGCTCTCGTTTCACCGGCGCTGCTGCCCATCTTGCGCTCCTATCCGGCCGGAACGTCCCCGACTTCGGCTTCTCCCAATATTTGGAACTATGCGGGACGCGGCCGCCAGATTGACAACGAAGACTCCGGCATGATCCGCCTCGACTATCGGTTTTCAGATAACACTACCGCCTTCTTGCGATACAACGCCGATGAAGCTGTACAAACCACTCCGACAGGGCAACTCATCGCTCTGACAAAGTACAGCACCAAGTTCAACAACGGCATCTTCGAAGTTCTACACGTATTTACCCCAACGCTAGTGAATGAGTTCAAATTCGGTTTTAATCAGGACATTTATCACAGCGGAACCGTTTCGCCCGCGCCCTACACCTTTGCCGTGACCGGTTTCAGCTCCTTGGCCGGAAACACCACCTCCGATAATCCTTCCAAAGCAATCAGCGTTCTCGATGACTGGTCCTGGTCGAAGGGCGCTCATACTTTGAAATTCGGCTTTGAATTCAAGCGCATCTTCCTGAATCAAGGCACATCCAGCAGCGGAACTCTCACTTACACATCCACTACCAACTTCCTGAACAATCTAGCCGGCACTGCCTCTTACACTGACGTTCTTCCTTTAGTAAGACAGCGCAAAAACCAGTACTGGGCTTACCTCGAAGATGAGTGGAAGGTCACGCCTTCGCTTACCGTGAATGCGGGAGTGCGCTATAACTACTTCAACGCCCTGCATGCGCTCGGCGATCAAGCCGCTCCCTTTGATTTCGGCACCTGCGGCGGCTTCTGCCCTCGGAACTACTCTTTTTTCAACCCGCGCAGCAACGACATTGATCCCCGAATCGGCGTCGCTTGGTCCCATGGCGAGACCGTCCTGCGGGCGGGCGGCGGCATTTACCACACCGACGGTCAAATTGACGATCAGAATCTGCCCATCTCCAACATTGTCAATCGTTACTCCTTCAACAACACCAATCCTGCTTTCCGGGGCCTATCCTACCCGCTCAGCCCTTTTCTCGCTTACGCCCAGGCGGGCGGGCTTGGCGCGGTTTCCCCGCGTGATTTGGATCGAAATCGGAAAGACAACTATGTGGCCGCGTGGACTTTCTCGGTTCAGCAAACCTTGCCTGCGAACCTCCTGGCGACCGTCAGCTATCTAGGCAACAAAGGAACCGATATCCTGACCACGACCTACGTGAACCTTGCCGCTCCCCCTGCAAACGTAGCGCCCTATCCTCAATTCGGCGTCGTTTCCTGGCGCGGTGATGTCGGAAACAGCACCTTTCACGCGCTCCAGTTCAACATTCGGCGCGCTTTCCAGAACGGCTTGCTGCTCTCCTCCAATTACATGTGGTCGCACTCCATCAATGACGGCAGCATCGGCGGCGGCGACTCGGATACGCCGCAGAACTCCTTCTGCCGCTCTTGCGACAAAGCGAGCAGCGACTTCGACATCCGTCACCTGTTCAACCTCTCGACGGTATATCAGCTTCCCTTCGGCGCGGGGAAACGGTTTCTCAGCGCACCCGGAGTACGTCGCGCAGTTCTAGGCAATTGGGAAGTGAGCGCCATCGGAACGGCTCAAACGGGATTGCCCGTCAACATCACGGTTGACCGCAAAAACAGTGATGTGCCCGGTTTATATTCCGTCAGCGGCGCGGAGCGTCCTGATTACGTGGCAGGCGTTTCGCTCACGCCGCCCAGCGGCTCCACGCCGAACCATTGGATCAATCCGGCTGCCTTCGCAATACCCGCCAGTCAGACATTCGGCAACCTGGGCCGGAATGCTTTCCGCGCACCGGGCATTTCGCAGCTCGATCTTGGCTTGTCGAAGTACATCACAATTACGGAGAGGTTCAGTTTCCGCTTCCGCGCGGACCTCTTCAATGTTTTCAACCGGGCCCAATACGGAGTTCCCAACGCCAATTTAGCTCAGGCGAACTTTGGCGTCATCACGACCACCGTCAGCAACTACGCCACTGGTCGCGGCACGCCCCGCGAACTTCAGCTATCAGCGAAGTTCATGTTCTGAAATGGGTTTCCACTTTACTGCTTCACGCGCTCGTATTCAGTGATTGCGCGGGACGGCTCGTTCGGGTCCCTGGCATCCTTTTAGTGTCCAGCAGCACGCTGTTGTCACTGTGCAACTGTGAAACCGGTGCTGCTAAGCGCCTGGCGCCTCTTGGCTTAACGGGCGTTCGCCTTCCCGAAGGAGCGGGAACCGAACCCTTTGTGACCCGAGCGCTTTTGCTCTCCAAAAGCTTTTTTTCGCTGCAGCCTGAAATCGCCGTTCGGTTTATTGAAGCTTTCCCTGTTCGGTGTGCGGATTTCCACGACTTTGGCTTCCGCAGGCCGGGCAAGCTGTTCGCGTTCCCCTCCTTCCGCAGCTTCACTGAAAACCTCCGGCGAAACTTCCTGGCGCTGCAAACGAATCTTGCACTCGCGTTCGATGCGGCGTACTTCCCCGCGTTCCGACCGCAGGCTGAATGTGGAAGCAGCTCCGCGCTGCCCGGCGCGTCCGGTGCGTCCCACGCGATGAATAAAGTCTCCCGGCTCTTGCGGCAGGTCAAAGTTTACAACGTGCGCAACGGAGTCCACGTGAATGCCGCGCGCAGCCACGTCCGTGGCAACCAGGACGCGATAACGGCCATTGCGGAATCCGGCCAGCGCCTGATTGCGCTGATTCTGGGTGCGGTCGCCGTGCATCGCTACCGCATGGGTTCCAGCAGCGGACAGTTTCTTGGCAAGCCGGTCCGTGCCGTGCTTCGTGCGAGCAAAGACCAGAAACGAGCCTTCTTCCTGCTTCAGCATGTGCCGCAGCAAGCCGAACTTCATGTCATTCTCTACTTCATAGACATGCAAATCCACCTGCTCCGGCGGCCGCGTGTCCACGCCGCCGACGGCAATGCGAATGGGGTTTTTGGAGTGACGAGCAATCAGCCGCTCCACTGCCTTTTCCATCGTGGCCGAGAAGAACATGCTTTGGTGCGACTCCGGCAACACGGAAAGGATGCGCTCGATGGGAGGAAGGAAACCCATGTCCAGCATGCGGTCCGCTTCGTCCAGAACAAGCGTGGAAACCGCGCTGAGGTTCACCAGTTTGCGGCCCAGAAAGTCTTCGAGACGTCCGGGAGTGGCAATCACAAGCTGCACGCCGCGCCGGATTGCGTTTAATTGGGTCCCCTCGCTCAAGCCGCCGACGACCACAGCGGAGCGGAGATTGGTGCCTACCGCTAATTTGCTGAATGTGTCCGCGATTTGAATCGCGAGTTCACGGGTTGGACTCAGGATGAGAGCGCGAATCGGGCTGCTTCCTTTGTCATTGCCGGAAGGCGCTGTTAAAAGCTTTTCCATAATCGGCAACAGGAACGCAAGCGTCTTACCCGTGCCGGTCTGGGCAGTGGCGACAACATCGAGTCCCGACATGGCGGGAGGAAGGGCTTGCGCCTGCACCGGAGTGGGCTGCACAAAAGAGTTGCGCTGCAAGTTCTGGTGCAGAGACGGATGTAATGTCAGTTCAGAAAAATTGTTCATAAAGGAGTCAAATAGCCGAAAAATTTGGCAGGACGTCCTTCACGAGCAAAACCGAAGGTTTCAGAACCGAATTGAGGAATCCGGGAAAGGTTGAAACAACAACCAGAAAGGACGAATGCGGGGCTAAGTACCTAACTACTATAGCAGAGAAAGGGCGAATTTGCACAACATTTGCTTTCCAGCAGGAGGGTGTTTGCAGTACAACAATAGAAGCGCATGCACAGCCAACCGAGCAGCAGCGGTAATATGAACAACACTCCAGCTATCTCGGTGAGCGGTCTTGTCAAGCGTTACGCAAAGGCAAAGACCAACGCCGTGGATGATGTTTCTTTCCATGTGTCGCGCGGGGAGATTTTCGGCCTGCTCGGTCCGAACGGCGCGGGCAAGACAACCACCATCGGCGTACTCACTACCGCCATCCTGCCGACCGGCGGCTCCGCTTCGATTATGGCTGTGGATGTCGCCCGCGAGCCCATCGAGGTCAAACAGCGCATCGCGGTGGTGCCGCAGCAAAGCAATCTGGACCGCAGTTTGAAAGTGCGCGAGATTCTCACCTTTCACGCGGCTTATCACGGCGTTTCCAAGAAGGACCGCGAAGCTCTGGCCGATAAGCTCCTGAACGAACTCGGGCTGGGCGAGCGCAAGAACGAAAAGGTTTCCCGCTATTCGGGAGGAATGGCGCAGCGGCTCATGATTGCCCGCGCCCTTATGCACGAACCGGACGTGCTTTTTCTGGACGAGCCGACCAACAATCTTGATCCGCAATCGCGCCTGTT
>CAXTWT010000066.1:0-6058 GCA_964247955.1 uncultured Bryobacteraceae bacterium
CGGAGCGCCGAAAGTGGCCATTATCAATGCGAGGATGGCCCGTGATTACTTCAGAGGCGCAAATCCGATCGGCCGCCATGTGAACGCGCCGGGATGGGATGAAAGCTGGTTCGAAATCGTCGGCGTCGCCCAAAATATCAAAATTCGCTCGCTGCGGGAGCAGACTGAGCCGCTGCTGTATTTGCCGCTCTATCAAGCACCGGAAGGTCTCGCCACCTTTGAGGTCCGGACGGCGATCAATCCTCTCAGCGTGTCTCATGCCATCCGGCGCATTGTGAACGCGACTGACAGCCGCGTGCCGATCTACGACGTGAAAACACTCAACGAGCGAGTGGACGAATCGCTCGTGCAAGAGCGCCTGGTCGCTTCGCTCTCCGGTCTATTTGGACTTCTCGCTCTGACATTGGCAGGAGTCGGTCTTTACGGCCTGATGACGTACGCCATCCATCGCAGAATCGGTGAAATCGGCATCCGCATGGCGCTGGGAGCAACGCGCGCCCAGATTGCCGGCATGATTCTACGGGAAACATTACTGCTCGTCCTGATTGGTCTTGGGATCGGCATCCCGGCGGCAATCGCCGCTTCCCGGTTGATCAAGAGCGAGCTGTACGGGCTGAAATCGAACGATCCCGTCACTCTCCTCATGGCAATTTTCGTTATGGCCATCATCGCGATTGTCGCGGCATATCTTCCCGCCAGGCGAGCGTCGCGAGTGGAACCTATGGCAACTCTGCGAACGGAGTAATGTGTACTGCCTTCGGAGTCTCTATAAGTATCTAAAAAAAACGTCCATCCTATGTGCTGCCGCAGCCCTCTTACCAACACTGGCATTTGCCGCTCGCTGGGACCCCCTAGTGTGCGCTGTTAACCAAGTTCTGCGACCTGCCGAGGAGTAAAGCATGCCTTGGAAGCGTTTCTTTCGCCGACGTGCCTGGGACCGAGAGCGGGAACAGGAAATCGCTGCTTACATTGAGTTTGAAACGGCGGACAACATAGCGCGCGGTATGTCGGCGGAAGAGGCCCGGTACGCCGCACTTAAAAAGTTTGGCAACACTACCCGCATCCGGGAGGAGATTTACAACATGAACAGCATCGGCATTTTAGAAGCCTTCTGGCAGGATTTACGCTACGGCGCGCGCGGACTTCGCTTGAGCCCCGGTTTCACCATCGTCGCGATTCTTTCGTTGGCGTTAGGCATCGGCGCGAACACGGCTATTTTTCAGTTGCTCGATGCCGTGCGCCTGCGCTTGCTGCCGGTGAAAGATCCACAGCAGCTTGCCGAAGTGAGCATCACAAACAGGCAACACTTCACTGGCAACATCACAGGCCGTCGATCCAGTCTCACCAATCCTCAATGGGAGCAGATTCGAGACCGCCAACAAGTGTTTTCCCAAGTTGCCGCTTGGGGCGACAAAACTTTCAATCTGGCTCCAAGCGGCGAAGCGCAAAACGCGGAGGGTCTTTTTGTCAGCGGCGATTTCTTTAACACGCTCGGAGTGCCTGCCGTGCTCGGGCGAGTGTTCACCGCTGGGGATGATCGTCGCGGTTGCGGGTCGTCCGCTGCGGTTATTAGTTACGCGTTCTGGCAGCGCAAGTTTGGCGAAGACCCAGGAGCGATAGGTCGTAAACTCATGCTTGACGGACATCCATTTGAGATTATCGGTGTCGCACCTGCCAGTTTCTTTGGCGTGGATATCGGACACAAGTTCGACGTAGCCATTCCTATCTGTTCCGAGCCGCTGTTGGAACCGGACAGGAATTCTTTAGATAAACGGTATTACTGGTGGCTGGCAGCCATCGGTCGACTGAAGCCGGGTGTCTCCATGGAGGAAGCGCAAGCACAGCTAAAGGCGATTTCTCCCGCTATTTTTCAGAGCACAATACCATCCACCTACGACTCTGGAGACGTTCGAAATTATCTGACGTTCCGGCTAGGAGCCTCCTCTGCCGGAAGCGGCGTATCCTCGATTCGGAGGACTTACGAAACTCCCCTGATCCTGCTGCTTTCCATCGCCGGACTTGTGCTGCTGATTGCCTGTGCGAATCTGGCCAATCTGATGCTGGCGCGAGCGAGTGCGCGAGAACGCGAAATTGCCGTTCGTCTAGCCCTCGGAGGGTCGCGTCCACGTCTCCTTTTTCAGTTGCTGTCGGAAAGCTTCCTGCTCGCCTCCATCGGGGCGGCTCTCGGCGCTGTATTAGCGCAAGTCCTCAGCCGCTTCCTCGTTTTATTTATGAGCGGTTCCAGCGAGCCGCTTTTTCTCGAACTCAGCCCGGATTGGCGCGTGCTCGGCTTCACGGCGGCTCTTGCAACGTTGACGTGTATTCTGTTTGGATTGACTCCTGCTCTGCGCGCCACGGGAACATCTCCCAGCATGGCTATGAAAACTGGCGGACGCGGAATGACGGCCAGTCGCGAACGGTTTGGGTTAGGCCGCTTGCTGGTTGTGTCACAGGTTGCTCTCTCCTTGGTGCTTCTGGTTGGCGCTCTGCTTTTCGTGCGCAGTCTTGCTAACTTACTGACGCTTGACGCCGGTTTTCAGCAAGACGGAATTCTCATTACCAATTTGGATATGAAGAGATTCGGTTTCTCGGCGGACCGGCAACGTGCAGTAAACGATGACATATTGGAACGTCTGCGTCGCATACCTGGAGTGGAATCCGCCGCCATCTTTGGTATTACACCAGTTAGAGGAAGTCTCTGGAACGAGTGGGTTCTGCTGGAAGGAAGAGAAAACCAAAGGAAAAGCGTTTGTTTTGATCGTGTCAGTGATGGTTATTTCAAAACTCTTGGCATTCCGCGACTTGCAGGGCGTGACTTCAATAACAGCGATACTCCCGCCTCGCCCAAAGTCGTCATCGTGAACGAGGCGTTCGCACGCAAGTTCAACGGCGGCGCAAACCCAATCGGGAAACGATTTCGCATTCAAGGCGATCCCGGCGCGCCCGAGCCGTTCTATCAAATTATTGGTCTAGTGAAGAGCTCCAAGTATCGAAACATGCGCGAGGAATTTGTTCCTGTTGTTTTTGAATCCGAATCGCAAATTGAAGAACCAGATGGCGCTCCATCCTTTTTCATACGATCCAACACCTCGCTTTCTGCGTTGACTCCTTCCATAAAGCGCGTCATCAACGAAGTTAACCCGTCCATTACGTTGAGCTTTGAAGTGTTCAAAACGGATGTTCGAGAAGGACTTCTGCGGGAGCGCCTGATGGCGACTCTCTCCGGCTTCTTCGGGTTTCTCGCCGTTACGCTTGCCACGGTTGGGCTGTACGGCGTTATCGCCTATAGCGTGACTCGCCGCCGCAATGAGATCGGCATCCGCATGGCGCTCGGCGCGGACCGACCCGCTGTTATCGCTATGGTCCTTCGCGAAGCGGCGATGTTGCTGCTCATCGGTCTCCTGGTCGGGACAGTTTTGGCCTCCTTTGCAACCCGCGCCGTGAGTTCCTTCCTGTTCGGCCTGAAACCTTGGGACCCAATCACTCTGGTGATCGCCATCGCTTCCCTGGCTTCCATTGCGCTCATTGCCAGTTACGTTCCCGCGTTGCGCGCCGCGCGTCTTGATCCGATGACTGCCTTGCGGGAAGAATAACTATCGCGGATAGGAATGTCGGCCGCAGATCCAAAGTGATACGGCATAAACGGCAACGCATGGCACCAGCCACAACACTCCCAATCGTGTTACGGCGGCGAACCCCAAAAGAGCCAGCAGCATCTGCGCCAAGCTATACCCGAACGGACTGCTCGCCCGGAAGCGCCAGCGCGATTGCGGAATCACCTGCTTCACCGACACAAACTGGCCCACGGTTAATGCCATGAGTCCTCCGGCGAGGCCGCCGGATGGAGATAACGGCAATGTCACAAGCAATACCAAAAGTAAGTAGGCAATAGCTTTCGCGGCAAGCACCCGCCACCCGGAAACCGGCCACAAACGATAACGCGTCATACCGTCTTCGCCATCCAGTCCAAAAAGCGTGAGAGCCATAGTCGACATGATGACGATCACCAAAGCCGTTAGCGGCACATAGGCACTCGGCGGCAGTTGACCGGTCAGTCTGAGATAGAAAGCAGGCACCACAATGACGAGCGCACAGTACAGGTCGAGCGCCGTGAAGAACTGGCGCAGGTCTTTACTCACCATTTGCGTCAGGGCGCCTGCCGGAACTTGTGGAATCCGAATACTCGGCAGTCGAAACGACGAACCGACAAATCCGCACAGAAAAAAGCCTGCGGCAAAAGCCCGGAGTCCCCAAGTGATGCCCTTCAAAACCATTGCCGCGAGCACCAGCCACGTCAAAGGGTTCAGCAGCGGACTCAGCAAACGCAGACCGTAGCGTTCCGGCGCTGTTAAGGGCCACAACTCCAAACGCTCACGCGGCGCGGCTGTCATGGGATCGCTGCTCGATGGCAGGAACAAGACAATTACGATCAAACTCAGGAAGAACCCCATAGCAGCCGGGTCTCCCATGAACATCAACGTGATGCCCGCACAAAATATGTTGTTGCCGCTGACCTTCCTCCACGACTTCGATCCCCGACTCGCAGCGCGTGCGACGGCGCTTAGGACCGCGCGGAACCGAACCATCCTAGCTTCTCCGAGACCGGCGGCTCGACCAGATCGAAATACAGTTCTTCGAGCTTTCCTGCGGGCAGATCGGCTGTAGCCGTGTAGATCAGCTTGCCGCTGCGCATAAACGCAAAGCGATCCGTCAGGTGCTCAACAATCGAGAAGATGTGCGACGTCAGAAGGACCGTGACACCGTGACTGTGCGAGGCGTCCCGCAAGAGTTCGAACATCACCCGAGCGCTGACCGGGTCCACGGTCTCGAACGGCTCATCCAGCAACAACACACGCGGGTTATGCAATAGCGCCATGGCGAATGACGTCTTCTTGCGCATACCTTGCGAACACTGGCCGGCGAAAGTTTTACGGCTCTTGTCGAGGCTCAGCATCCGCAGAAGCTGGTCGATGCGCTCCTTGGGAGCGTTATAAATATCGGCGGTCACCAGCAGATGCTCTTCGACGGTGAGATCGGCAAAAAGCCCAAGATTTTCCGGCATCACTCCAACAAACTGCTTGGCGTCCTGCGGCTTTAAACCGAGAACTGTCGCCGAGCCGGATGTGGGTTTCTGCAATCCGGCCAGGAGCTTCAGCGTGGTAGATTTTCCAGCGCCATTCGGTCCAAGCAATGTACAGATCTCGCCGGTCTGCACATGGATGTTCAGGTTGTCCAAAGCGCAGAACCCACCGTAGCGCATCGTCAGAGACCGGCACGAGATCACGGTTTCAGTATAGGTTCACCGGGGTATCATCGCGGATACGGATGCCCGCGTAGTGTCGTAAAAGCCCGGTAGACCTGTTCCAGCAGCATGGCCCGCGCCAGTTCATGCGGAAACGTCATGGAAGAAAGCGAAAGCAGCAGGTCTGCCCTGAGCTTCCATTCCGGCGGCAGGCCGTCATGTCCGCCGATCAGGAACACCAGATCCTGACCTACCCGCTCCGCTTGCGAAACGATTTCAATAAAGCCTGCCGAATTCATTGCACGCCCGCCGGGATCAAGAAAGATTTTCCGGGCGCTTCCATGCCGCTCGAATAAGTCGAAACGCTCCGGCACAATTTCGCGCATGGCACAATCGGCGTAACGATTGCTGCGCTTTAAAAACTCAGCCGTCATCGCATTTGCATGCGCGTCACGCGGCTTTCCGATAAAGTAAACAAAGATCTTCAACGCTCACGCTAATGTATCAGCACTGGAAACTACCCGTCATCTTTCTCATCGCCTTCACCGCAAACGCCGAAGTGCGCTTGCCGAAAATTCTCAGCAGTCATATGGTCCTGCAGCGGGACCGTCCCATTCACTTGTGGGGCTGGGCAGAGCCGGGTGAAAACGTCTCCGCCACCCTCAAGGAAGCTACCCAAACAGCGAAGGCCGACAAACTGGGGCACTGGACCCTGTATCTGCCGCCGCAACCCGCCGGAGGTCCTTTTTCCCTAACAATAAAAGGCAGCAACACAGTTGACCTGAAAGACATTCTGATCGGTGACGTTTGGTTCGC
>CAXTWT010000066.1:6158-10024 GCA_964247955.1 uncultured Bryobacteraceae bacterium
TGGGGCGGCACGCCCGCCGAAGCATGGACCAGTCTCGACGGCCTTTCCTCCGACGCCAGTCTTATGCCGGTCTTCGCCGCACGCGCGCAGATGACGAACGAGCAGGCGGGCTTTCTTGCAAACAAAGCGGCGGAAGAACGGGAAGACGCCGCTGCTCGAAAGGCCCATCAGCCGCTCCCTAAACATCCCTGGCATCCCGATCCCGCCTCCTGGGCTCCCGCATGGTTGTATAACGGCATGGTTGCTCCTGCGGTCGAGTATCCGATTAAAGGCGTGATCTGGTATCAAGGCGAGTCAAACAGCGGAGGGTTGCGCGCTCCAATGTACGAAAAAGTGTTTCCCGCGTTGATTGCCGATTGGCGCGCGCACTGGCGCGAAGGAAATTTTCCGTTCTTGTTTGTCCAGCTTGCCAATTTCCAGTCCGGCGGAACCGAAACATGGCCGATGATTCGTGAAGCGCAACGGCGTACGCTTGCCTTGGCGAACACGGGCATGGCGGTCACCATCGATGTGGGCGACCCTAACAACGTGCATCCAGCGGATAAGCAAACCGTCGGTACCCGCTTAGCCCTGGCAGCCCGCGCCCTGGCCTACGGAGAAAAGATCGAATACTCCGGCCCGTTGTTTCGCCAAGCTACCCCTGATGGAGAAAGCATGCGCGTTTGGTTCGACCATGCGGACGGATTGACGGCAAACGGCGGAACCCTTTCCGGTTTTGAGATTGCCGGCGATGACCGCCGCTTCCAGCCTGCCGCTGCTAGGGTCGACGGCGAAAGCATCCGAGTCACCAGTCCGCAAGCGCCAACGCCCAAGTACGTCCGCTATGGATGGGCCAACGCCCCGGTCCTGAACCTTTACAACTCTGCCGGATTGCCAGCTTCGCCCTTCACTTCGGAAACGACTATTCCTTAAGACTGCGCCAAAGCCGGTTCTTTTTCCTGTGCTGACCCTCGTGTCCGTGGCGTTCCGTCCGCTTCTTTGAACTTCACGGAGACCAGCTTCGAGACACCCGGCTCTTGCATGGTGACGCCGTACAAAGATTGGGCGGCCTCCATCGTTCGCTGAGAGTGCGTAATTACAATGAACTGCGTCTGCTCGGCCATGGTCCGCAGCAGCTTTGTCAGCCGCTCAATGTTGGGTTCGTCCAGCGGCGCGTCCACTTCGTCCAGGATGCAGAAGGGGCTAGGCGTGTATTGGAATATCGCCATCAGCAAAGCCATCGCTGTTAACGATTTTTCACCGCCCGAAAGCAGCAGGACGCTTTGCAGCTTTTTGCCCGGCGGCGAGGCGACGATGTCGATGCCCGACTCCGCCAGATTTCCTTCATCGGTCAAACGCATCTCACCGGCGCCGCCGTTAAATAGTGTTTTGAACATCTCGCGGAAGTTGGTGTTGATGGCATTAAATGCTTCGCCGAACCGTTTGCGCGACTCGACATCAATCTCGCTAATGGCTTTCTCGGTATCGCGAATCGAATCCAGCAAGTCCTGCCGTTGCGCAGTCAGGAACTCCTGGCGTTCCTGAGCTTCTTCAAACTCTTCCAAAGCTTGAGGATTGACCGGCCCAAGCGCTTCAATTTTGCGCCGTACCTCGGCATACTTGTTTTCCCATTGCGGCAGCATGTACTCATCCGCCAGGATTTCGGCAGCTTCCGCCACTTCCTCCAATGGCTTTTCCAATTCTTTTCGGCTGGTTTCGTCCAGGTGCTGCAAGTCGGATTCCGCCCGCGCGGCCATCACCTGCAGTTCCGACCGCCGTTCCTGCGCCGCGTGCGCCTGCCCGCGCAGCTTCTTCAACTCTTCCTCGACCGCTGCTAGACGGCTCCGCAGCGCTCCTTCGCGTTCCGCCAGTTCCTTCACCTGCACGTCGCTTCCGGCAATGGAGCTGCTGAGTCCGGTTAGTTGATGGGCAAGCTCGGCATTATTTTGAAGAAGATACGCTCGTTCCGCTGTCAACCGTTCGGTTTCCCGGAGCAAATTCGCCCTTCGATTGGTCACATCCTGTAATTGTGTTTGCAGGCGAGTTTTGTGCGCTGCCAGGGAGCGTTGACGTTCCTCAATGCCGGCAAGATTGGCGCGCATCGAGGCATGTTCCTCGCCCGCTTGCGCCACTGCCGCCTGTAGATCGCCCAAATCTTCCCGCGCTGTTTGAAGGTGTTCTTCCCGTTCCGCCCGCGCCTGCTCCAGCCGGTTCAGCGCCTCACCGTCCTGCGTGAGAGTTGTTTGCAGCCTGACACGATCACTTGCTAGCCGACCGAGTTCCAGCCGGGCACGGGACAGACGCGACTGTGCGCGGTCTCCTTCTTCGGCCAGCCTGCGGCCTTCGTGGTGGAGCGCCAGCACGTTCTTTTCCTGCGCTCCCTGTTTGCTCCGAAGGGAATCCTGCTGCTCCGCCAAGCGAGCAATGGCGCTTTCCAGGTCCGCCACGTTGCTCTCTGCCGTTTCCAACTCCGCCCGTTTCGCTTTTTCTCCCTGCGATACTTCCCGCAACTCGCGCTTTAAAGCCAGCGGGCCGACTCCTGTTTTTTTGCCGCCGCTGACCGTACCGCCGTGATAATTAACGCCGTCGCGGGTAAGAAACCAGCAATACGGAAACTGCCGGGCCAGTTCGTGTCCGCGAAGGCGGTCATCCACCACGTAAGTATCGGCGATGCGACCCAGGGAGTGAACCGGCACACTCGCCAATCCATTTGTCAGCCGCAGGATGCCTGTCAAGGGCAGTAAAGCATTGCCGTCCGTGGCGGGCCGTGGCAGGTCGCGCGATTCCTGTTCCGCATCGCTTTCTTCAATCAGAAAGGTTGCCCGACCGTCGGCGCCGCTGCGGATTACTTCAATGCCGCGCTCCGCATCCGGCCAGTTACGCACCACAACATATTCGAGTTCATCGTGCAGAAACTCTTCCACTGCTTTTTCCCACTGCGGATCAACTTCCAGAAAGTCGGCCAGCACGCCCAGGGGTTGAAGGCTTTGCGCCTTGCCCTTTTCGGCTGCCGTAAACAGCCGCTTAACGGTTTCGGTTGTGTAGCTGTGGTGCTGGATAACCTCTTCGAGCGAATCCCGACGCGCTTTGAGTCGTGAGTGCTCGCCGCGCAGCCGTTCAAGGGTCCGGCGATTTTCGTTCAGCGCCGAACGGTTCTCTTGGAGACTCTCCTCCACGCTCTGGCGTTCCTCGACGACGGAGCGAAGCTCCCCTTCCTCTTGTTGCTGTTGTCCGAAGAGCCGGGCCTTTGCCTCCTCAATCCGTTGGAGATCAGCCCCGGAACCTCCTTCTTCATTCCTGGCCCGCGTTTCTTCGCGATCCATCGACGTCAGTTGCGCTTCTGTCTGCGTAATGCGGTTTTTGATACCGGCAACTTCGCCGAGTAATTTCAGCACCGCCTGGCGCGCCGCTTCTAAAGCGCGTTCGCCTTCCGCCATTTGATTCTGTGCTTCGGCGCGCTCAGCCGCTTTTTCATCCAGTTCCCCTCGTGCGGCAGAAACATCCACTTCCAGCCGGTCCAACTCCGCTATCTGACCTGCAAGCTCACGCGCACGCTCTTCTTGCTGCCCTTGGAGCGCCTGAGCTTCCTGTTCCCCGGAGACAACGCGCTTTTCGATCCCTTCGGCTTGCCTGGTTTGGTAATCGATTTTGCCGCGTGCCCGCTCCAACTCCAGGTGCAAATCAGCCAACTTCTTCCGTTCGGCAGTCAGCGCCTGTTCGGTTCCGTAGGAAGCCTCCAAGACTCCCGTTTGGTCCCTTTCCCGTTCCGCAATGGCGGTCTGCACGCTTCTTAACTCTTCCGAGACGGTGCTGAGATCCGTTTTCAGATCCGCTGCCTGATCTTGGAGAATGCGGAATCGAGCCGACAAAATCTGCCGCAAGAAGGT
>CAXTWT010000066.1:10124-17949 GCA_964247955.1 uncultured Bryobacteraceae bacterium
GGCCCCAGCCCGGTTCCCAGAAACAGGTCCTGTATATCGCGAAGGCGGGCCAATTTGCCGTTAATCAGATACTCGCTATCGCCGGAGCGGTATAAGCGGCGTGTAATGGTGATTCCGCCGACACGTTCGGCGGCTTTCGCGGCATCGGACTTAACCGGTTTGGAGTCAGCAACGATACCAGCGTCTGAAGCCGGTTCCGCTGGCGCTTCCTCCCCTTCGGGAGCTTGGGCGGGAACCGCAGCATTAGCCGCTGCGATAGCTGCTTCGTCGGGCACCAGTGTCATGGTGACCGACGCCATGCCCAGCGGCTTTTTTTCCCGCGTGCCTGCGAAGATGACGTCCTCCATGCGGGCGCCTCGGAGGCTTTTTGCCGACTGCTCGCCGAGCACCCAACTGATGGCGTCGCTCAGGTTTGACTTGCCGCAGCCGTTCGGCCCCACCACAGCCGCAATGCCGCTGCCGTTGAACTTCATCTCCGTACGGTCATAAAAGGACTTAAACCCTTGAATTTCAACGCGCTTCAGTTTCAGCAGAAAAACACTTCCTCCGCATTATGTTTCGGGTGCTTCTATCATACCGAGAAGGGCAAAGCTCCTCAAAACAGGTATCCGCATCTCCATCTATAGGAGCATGGATACATGCCTTATGTAACGAACCGAGGCGCGCGGATTTACTGGGAAGAGCAGGGCAGCGGTCCGCCGATTCTACTGATTATGGGCCTCAGTTTCACGCTGGAAATGTGGTTCCGGGTGCTGCCGCATTTAAGGAAATCGTACCGTGTCATTTTATTTGATAATCGCGGGATCGGCAAGAGCGATGTGCCCAGAGGTCCATATACCATACCAACTTTAGCGAGCGATGCGGCGGCAGTTTTGGATGCCGCAGGCGTCGAAGCGGCCCATGTCGTGGGCGCTTCCATGGGGGGCATGGTGGCGCAGGAGCTTGCTTTGCGCTTTCCCCAGCGGGTGCTGAGTCTATTACTAGGCTGCACCAGCTACAGCGGCCTGTTCAGCCGATGGCCGAACTTCCGGAAAGGCCCCAATAACCTGACCTGGTTCCGCGCCGGCCGTCCTCAACGGGAACGGGCCATGCGCCATATGCTGTATGCGGCGGGCACTCTCAACGAATGGATTGAAGAGGACATCGGAGTGCGCTGTCAGTGCAACTGGACTTACAAAGGCGTCTTGGGCCAGTTGGCAGGCATCCTGTTGTGGAACTCGTACCGACGCCTGCCTTCGATTCAAGTGCCCACGCTTGTGGTCCATGGAGACGAGGATCATCTGATTCCTCCCGAAAATGGCCGGATCATCGCCGCGCGCATTCCCGGTGCCCGCTTTGAGCTGATCCCCCAGGCGGGCCATGTTTTTATTACCGATCAGCCGGAGGCCACAATCCGGCTTCTATTGGGTTTTCTTGCCCAACATCGTGGATGGGAAAGCGGTCGCGCCGAATTGTCCGCACAGGCTAAAGAGCGCGAGTAAGCGGTTCAGCGGACGTCCGTTCCGCGTTTATCCGTTAGGGCGGCTACGCCCGGCAATTCGATGCCGCTCAGGAACTCCAGGGATGCGCCGCCGCCTGTGGATACATGCGAAATTTTGTCGGAAAGCCCGGCGGTTTTGATCGCTTTTTCAGAATCGCCGCCGCCCACAACCGAAACCGCCTTTGATTCCGCCACGGCGTTGGCAAGCGCAAAAGTTCCCTTGTCGAACGGCGGCATTTCGAAGATGCCCATGGGTCCATTCCAGATCACGGTCTTGGCTCCAGCGACCAACTGCGAGTACAGCCCAACGGTTTCCGGCCCGATATCCACGCCAATCTGATCGGCTCCGATCTGTTTCACCACTTCATTGGCAGTGCCTGCCCGAATTTCCCGGACCACGACATGATCTGTCGGCAGCAGGATTTTATTCCCCCAATTTTTTAAAAGCTGCGCCGCCAACTCGATCTTGTCTTCTTCCACCAGGGACTTTCCTGTTCCTTCCCCCCTCGCTCGCAGAAAGGTATACGCCATAGCTCCGCCGATCAGTAGCCGGTCCACAACGGTCAGTAGATTTTGGATCACTTCAATCTTGTCCGAAACTTTGGCTCCTCCCAGCAGCGCCACGCAGGGCCGCTCCGGATTGGCGGTGACTTTAGTGAGCCACTCGATTTCGTTATCCATCAGGAATCCGGCGGCAGCTAAGGGCAAGTAAGCCACCATGCCTACTGTGGAAGCATGAGCGCGGTGCGCAGTGCCGAAAGCGTCGTTGACGTAAAGATCGGCTAACGATGCCAGTTGCTTGGAAAATTCGGGATCATTCGCTTCTTCCTCGTGGTGAAAGCGAAGGTTCTCCAAAAGCAGCACTTCGCCCGGTTTCGGCTTCATGGCGGCTACTTCCGGTCCGACGCAATCCGGGGCAATATGAACTGGTTTGCCTAAGAATTCTCCTAACCGTATCGCGACCGGAGCTAAACTCATCTGCGCATTCCGCTTCCCCTTGGGTCTTCCCAGGTGACTTCCTAGGATAACTGCCGCGCAATGCTCGATTGCGTACTGGATCGTCGGTAAGGAAGCCCGAATACGTTTATCACTGGTAATTTCTTTGCCGTCGGGTCCAAGGGGTACGTTGAAATCAACCCGGATAAAGACGGTCTTATCCTTGAGGTCGAGATCGCGAATCGACATCTTTGCCATGCAGCCATTGTAGGCAAGGAGCGAACGCCAAACGAAACGGCACATAATAGCTACGAAGAATGCAAAAAGAATTGAAGAAACTTTTGATTTATGCCGAATAGTACTTCAGGTGAGCTTAAGGTTTATACCTAAAATTTGTGACTAGGGAAGTTAGGTATTTTGCACTATAATCCAAGCAATACTCTTGGTCCTGGTGCATGAAGTACGAAAGTACCAGTTTCCTAGTCCGCCAAGGAAGATTGATGTCAACACAACCGATTCGCATTTTGATAGCCGATGGTCAGCCGATTGTGCTGGAAGGTTTGCGCTGCGTTCTAGGCCAGTACCCTGGCATTCAGGTCGTTGGAGAAGCTGCGGACGGTATCGAGATTATCGAGAAAACGGTTCAACTGGAACCGGACGTTATTCTGCTGGATTTTAAGCTTCCGCGAGTGGATGGGCTTACTGTTTTGCGCGGCATCCAGTCCCGTGTTCCCCGCACGAAGGTAATTATGTTCGCGTCTTCCGACAGCAAAGATGAGTTTGTGGAGGCCATGAAGCTGGGCTGCTCAGGAATCTTGCTGAAGGAAGCGCCGACATCATTGATTGAAAAAAGCATTCAGCGCGTGCAGGCCGGCGAAATCTGGCTGGATTCCAATACGACCGCCGCTGTGATCCGGCACTTTGCTTCCCCCAAAGATTTCCCGGCGGCCCATGTGATGGGCAACAATAGCGGCAGTAAACCTTCCCGCGAACGGGCGCAACTCAGCCAGCGCGAGCGCGAAATTATCATTTTGATCGCGCAAGGCTATAAGAATAAGGAAATTGCCGAGAAGATGTTTATCACCGAGCAAACGGTGAAAAACCATCTGCATAATGTGTTTGACAAGCTGGGTGTATCGGATCGCCTGGAATTGGCGCTGTACGCGATTCATAACAGCCTTCATGTGAAAGCCTGAATTTTCGGTCAATTTTCAAATTAATAAAGCCCAATTGCGCGACAATCAGAGAACACCTTGGTTGTGAGGTGTTTTGGGGAAATGCCTGGTCTGCGTGACGAGATTACGAAAACCCTGTTGCGTTTCAGCAGGAGCGTGAAATCACGTCCGCCCCTCAGCACGCGAAACAACAAAGCGTTTTCCGCCGCTGGCAGAGCCCTTCGGGAAGGACGCAAGCTGGGTCCTTACCGCATGGTGAAGCCTCTCGGAGCAGGCGGTATGGGCCATGTTTACTTGGCTCTCGATACGCGCCTGGGCCGTCACGTCGCACTAAAGTTTCTTCCACCCGATCTGGTTGCCGATGGAGAAATGCTGCAGCGTCTCCAGGCGGAGGCGCAAACGGCATCCCGGTTGAATCATCCCAATATTCTGACCATCTACGATATCGGGCAACTGGAAGGCGAGTACTTCATTGCCAGCGAATATGTGGACGGCGCAACATTGCGCAGCGCGATTGAGCGCAAGGTCCTCGATCCCGAAACAGCTGTTGAAATTGTCAGCCAGGTTCTATCGGCGCTCGTCGCCGCCCATTCCGCCGGGGTGGTTCATCGCGACCTGAAACCAGGCAATATCATGATCCGGCTCGACGGGTACGTAAAAGTCATTGACTTCGGCTTGGCCAAACAAACCCGCCGTTCCAAGTCGGAAAGCAACTGGGCCAAAACGATTACGCGCTCCGGCACTATTGTCGGCACGGTGGATTACATGTCTCCCGAGCAGGCGCGCGGCCAACCCCTCGATCACCGGACGGATCTCTGGAGCGTGGGCGTAATTCTTTACGAACTTCTGACTCATCATCGTCCCTTTGACGGGGATACAGAGAATCACGTCATCGTCAACATTTTGGACAAGCCGGTTCCGCCGATAGCGGAGACCCCTGATCTACCTGCCGGCTTATCGAACGTAGTGCAAAGAGCCTTGGCAAAGAATCCCGGCGAGCGGTACCAGACTGCTCGCGAAATGCTCACGGATTTGAAAGCTACCAGCCAAATCTTTCATACGGGAAGCAGCGTCCGTGGATTAGTTGCAGCAGGGAAGCCTCGGAGCCGAAAACCCTTAGTGCTTTCGGGGCTGCTCCTGGCCAGTCTGGCGGCTTTGGGATCTGTTTGGTGGTTGATAGCTAGACGTGATCAGTTCTTTAGCCCCGGTTGGTTTCAAATCGATAAGGTTCGCCGTTTGACCTTCAATGGGCAAACACGTGTTGCGGCTATTTCGCCGGACGGCAAATATTTGGCCTTTGCGGAAGGAGATCCGCATGGAATACAGACGCTTCACTTAATGCGGGTAGACGGCGGATCAGAAGAAGTAAAAATTGGCCCTGCAAAGACTTCTTACATCGGCCTTAGCTTTGCGCCGGATGACAGCATCTACGTTGTTTCAAAGAATAGCGCCCTGCTGGGAAGGCTCGATCGCGTTCCTTTTATCGGTAAACCGCCCGAACAGCCTATATTGACTGACATTGATGGTCCTGTTACATTTTCCCCTTCCGGCGACCGCTTTGCATTTGTCCGTCACATTGAAAGGAAGGAGGGAAAGGATGTTACGGAAAGCGCTCTCTTTGTTGCTTCCCGCAACGGTGAGCAGGTAAGAAAGCTCCTTTCCCTCAAAGACGCGACTATCTATGAAAGGATCTCCTGGTCTCCGAAAGGAGACCGCATTGCCGCTGTTCTTTTTAATGATGGGCCCAGTTTGAGCGGTCAACTGGCGTTGGACTTAGTTGACTTGCACGGCGTCGAGTCGCGGCAAGCGCTTCCTGCTTGGCAAGTGGTCGGTCAACTGTGCTGGATGCCTGATGCCCGCTCGGTCATTTTGACGGCATCAGCTAATACGGAAGCGGCCAATCAATTGCAGTTGCGACAACTCGCTTTGGGGAACGGCCGGGTTTTCCAGATTACGAAGGACCTTGCCGGGTATAGAAGCAGCAGCACCACTCGTAATGGCCTGCAACTCGCCGCGATCAAAGTTGAGTCAAGGGCAACCATTTGGGTTTCCTCTTCACGCAACTATTCCACCGGCCAAAGCATATTGGCGGAAGTGGAACAGCGTCCAACGTTGGACTGGGTTGACGATGCTCACGTAGTTACCACATCGCAGCGCAGCGGATTTTCAAACCTTTGGCTATTTGATACCGATACGCAAGCTCCTGACAGATTGACCGACGAGAGTTATGTAGTGCAGGACGTAGCTCATGTGCCGGGCAGTAAATCAGTTGTGTTTACTTGCAATCGAGCGGGGCAGTTTAAGCTTTGGAAGTACAATCCAGAGACAAATCAATATATTCAACTCACTTTTGGACCCGAATACGAGGAAGCGCCGAGCGTTGCGCCGGATGGCCGCTCCGTTATTTATACTTCTTTTACTTCCACAAGCCCTTATTTGCGTAGAGTGTCCATCGAAGGCGGAAAAAGCCAGCAGATTGGAAATTTCCAGGCAAGATCGCCTCAAATTTCACCTGACGGCAAGTGGATCGCCTGCTATATGCGCGACCCGCGAACACTGAACTGGGCTGTGACCGTGGTTTCAGCTACCGGATCAGGTGCGATTCGCACCCTTATGGATACATATCTGCCCTTTCGCTGGTCGCCTGACAGTAAATCGTTAACTGTCGCGATGCAAGACAGGGGAGGGGTTTCCAACCTTTGGGCAATCCCGATGAATGGGTCGACGCGGGTCCCGCTCACACATTTTGGAGACCAAACCATCACCAATTTCGCGTGGTCACCGGAAGGGGATCGCCTGGCATGTCTCCGGGTCAGTTCAGGATGGGATGTTGTGTTGTTTACACGCCGCAACCCTGAATAACTTTGGCGGTTCGATTGCTACTTAGAAAGTGTTACTTTCCCCCTAAGGAGTTTACCCATGAGTGATACAACTAAAGTCGGTCCGGGCAGTCCGCGCGGCGAAGATCCAAACAAATTTCCCCCCAAACCCGCAGATCCTCAGCCCCCCACGGGTGAGACAGATCCTCAACCGAACACCGGGCAGCCGAGTCCACGCGGCGAAGACTAAGTGGAATAAGGAAAATCCCGCTAGAATGGAGATAGTTCGCTATCTCTATGGAAATTCAAGATAACGCGGCGCGGCAGAACCGCCGTCAAGCCCTCGAAGACGCTCTTCTTACTCGTATCCTCGTACTCGACGGTGCGATGGGCACAATGTTGCAGGACCGTAACTTGACGGCTGATGACTTTGGCGGACCGGCGCTGGAGGGCTGCAATGAGAATCTGGTTCTGACACGCCCTGACGTTGTTCTTGATATACATCGTGAGTACTTTCGGGCCGGTTCCGACATCGTGGAAACAGACAGTTTTCAGTCGGGACCGGTTGTGCTCGCTGAATACGGGCTTGCCCACAAGGCATTTGAAATCAGCAAGACGGCAGGGGCTCTTGCCCGTCAGGCCGCCGATGAGTTCTCCCAAGGGGGGCATCCGCGCTTCGTGGCCGGATCAATTGGTCCTACCACTAAATCGCTGACGTTGGCTGGCGGCATCACTTTTCCGGAGCTTGCCGATAACTACTATGAGCAGTCTAAAGGATTAATTGCTGGCGGCGCTGATATTCTGCTGCTCGAAACCTGCAATGATACGCGCAACATCAAGGCCGGGCTGATTGCGATTGACCGCCTCGGTAAGGAATTGAATTATTCCATTCCGACGATGGTTTCAGGCACCATCGAACAGACGGGAACCATGCTCGCGGGGCAAGCAACGGAGGCGCTCTATACATCTGTTTCCCACGCGCATTTGCTTTCGATTGGTTTGAACTGCGCAACAGGCCCGGAATTTATGACGGACCATGTCCGTTCCCTGCATGAGTTGGCGACGACGCAGGTCTCCTGTTATCCCAATGCCGGTTTGCCCAACGAGGAAGGAGTCTATCTGGAAACTCCTACCACGCTCGCGGCGCAACTGGAAAGGTTTATCGATCATGGCTGGCTCAATATTGTCGGCGGCTGCTGCGGCACGCGCCCCGATCATATTCGCGCCATTGCGCAAATGGTCCAAAACAAAAAACCGCGCGCTGTCAAACCATCCAGCCATCGCACATACTTTTCCGGCATCGACGTTGTCGAGGTGGAAGACAGCAATCGCCCGTTGATTGTCGGTGAGCGGACCAATGTGATCGGCTCCCGGCTGTTCAAGAACATGGTGATGGAAGAAAAGTGGGAGGAAGC
>CAXTWT010000067.1:0-17807 GCA_964247955.1 uncultured Bryobacteraceae bacterium
GCCTGGAAGCGGAAAAGAGAAAGTGGCGCGAGCATTGTGGAGTGCTTACCGCGAGTGGCGAAAAGTCTCCGGCGGGCAGGTAGAGCGGCGTTCGGAGCGGGCAATTCCGCCCGGCAGTAACGGAGCACGCGAGCCAGACCAAAAGAGTATCGCGTGCGGCTGGTTGAGCGAGCACCTTTTGCAAGACCAACTTTTCGGTCATCAAAGGGGCGCGTTCACCGGCGCGAATACCGATCAACCTGGGCTCCTGGAGACCTTAAAGGATGGCTGTATATTTTTGGACGATTTTGATGTAGCTCCGACTATCACGCAAGGCGCCCTGCTTCGGGTCATGTCCACTGATTGGGGCGAGTCGGCGTCCTTTTCAAGACTGGGCAGCACCAGTTCCGTATGCACTAACGCTTGGCTGCTGTTCGCAACCAATGCCAACATTCAAAAAAAGCTAGAAAGCGGGGAGATTCGGCCGGATTTCATCTATCGCTTCGAAGACCGCGTGATTCACTTACGCCCTCTGAGTGAACGGCCAGCAGATATCCCGCAAATTGCCCTCAAGCTGTGGGAGGCAATCTGGCGCGGTCGTAAGGACCCGCTTCGGATCGGTCCTGCGCACTTGGCACTCCTATTGTCACCAAAGATCAATTGGGAAGGAAACGTCCGTCAGCTTCGCGCGCTTCTTTCCCTTTCGGCATCCCGGCGGCGCCTGACGCGCAAGCCGCTCGTCACTATTTTCGAAGAGATCCTCGCCCGCGGCGACTACAGCCACTGGGTTGGCATTATTCTGGAACCGTCAACACCACCACCCGTCTCGCCTGCGCCGGTGCGGCTTGCACCTTCCTGCCTATCTGCCGAAGGAATGGATGCATTCAACAAGATCTGCAAAGATCTACCGGCCACGCGCACCGGCATGGCGAGAACAGAAAGCCGCACAAGATTGGTGAACATCATCGAAGCGGTATTCCAAACTGGCTCAATCACGAGACGCGAGGCGCAAAAGCTGAACGGCGGCGCCTACGATACGGCAGTGGGAGACCTTGAGACGCTAGCAGGTGCCACCGCCGCCCTGTTAAGGGCCAGCGAGGAAGACCCGCCCACATACACCGCGATTGAAGGGTTATTCAAAACGAGAGATGCAGCTATGTCCGATGCGTGTCGCTGATAGTTCCATTCTAGTTTGATCGTTCGAAATACTGCAGCGATTGTGTGTTCTTCGATGACACGGACGCTCTGAGCGTCATTTCAAACGACGATTGACCTTCCCACGTTAGAGGGTCGCGACTCTCGAGGCATGTGAGATAGCCCTACAACGCAGAATCTCGTTGTCTTGACCCGGCATCGTGAACCCACGCAGCGACAAAGGGAGAGCGCAAGGGTGCCCTGTGGATGACATCGCGATCACCTGGCCATCGAGGCACAACTCCAAAGCCTCGCCCGGCGCGGTTGTCACTCCGAAGATAAGATTGTCCCGAACCGCGGGCGCGCCGATCCGAATGCTGACACTACTGTTCGCGACAACCAAACCGTCGATACACACCTGTGGCAGACGAGGATCGCAGTCTATGACGACGTTGGAGCTGTCAAATACGCAGTTGCGTAAGCAAATTTTCTCCCCGGCCCCGCTCATGAGGACCGCGGATTCAATATTGACACTGTTCTCCCAAGTTGTGGGGCAAACTCTGTAGACGCCTCCGAGTAAATGGACGAAGCCAGGAACCAGAGCATGACGATAAAGACCCATTAATTCTAGTGGCCCGTCGAGATCAAACCACGTCTGAGGATTGGGAGCTGCAACCCGTCCGCGGCGATAGCGCTCCGGAAGGGCTGCCATTCGCGATAAGTAAGCCCAGAAGTCTGGCTGGGCGAAGTCGCCCAATAGGGGTACCTCATCAGGAAGGCTGGGCGTAACAACTCTTTTCATTCCAATGATTGGAGGAAGGCTGTACCCTCCGCGTCGCGTCGCGAGATAACATCGAGCCAACAACTTACCGGCCGCCTCCGCCCTCGACCCCGCAGCCGACTTTGCCCGTTCGTATACGTTAAATAACCGAAATGCCTCGATAGGAAGGGGCGCAACCACTTCCGCTTCGACATTCGGCCACTCAGACCTGTTCCCGAAAATGCAAATTGTATCGGGGTTAGTAAGCCAGATGCGCTCCGGGTAAACGGTCGCAAGGATCCCCATCCCCTCCAATGTGTGAACGAACAGCGGACGCCCGAACACCCGCATCAGCGCCTTGTGCGGGCAGTCGTCGCCAAGGAGGTCCTGCATTCGACTGCTGTTGCCACCAACCCGCATTACTACATGCGCACCGCCAGCTTGCGCGCTGAGGTCCCGCACGAGACTCATCAGCGGAATAGCGCTGGGCGTGCGCACATGCACAATATCGTACCGGCACTCCGGGAGGTATTCCTTCATGTCGCGCTCGAGGATGTCCGCGACCATTTGACTGGCAACCACGAACATGGGCTCCGGCATCGAGGTGGCAGCGCCGAACGGCCCAAATGTGACTGTCGGTTGGTCCGCGATGAATCGGGATGATCCGTACGCAATAGCGCGCCGCATAAGGATTTGCTCCGGGCGGGGGCCTATAGGGGCGTGAGATGCGAATTTCGCAGTGGCGATTACATCATCCACGAAATCGCGCTGGGCGTGGCGTGACGCCGGGATCGGCGACGAGTTCGGATCCGGCGCGACCGGGAGAGCCGAAACAGAACTGAGACGTGCGGGCACCGACTTAAGGAACGCCTCGAGGGCTTCCCGGAATTCCATTACACGCGCGCGCCCAACAGACGTGCCGCCCAGAAGAAGCGCGATCTGTCGGAAGTCCCGCATCTGCACAAACTTTTGGAACAATCCGGGCAGAACAGCGTCGATGACATACTGGTCGCGCAGGAACCCCGCAAAATCCAGATGCTTAACTGTGACCAACCCACCCTCGATGAAGATGCCGCAGTCGAGCAGACTCTTGAGGTCCGGATCGACGAGTCCCTGAGCCACAAGAGCTTCCTGCAGATTGAGAACTACTTTCAGCGTATCGGCTGCTGCGCGAACATCGCCCAATCGTAGGTTCAACTCGATGGCCGAACGGAGCGTTCCTAAAGTAGCTAGGGGCTGTTCGAGCGAGAACAAATAGTGATCACTTGGACCTATGGGCGTCTGAATGATAGGCCTCCAGTTGAAGGACGTCTGGACTATCACGGGCGTCTGATATTTCAAGTGTTCCAGAATCCCGGGCAATGGATCCCGATATTTCGCTTCAGCCACACGCAAAATCGATTTCAGGGGTCCCTGACCTACAATTGAAATCAGTCGCGTGGCCAGCGGGATGAAACGCGCGAATTCTCGATGACCTTCCCGTTCGGAAGTACCGGGCTGGAGCATAGACCTTAAGGAGGTCAGCAGCAGGACCAGGCGATTGCGCTCCCGGGCATGAGCTTTGCGAATACGCCCGCGACCGTTAGTAAACACCTGAAAATCGAACCCGCCGTCAAACGGGAGCCACTCCGATACCTGGAGCGTTGCCAACCGTCTCTTAAATCGGGTCTTCAAGCTTAAACTGAGCAAAGAGGCTATTTGCGCCCCGGCGGACCGCTCGTGTCCCCAGCGACCGCGCGTTTGATACCACTGAATCGGTTTCTCCACCACGCGCCCACGGAGTGTCATCATTGCCAAAATATCTTGGTCAATAGCGTAGTCTAGACACGTGAGATCATCGAGAATCGCGCGGAGAGAGGCGACAGTCGCAATCTTGAGAACCGATGAGGAATCCCGGACGGTCACATTTGGGATTAGGAATCGGAATAGGCAGTTAAACAGGCGAGTCGCCGCATGGCCTGCGACTGGTTTTCCTGCTCCGATAATCGGACGGCGGCCAGTGACCAGCGCCGGAGATTGCTGCGGAAGCGCAGCAGCGAGATGAACAATGTTCAGCCAAGAAGCGGAATCGTTCATCTCTGAGAGCGCTAGGACATCATCGTCGCTCGAAATCGAGCATAACTTTCGGAGAGCGAGGATGAGTGGCAGACCTTTCAGATTAGGCAGCCATACGTCCGAATATAGGTCGTCGAGAACGGTTACGCGAACACGCTCGGGTAAATAGGTATTGGCAATCGTGGCTCGCACGAGAGTTGCGAGTTTTTCCCGCTCCTTGGCTGGAACCGTGCCGGGCCGGCATGCTGGAAGAGCATACACAAAGTGAAACGACAGGCCGTCGCCATGGCCGAGGACAGCTTCGAATATGCGAGCCGTCAGTTTGCCCGCGAGGATACGGGGTTTCTGATGAGCGTAGTCGTTAACGGGCGTCAAAACGATGTATCTCTGCGGACTGGTATTCGGCAGAGCGCTTGCTGCCGAGAAAAATTTCCAACGGGAGATTTCCCGCTGCAGGTGAGCGCTTCGTAGCTTCGCGAGCCGGCCCGCGAGCCCCATACGCAAACCCGTCGCGACTATAACGGCAGAAAGCACCGGCCGCGGCGGACGGGCGATCCGTCTTACCGCGGCGAAAACCTCATCAGCTGGATATTCAAAGCTGTCGAGGATCTCCTCATAGTAAACGTCCGAATCTGGCCGCCTAGACAGTGGAGGGCGTCCGGGCCATGCTGGGAAAGACACGCGGCGGCCCTCATGAGTAATCTTTCTCCAGCACCTACCAGCATGGAAACGACACCTGTCTCATCTCCACCCCGGCGCATCCATTCCGTCGAGAAGAAGCGACGCATTGTCGAGGAAACTTTACGACCTCATGTCTCGGTGGCCCGCGTCGCGCAAGCCCACGGGGTCAATGCCAACCAAGTCTTCTATTGGCGCAAGCAGTATCAGCAAGGCTTGCTCGGACCCGCCCCGCCGAAAGCGGCGCTACTTCCCGTACAGATTTCCGACTTGGTCGTCCCGGAACCGATGCCGACTCCGCTGGCGAGAAGCGAGGCGCTGGATTCTTCCCGGCCAGGAACACAGGGTGGACTCACCGGCACGATTCACCTGGAACTGGCGAAAGCGAAGCTGCGCGTCGAAGGCGCTGCTGATCCGGCTTGCCTCCGTGCCCTCCTGGATTGTTTGCTCGGATGATCTCGCTTCCGCCGGGCAGCCACATTTGGATCGCCGCCGGAGTCACGGATCTGCGGCGTGGGTTTACCGGCTTGAGTGCTTTGGTGCAAACGACGCTCCAACAAGACCCGTTTGCCGGTCATGTGTTTGTGTTTCGCGGACGGCGTGGCGATCTGGTGAAACTGCTCTGGTTCGATGGGGACGGGCTTTGTCTGTTCGCGAAGCGTTTGGAACGAGGGCGCTTTGTCTGGCCGCGAGCGGAAAACGGCACCGTTTCGCTCACGCGAGCGCAGCTCTCGATGCTCTTGGAAGGTATCGATTGGCGGCAGCCCGTGCGCACGACACCGCCGCAACTCTCGGTGTGAGCCGGAAACATTCTTGCGGTCTGTTGTTTTCGATCCTTCTCTGATCTGAAAAGGGCATGGCATACTGCCGGAGATGGAAGCGGCACGGACAATACTGCCGGATCTCGACACGCTCGATCCCGAAGCGCTGAAAGCCTTAGTGCGCGAGCAGCATGTGCAACTGCTCTCGCAGGAAGCCGAGATTGAACATCTCAAGCTGCTGATTGCCAAGCTGCAGCGCTCTCAGTTTGGCCGCAAGTCGGAACGCGTGGAGCGGCAGATTGAGCAACTGGAACAGCGTTTGGAGGATCTGGAAACCAGCCAAGCCGAACGCCGCCCTCCCGAGAAGCCGGAGGCCGTCGCTGCCGTCACAGCCCCACGCCGCCCGGCCCGGAAACCGCTACCGGCGCATCTGCCGCGAGAAACCAAAGTGTATGCCCCGCCGCAGGAAGACTGTCCGGCCTGCGGCGGAGTTCTACGCCCACTGGGTGAAGATGTGTCCGAGATGCTGGAGTACACACCCGCTCGTTTTCACGTCCTTCGCCAAGTGCGTCCCAAGTTCACTTGTACGGGCTGCGAACACATCGTGCAGGCGCCCGCCCCGAGCCGGCCCATCGAGCGCGGCTTGGCTGGTCCGGGATTACTCGCCCATGTGCTCGTGTCCAAGTATGCGGACCACGTACCGTTGTATCGGCAGAGCGAGATCTATGCACGGAGCGGCGTGGAACTGGAACGCTCGACTTTGGCCGACTGGGTGGGCGGCGCGAGCCGGTTGCTGACGCCCTTGGTGGAAGCCCTGCGCCGTTACGTGATGGCTCCCGGCAAATTGCATGCCGATGACACCCCCGTGCCGGTCTTAGCGCCGGGCCAGGGCCAAACGAAAACCGGCCGCTTGTGGACCTATGTGCGGGATGATCGTCCCGCTGGTGATACCGCCGCACCGGCGGTGTGGTTTGCTTATTCGCCCGATCGCAAGGGCGAGCACCCGGGACGGCATCTGGCGGAGTTTCGGGGCACCTTGCAGGCCGATGCCTACGCCGGGTTCCATCATCTCTATCAGGACGACCGCATCCAAGAGGCCGCCTGCTGGGCCCATGTGAGACGCAAGCTGTACGACTTGCAGCAGGCGCAGGCCTCGCCCCTCGCCACCGAGGCGGTGAAGCGGATCGGCCAACTCTATGACCTCGAACGGGAGATCCGGGGCCGTTTGCCGGAGGAACGAAAAGCGTTTCGACAAGCACGAGCCCGCCCCTTGTTGGAGGCGCTGCACACCTGGTTGGAAGTCAGCTATGGCAAGCTCTCGCGTAAGTCCGACGTGGCGCAAGCGATGCACTATGCGCTCAGTCGCTGGACGGCACTGACGCGGTATGTCGACGATGGACACATTGAGATCGACAACAATGCCGCTGAACGCGCCTTGCGCGTGGTCGCGTTAGGTCGTAAGAATTTTTTATTCGCCGGATCGGATGCCGGAGGGGAAAGAGCCGCTGCCCTCTATAGCTTGCTCGGTTCGGCGAAGCTGAACGGGCTTGACCCGGAAGCCTATCTGCGTGAAATGCTGACGCGCGTGGCCGAGCATCCCGTGAACCGGATCAGCGAACTTTTACCTTGGAACATGGCTGAGCGTTTCACCGTTTCTTGTTCTCATTAAGCGTAAGAACCACGAAGAGTGTATGTGTCCATGAACTTCATCGTGGACACATACACTCTTGCCCCGCTCTCTGGAACCGGATGGCCCTGCAGCGACTTTGAACGCTTACTAGCATCTGAAATAGTCGACTATAGCTGATTCTGCGCCATCGTCCTGATCCACTCAGCAGCACTCCGAATCATAGGGTCAGAGTCGGGCGATGTGGGCCGGTCAGCTTGCTCGGGAAGTTCTACATCAGGAACCATTCCCGAAGGGTACAACTGACCGGTTCGGTCCGCCTCAATGCCGGTGGCCAGGACCAGGTTCGCACCGTCAGAAAGCCGAAAACCCTCATTGGAGGTCGTCTGTCCATGGGTGGCACGTCCAAAGAAACGCGTTCGCCGTTGTCCTCGCAAGGCAATCGACACGGCTTCCCCGGAGCTGGCCGTGCCATGGTCGATAAGGACAGCAATCACGGGCGGCTTGCGAAAACTGAGACTCCGCTTGGGAAGCCGACACAGGACTTCTGGGCCGCCGTTGGGCTTTTGGAGGCCCGCCCCCTCGGCGCTAACAAACCAAGTGGTCTTGTTGCCGTTCGCATCGACGAAACTGCCGACATCAGTGGTATCGAGCAACGGAGCGATCCCGGCCAGCATCGGCCACATGTTACCGCCCAAATTCCCTCGCAAGTCGATGATCCAGGCCTGCGCATTCTGTGTGGCAAGCGTCTCGATGTGAGTTTGCAGCGCCTTGGCATAGCTTTGCATGCGGGCATCGTCTCCGCCCCCCGACAACGGGACAACAATCCACGCTATGCGAACGCCGCCCATGATCGTCATCTCGCCTTCCGGCGTGCGGCGCTCCACATAGGGCGAGGGCGGCCACTTCTCCGACCCGCCTGGCTGGATCGGGGCCACACCGCGACGGGCATGCGACTCTTTATCCTGCTGGACTAAGGCGTCGCTTAATTGCAGGAAGCTGTGATGATCATTCAAGCCTTGTAGGGCAAAGCGGATGGCATCATAGGTATCGTAGGTTGTTTGAGCTCCAGCGCCATGCGCCAGAGTTTCTCTCCTCAAGCTCATCCAGTCAACTTTTCGGGCATTGATCGAGTGTTGCTGCATCAGATCGAGCGCACGATTAAGGTACTCGGAGGCTGTGGGCGCGGCAGGTCCGACGCTTTGCGCCACGCCCGTGAGAGGTGACGCCCACAGAATCGCTGTCAGACTGCCGAAGATCACCGGCCACCCCGGTCCATGGCGGGCTCTGATGAACTGCCTCATTGTAAAAGCCGCTCTCCTGGCGGCTGGTCATGAGCACGGGCCTGATCCATAGAGTTATTAGACGGCAGTATTCTGTTGTGGTTAGCACCTAGGATGAACTACTCAACATTCTCAACCAGGGTTTTCCGTCCATGAATCCCGAAGATCTTTCACCATCTGAATTAGTCTTTCGCTGAGAGTCCATGTGTCCACGATGAAGTTCATGGACACATGGACCCTTGTACTCACTCTTGATTGAAACTATAAGTCTGCGGTCAACTTCGGACGCTTACTCCTCATATGTCTGCCTGTCGATATAAGAACTCGCGTCGATGCGCTGCCAAAGTACAGTGATTCTGGCAAGCTCCGGCGTGGCAAACAGGGGACCTGCGGGAAAGATGTCGACCCAGAGCTCCTCTCCAACATTCCGGGAACGAAGGCCGATGGGCTCGCGGTCTAGGAGCGCATTCGCCACCCTTAGCAATGTTCGGGGTTCGGGATCATCCGTTTGGCGTCCGAATGCGCACTGGAGATGGATGCGACGCCGAGCCAACGCGATTGTTATAGGAAACGCAGTCAAACCGTGACTGTTCAGAGCCGCCAATCTGCATAAGTGGGCACCGATCGATGCAATGAAATGGAGAAGTCGGAAACCCGTTGCGAGGCGCGGCCACATCCGTGCGTGAAACCATTTCACGGCAGTGACGACAATTGGCCTTGCAGAAATCCTGACCAGACACTCGAAGCTGAAGTTGGAAAGTTCCACAACAAGCTCTCGCAACAGTCGCCCGACGCAAAGCCCGATCTGGATGGAACATCGGGACCATGCAATCGCGACGAAACCCCGCCGTAAGAGGATGAGGGGCTCAAGCAACGCCACGAGAGCGTACGCGGCGTGACCTATCCCATGACGCCAGAGCTGTTTTGCGCTGCGCACGACCCCAGAATGCAACCTCGCAATGCCTCCCGCCACCAACTCACAGAAGAACAGCGTACGTGGCTTTAGCCGGAGCGCCCGACCGAGATCGTTGATGAGTGCGCGATAATCGCCTACGCTTAGCATCCCTTCAAGTTCGCCGGGGCCCATCGCACCCGAAGACACAATCGTTGATAACAGAGCGCCTTCGCTCGCTTGGATACGAAGTCCGAGGCGATCCCGCCACGCCGCGAGTCTATTGAACACGGCGACCACCTGCTTACCAGTGCCAATACTCGGTCAGCAATCGAAGCGCCCTCAGCGGAGATGCAATGAGCGATGGCAAACCAACACAGTTGTTCCAGCACTTATCACAACGTCGCGCAGCATCTCGCACCCGTATTGCGCCGGGCTTGCTCAGAAGCACGCGAAGATCATAATCCGATTCCTGCAGCTGCCCCATAGACGCTTCGAAGAAGGGGCACGGCCTCACCTCGCCCTTAGCAGAAATGAAGATGACTTGACGGCCTGCAACACAGGGAATTCCCGCCGAGCCGAGACGGAGGCGGCGGACCATCCCCAAGAGAAACAGCCTCTCGATAAACCCGCCAACCCCTGACCCCGCATATCGGCGCACGATGTCACGTACGGCATGGGCATGGGAACCCAGCACCTCGATTTCCGGCTTTTCGCCGATTTTAACCAACCGGCCGGCGCGAGACTCAGAGGCCCGAGCCGGTTGTTCCACGCGGTAGAATCGGTTGTCCATACCGAAAGCGACGATGAACGTGTCGCTCTCGCGGCCAAAGCGCTCCATAACTCCTCCGATTCTGTTGATGTTCAGACCGGAGGCGGTCATCTGAGCGGACACACGCAGGTTTCCGAAATGCTTGCGAAGAATCTGCAGTCGCCGCCATGTTTCGATCGTTTGATTCCATTGACCGGAGCCACGAAGTTCGTCCTGGTCCGGTCCGACGCCATCAATCGAGAGCGTGACATGCAGCAAGACCCGGGCGTTTTCGCACAGTAGTTGCTCGATCAGGTTCTCTGTCCTGCTCGGATTGATGCCATTCAGCGGGATATTGATTAATAAGAGGCGGGGACATCGCGAAACCAGCCCAGCCACGAGAGACCGGAGATGCGGATACAGAGTAACCTCTCCGCCGGTAAGCGCAATCCAACTAACGTTTCGACCGATAGCGGTGACAGCTCGCAACAGATCATCGGGATCGAGTTCTGGCCCCGGGGGCTGCCGCCACATGTCACAGGTCTTACAGTGACTATTGCAGAGTCGCGTCGTCTCGATGATCAGCTTTATCGGTTCGCTACTGTGGCGGAATCGCACTGTTATAAATCGAGCGGCTAGCCGGACAGCCCAGATTATTGACATAAGATCGATCCGTCGCATCTGTGGTTAAAGCAGATCAAGGTCCACGTGTCGGGGACACGAAAATGCTGTCATTTTCTATAACACACTGGTTTCACTCACCCGGCGCAGTTTCACATCAACGTGGGGTCGCCGAGATCATAGCCTGCGTTGTTCAGTGAGAAGTGTCGAGAGCGCAGTGACCTGATGACGAGGCATCGTCAAGTTGAGCGGATGAGACCCTGAATGAGCGCCCGTTAACCCGTATCGCGGCTATCGGTTTCCGAAAGAGATCATTTCCCAGTGTGTCTGGTTATATTTCAACTTTGCCCTAAGCTTACGGGACGTCGAACTGATGATGGCCTTTCGCGGTGTTCTGCTCACGTACGAGACGGTCCGCAATTGGTGCAAGAAATTTGGTTCCTCCTATGCCGCTGTCAATATTCCTATATTGTGGGACAGGCAAAGTGGCTTACATCATTGTCAGGGAATGACTTGTCTCATCCCACACTGGTGCGATCTATTCCTTAATTGTGGGATTTGTGCTGATACGGTGAGATCGTTTTCAGACTCGGTGGATGACCTTTGCTCAGCCTTTTCAACAGTTTCTGTTTCGGTGAATCTGTCTTGTCGCATTAAATAGGGATAAAACGAAGGTGGATTGGCAGATTCTCAATATTTAGGAAAACTGACATCTTCCATGTGGTGCCGTTTACTCCCGGAGCCGCCTATCGCTTCAGCGAGAAATATGCCTTCCGCAGCAGATCGACCGTCACATGATGAAGCAGAGTGGTGAACCGTTCCTTCTTCCCTTGCCTGGCTCGTTCCCGTACACGCACCAGCCCCGATGACACGCTTTCCCGTCTCTGCGTCCGGCGCGTGTGCGGCTCGTGCCTGTTTCCCTCGGCCTCTTCCCTTGGCTCGACCGACTCCGCCCCCGGTGGCCCGGAGTTGCTCGTCGGCTTCGCAGCTACTACGAAAGGGTCTGACTTCTTCCGTTCGTACATCATCGGCTACAACTCCTCGCCCTCCCAATGCGGACTACCTCGAAACTGCCGGTAGTCGAACGGAAGATCTCCCGGTTCCCGTGCAACGAGCGTCCGTGCATGCCAGGGTCTCCGACCACGCAGGACCGACCGGGTACTTGCGATGACGTGCCCGTTCGTTTTGCCTTCCGCATACGTAACTGCGTCGGCGTCCTGGATGAGAAATGTTTCGCGGCTCAATACCTGGCCTGCACGCTCCCCTGTCAACGCTTCGCCCCACCCCTCACGAGGTGCGGCGCATGACTTGGGGCCGATGTGGTTCGCTACTCCTTCACCGTAATGGACTTGCACCATCCACTCCTTGCCGGTCTCCCGGCGCACTACGTAAATTTCCGTTTCTTGAGGTGATGCCAAGTAATACCTCACCCATCGCGTTGTGGTTTAATCCAATCTGGACTGTTCCGTGCCAGGGGCACAATGCGAAGAGCCGCAAGGAGTACAACAGCGTGGAGCAAGATGACTGGGTTCTGGATCGATTAGCACGAGAGATCCTTATGGTGGACGACCATGGAGAGTCATTGGTGCCCAACTACGTCTCAATTATTGAGCACGGGCTCGCAAAACCTTTGCCGCCTGAAGCCGAACGAAAGGACGTGCTTATCGTCGGCGCAGGCATCGCGGGCTTGTTGGCGGGTCGAATTCTTAAAAATGCTGGGTACAACGTTAAGATTTTGGAAGCAAACGACAACCGTGTGGGTGGCCGGATTAAAACCTTCCACACACGTTCTGAGAGCACACCGGCGTTTCAGGATCCGGCACAGTACGCCGAAGCGGGTGCGATGCGAATTCCCACAACACATCCGCTTGTGAATAAGCTGATCCAGGTCATGGGGCTCAGTAGTGAAACGCAAACTTTCTACAACATTGATGTGGACAAAGATGACGCTAGCAAACAGACGTACCGGGCGTGGCTGAAAACGAATAACTTGTTGGTTCGACGGATCAAGTACAACAGACGTGAATTGCCGACAGATCAACTCACGATGGGCTTTCCGATCGCTCAGTGCTATTCGCAAAAAACAGCGGACGAACTGCTCGCGGAAGCGCTGAAGGAGCCGAAAGACTTGATCACGCCCGATCCCTCGGCGAGCAAAGAAGAACAAATCCAACACCAGATTGCCGGGTGGAAAGAAGTAATCCGCCGCTTCGACGCCTTCAGTATGCGGACGTATCTGCTTGACTACTACACCCGCCGGGGTGTCCCTGCTATGGATCAGGAGAGTCTGATCGCTTATATCGGAACGCTCCAAAACCTGACTTCGCGCTTATTTCTCTCCTTCATTCACAGCTTTGTGGATACGTTCTATATCAGCCCGGGAACGCAGTACATGGAGTTGAAAGGTGGCAATTGGCGGCTGCCGAATGCGTTCATCACGGATCTGCGGGACAACTTGGTCATGGACGCACGGGCCGTCGAGATACAGTGGTCCGATCCCCACTCGGGTTTACAAGGCTCTAAGGCGATACACCAGGGACGACCAGGGGTGTATGTGCGTACTATTAATGAACCGATGGAGAAGCGAGGTGTAGTGCGAAAAGGGTGGACCCGCAAGGAGCAAGAATTTACTGCGGATTATCTACTGTGCGCTATTCCATTTTCTGCGTTGCGATTTGTCGAGATTTCTCCGGAATTCACCTTTCAGAAGCGCCGTGCCATTATCGAGCTGCATTATGACTCTGCGACCAAAGTCCTGTTAGAGTTCAGCGAGCGATTCTGGGAATGGGACGAGGCGACGTGGCGGAACCGATTACCGGATGAATACCGCGGGCATGATGCCTACGGCGGGAGTTCCGTCGCAGACTCACCAAACCGATTCATTTATTTCCCAAGTCATGCCGTTCCGGGCAGCTCGGGGGGAGTGGTGTTATCCAGCTATACTTGGGCGGATGACGCCAGTCGGTGGGATTCCATTCCGTCTGAGGATCGGTACACCTATGCCTTGAAGGGATTGACGGACATCTATGGCGAGGGTATTAAGCGCTACTTCACTGGTTTTGGACGTACCGAGAGTTGGATGGAAAACTATTACTCGTTCGGGGAAGCGGCCGTGTTTGCACCAGGCCAATTGATGGCTCTACATCCTTATATACCCCAGCCGGAAGGCTTGGTCTACTTTGCTGGTGAACATACTTCGTTGAAGCACGCTTGGATCGAGGGTGCGATTGAGTCCGGAATTCGGGCGGTACTGGAGATTCACAATCGCCGTGGCAAGAAAGAAACTGGATCTGGAGTAATGCTGTCGTAATGACTGGGACAACTGTGGCAGGGTATCTTAAGCAGCGTTTGGAACAAGCGGGGTTAGATCGCCTGTTCGGGGTTGCTGGTAATTATGCAGCTCCATTTTTGGACACGATCTTGGAGGACCCACATTCACCGATTCGAGTAACGGGAATCCCGAATGAAATCTGCGCTGGGTACGCGGCTGATGGATATGCGCGGCTGAAAGGCATTGGTGCAGTGGCGGTTACGTACGGCGTTGGTGCCTTTAGCCTTCTCAATGCCGTTGCTGGAGCACAGGTAGAGAAGGCTCCAGTGGCGGTAATCAACGGTGCTCCCAGCAACAAGGAGTTCCAGAACTCGTTATATGCGGGTCTGCTGTACTCCCACATGACCAGCGATCCGTACTCAAATCTCGACGTATATCGTCGAATTACTATCAATGCAGAGCGGATCGTCAACGCGGCAGAGGCACCATACCAGATTGATGCAGCCTTGAGTGCCTGTCTGACACAGGGTGAGCCCGTGTATTTTGAGGTACTCGAGGATGTGTGGCGTGCCCCATGCGTTGCCCCATCGGGACAACTTCCACGGAAACAGCAGAGCATCTCGCGTTCCGGCGTTGAAGACGCGGTCAAGGCGACGCTCGACCTAATTGAAGCGAAAGGGAAACCACTGTTCTGGGCTGGCGTCGAATTACAGCGGCAGAAACTTCAAACCGAGTTTCTAGAACTAGTAGATAAGACTGGGTTCTCATTCACGACTTCCCTGTTAGGGAAGTCGGTGGTCTCAGAAGATCATCCGAAATTTCTCGGTGTGTATAGTCCGACATCACCGAGTCAAATGAAGGAAATTGTTGGAGGAGCTGGCTGCCTGGTGGGATTGGGATCCTGGACAACGGGCAAGGATGTGAATAATCAACTGATCCTAGCCGATAACGTCGTCCTGGCAGCTCGCGGAGGTGTGATGGCCGGACCACGGTACTTCTCCAGCGTACGTCTGAAGGATTACTTAGGCGGTTTGCTGAAGGCACTCGAGCAGAGGACGATGAAGGTCGCAGTTTATGCGCCGAAGCCCGTCCGGATGTATGGTGCGGCGTTTCTGCCAACGGTTCCGTCGGAATTAAGTTATGATCTGTTCTTCAGCAAACTGAACGAATGGCTGCAAAGAAGAGAGGACTGCACGATCGTCGCCGACGCAGGATTCCCCTTAATCGGAGCACAGGACTTGCATATCCGCCGAGCAAACGGTTTCGTGGCCCAAGCGGCTTGGCTGGCGATCGGTTACTCTACTCCGGCGGCGATTGGTGTGAAGTGCGCTATGCCGGATAGGCGTGCAGTCGTGATCGTAGGCGATGGTGCCTTCCAAGAGACTTGTCAGGCGCTCTCCAGTTACCGGATGCTCGGTCACAATACGGTAGTATTCATATTGGCGAACGGCATCTACGGAATCGAGCAGAAGCTGGTCAACCCAAATCCGTTCCGCACGCCGCCGATTAAGTACACGGACCCGCTTCTGAACACAGTATATTCGTACAATACGTTGCATCGCTGGGCCTATGAGAAGCTGCCGCAGGCGTTCGGCGGCGAGGGTCGGCTGATACAAATGTCTAGTGAATTGGACGATGTTTTCGCTGAGATCGACGCGCGTCCAGAGGACACTTTTGTCGTAAACGTGAGATTGCCGGAAACAGATACGCCGCAAGCGCTAAAGAGCGGGCTCAGCAATGCGGGCGAGGACGAGATCGCACATCCTGATTGGCCGCCGCAGTTGCTGTTCTGATAAAGAACGCACGTTGACCATGAATCTGCACAAGGAGAAATCAGATATACAGGATCGAGTCTTCTCGGATTGCCGCGCTGACGCGTGCGTTCCACAGACGTTGCACACATCGCGGTAGTAGGCTAAACAAATGCTTCTAAACATAGCAGATGTCCAGTGGATCCATGGTGCAGCTGATTGTTCGAAGAGTACTGATCCGCCCTTCCAATCGGTTCGCTTAGACGAAAACACGTTTATCCTACGCCAGAGTAAGTGCCTGAGCTTTGAGGCACCTTTTCTATACTTACTGATCGGTGAGACGTGCGCACTGCTCCTCGACAGCGGCGCTCAGCCCGACAAGGGACAGGAGTTGCCGGTCCGTAGTACAGTTCAGAGCATTTTGGAGCAAAGGCTTGCAGAACGCAACCAGAGGCAAATCGATCTCATCGTTGCGCACTCGCATAGTCACGGTGACCACGTGTTTGGAGATTCTCAATTCCAAGGACAGTCACTCGTGAACATCGTTCCACATTCCGTATCTGGCGTACGGAGCTTTTTCGGACTCACAGACTGGCCGGAGGGACAGGCCAGTCTCGACCTCGGCGGGCGAGTGTTGACGATTCTCCCCTTACCGGGACACGAGCCGTCGCACATTGCCGTTTACGATGCCAACACACGCCTGCTGCTCACAGGGGATACTCTGTATCCTGGTCTCCTGACAGTCAGTAACTGGCCTGCATACCAACACAGCGCCGCACGACTGGCCGAGTTCGCGAGTGCATATCCTATCTCGATGCTGCTTGGTGCCCACGTCGAGATGGAGAAAACACCGCAGCAGCTCTACCCGATCGGGACAACGTTCCAACCCAATGAACACGCATTGCCTCTGAGCATGCACAATCTTACAGAATGGAACCAAGCTTGTAGGATCCTCGGAAACACGCCGCGGCATGACGTCCATGACGAATTTATCATCGAGCCCATCAATGTCTAGAGAAGCTGTATGTACAGTCGATCGTCTGCGGTAAGCTCCTTTCAAAAAGGCACTGCTTGAGACTTATGTCAGATCTGCATTCCGTTCAGCGGCCCATCTCCGAACTGCCCATTGTGGCGAAGATGTCAATTCTAGGATCTCCTGACTGGGTGGGCATTGATACACATGCAGTGTGGATTTCCAATAAAGCGAAAAATAGTATCACCCGCATCGATCCAGGCAGCAATCAAATCGTGGCCACCGTAGCTGTGAGCAATCAGCCTTGCGCAGGACTCGCCGTAGGCTTCGGGAGTGTCTGGGTGCCGAGTTGCCAGGATCACTGCGTCGACCGAGTGGATACGGTGGCGAACACGGTAATTGCGAGAGTGCCCTTGGCAATTGCCGATAGTGAGGGCAGTCTCGGAATCGGTGGAGGAGCGGTGTGGATGCCGACAGATATACATGGGACTATTTCGCGCATCGATCCAGCGGTTAACCAAGTCGTTGCGCACGTTAAGACCAGCCCTCAGTCCTTTGTTGCGATCGGAGGAGCTGGATCGGTGTGGGTCAGCAGTACTGGAAACGATCTTGTTTCGCGAATTGACCCGGAGACGAACATGGTAACCGCATGTATTCCAGTTGGCCCGTCTCCAAGATTTATGGCATCATCGGAGAACGTCATTTGGGTGCTGAACCAAGGAGATGGAACAGTTTCGCGCATCGACCCGGAGAGCAATACAGTGATTGCGACTATCGACACTGGCCATGCCGGACCAGGCGGCGACATCGCTTTCGGAGAGGGTGCAGTATGGGTGACCACCATCAACGTTCCTCTTACGCGCATCGACCCCACAACGAACAAGGTGAGCGTGCAGTTTGTTGGTGAAGGCGGAGACGCGTTACGCATTGGCCACGGATCAGTGTGGTTGTGCAGCTTCTTCCTTCAAGAAGTGTGGCGAGTACGCCTACCCCTATGAATATCCTGCCGAAGCCGGAATGATTGTGATCTCCAGCATATGACAACGCTTGTGAGCAACTTAGTCACTAAGTTCACTGAGCCGGATGCTCCGGTTCGGGACCGCAGCTCGCCGACCATGCGTGAACTGCGTAGCCGTAAAATCGTCCGCAACATCGCCATAAACACGTACGTCCGGCCGAGCTTCAAGCAGCTTCAGACGGGCTACAGCTGAAAGCTGGGCAGTGTTGCAACTTTGCAAGAGGGCACTTTGGTAAAGGCTGGTAAGCTAAAC
>CAXTWT010000068.1:0-9007 GCA_964247955.1 uncultured Bryobacteraceae bacterium
GAGAGAAGACCGTCCGCACGCCCCAAATCTTCCTGGTTGATGCTGCCCGATGTATCGACCAGCACAACAGCAGCGGTTTTGGTTTGCGGCAGAGTAATGACAGGTTCAGATAACGAGAAAAGCACCGCAGCCAAACTGGCAGCTTTCAAAAGTAAACTAACCCGGCGCACTACGGCGCGCCATGACCAGACCACCCAGGCAAGGGGCAGCAGAACTAAAACGAGCGTGAGTGGGTGAGTAAACGTCATCGTGAAATGAGTTCCTTCTCCCGCCTGGGCGTGGTTTGGTTTTTACGCGCGGCAGGAACGCTGGGGCGTTTGATTGCGGCCCTGCGCTCGCGGCCAAAGAGCCACCATTCCGCGAAGATGCCGAGGCCGCCGAGACAGGCAAGCCACTTCCATAGGTCGAGGGAGGCCGGCAGCCCAGACCTTGTTGGAGGCAAACCGGTCGCAACGCTCGTGGGCGGGTTCCACTGCCCACCTTCCACATTTGGCAAGGTAAGAGAAAGAGTGCGTTGGTAATTGTTGCCCGAGACAACATGCACAATCTTGGGCTGATCGACGAAGAGTTGAAGCGTGTGTTCCCGAACCGTGAAAGGGACAGCAAAGCCGCGCTCATCAGAAACGCGCAACTGGCTCGCTTCCTCGTCAGCGGCGAGAGGCACAGCGGCTGATCCGACATGATCGGCAGTGAAGTTCGTTTGCAGGAAAGCCTCCGGCGCAAGCCACTGGAGGAGGTTGGCAAAGAGCAGCGGCGTGGTAATGCTGAAGCGAAAGTTACCGGCAAACGGATCAAAGCCGACGACTGCCGATTTCGGATGAGACGGCCCGTTAGGAATTGCGGCAATCACGGGACCTTCGGCGACGCTTGCCACCGGAACGGCGCCGTTTAAGTTTCCAAAGACTTCCGCTTCACCAATACGATCCTCCCGTGTGCGCAGACCCGTTTGGAGGAGCGCATCGGTGTGCCAAGTCTTAATGACCGCGTCCTTGACGGCTGTCTTAATCGGCAGCGGAGAGTTTTCTTTTGACGGGTGAAGCCAGAGGCTCGGGACAAGAGGCATCCCCTGCGGGGCAAAGCTGTCCAGAAGAACCAGATCGGCAGCAGGCTTCATCATGTACTCCGACGGGTCAAAATAGTGAACCGTTAAATGATGGTTGGCATCCAGAAGAGGCCGCAAAAGATCACGGCGCTTCGTATACGCTGCAACGGTAAGGTTCTTGTTTGCCGGAAGTTGCAACTCCGCGCGATTATCACTGAAAAGGCTGTCATCGCTGTCGATTTCCGCCAGGAGGCGGCCTGCGGTGTTCGTAACAAAATTGTACTTCGCCGTGAACTCTTCACCGGGACGGAGAATGTAGACTCTCGGTGCAAAGCGCGTCCCTGCGAACTGCATTCGGAGCGTTAGGCGACGTGGGGAGAGCCCTTCATTTTTAAGCGTGACGGCAGCTTCCCAGGAGTTCCCTCCTTCCTCGCCGCGTTTCACGCTCATGTTGCGGATACCGGCGTTTTCTCCATCAACAGGAACCGTGATGACTCGCAAATTAGCGGGAATTGCTTCAACCAACTGGTCGGGCCCGATTCGCCTCGGGCCGATGTAAGTGATTTCGCCCGGAGTGCCGCCGGACCAGGTTTGCGCCTGTTTGGCGAAAGAAAATGCTTGTGAAAGATCCAGCGCGGAGGCACCCGACGTCGCATCACGAAGCACATTTAAAAGTTGTTCGCGGTTGGAGGTGAACGGTGTTCCCGGCAAAGGGAGCGCGTCAACACGCACCAGCATAATTCGGTCTTGGGAAGGAAGCGCGGCCAGATATTGCGCCGCACGCTGACGCTCACGGTCAATAACCGACCCGCCAGGAGCTTTTGCCCCGGACCAAACGGACGTATCGAGCAGCAGCACGTGGTCCCGGCTACGCCCGGCGCGGCTTCCCCATTGCAGTTGAGCAATCGCCAGCAGTAGCAGAGTCAAGCTCAGAAGCTGCAGAATCAGCGACCAGGGCTGATGCATGCGCTTGCGGCGGGTTTGCTCAGCGGCTGCGGCAACGGTGGGCCAGAAGCGTAAAGTTGAGACGATCTTTTTGCGCTTACTTCGATCCAGCAGATAAAGCGCGGTGACCACTCCCCCAATCGCCCCCAGGAGAGCAAAGAACTCACCGGCAGTCAAATTAAGAAAAAACATCCCGTTAACGGCCGCCTCCGGCAGTGGTTACCGCGCCAAACATGGCTTCTTCAATCGGAGTAGCAGTGGACAGCCCCGCGTAGCGCCCGCTGTTGCGCAAAGCCAGCCTGCGAAGTTCTCCCGCGTGCTGATCAAAAGCGGCTGTGTATTCTTCGCGAGCGTTGGCATCCATTGCGACTCTCATCTGTTCTCCCGTTTCCGCATCAACCAGTTCAACCTCGCCACGATCGCTCGGCTCGCGGTCTTCTCCGCCCCAGAGTTGAATCAGCAGCAGCTCGTGACCGAAGTCGGCCACGTATTGAAGCGGGTGAAAGCAATCAGCGTCATCAAGGAAGTCCGAAATGATGATGGCCAGACCACGCTGCGGATAAGTGTTCAGGAATAAGCGCAGAACATCCAAATAACGGGTTTGCCCTTCAGGCTTGAGAGCGCGTAGAAAGTTCTCGGCAGGTTGAAACCGATGGCGGCCTCCGCTGCACAGAAAGGGATCGAGCAAGCGCCCGGAGAACGGTTGGATAAGAATACTGTCGAGACGGACCAGCCCAACATAAACCAGCGCGGCTGCCAGCTTGCGCGCATAATCGAACTTCGTGGGGTCGCCGGGCGAGGCTCCGCTGGTCATGGAGGCGCTGACATCCAGGAGCAAGCGCACCGGAACGCGCGGCTCCAACTGGAACATCTTGAGAAAGAGCTTTTCGAAGCGCATGTAAGCGCGCCAGTTCACGGCTCGGAGATCATCGCCCTGGTGAAAGCTGCGATGGTCCAGAAACTCCTGTCCCGCTCCCGCCAAATGGGAAAGATTGTGACCGCCGACCAGACCGGGAAAGGACTTTTGCCATTGCAGCGTCAGCCGCTCCAGCCGTTCGAGGAAGTGACGATCAATGAGCGGTTCAGGCATCACGAAAGAAGCAGTTTCACAGCTTTCTACAGGCGGGCGCTCACGTGGTCAAAAATCTTGCGCAGAACCGTTTCCGTGCTTTCGCCGTCGGCGTGAGCATCAAAATTCAGAATAATGCGATGGCGCAACACGGACGGAGCAATGGCGGCGATGTCGTCGATGCTCAGGTGCATGCGTCCTTGTATCAAGGCAAGCACGCGCCCGCACTCAATGAGCGCCTGCGCGCCGCGCGGCGAACTGCCGTAACGGACATAGCGGCTTGTAATCTCAGGGACTCCCGGCGTGCCGGGCTGAGTGGCCATAATCAGGTCAATCGCAAAATCCTGGACGTGGGGCGCAACGACAACCTGTTTACAAACGCTTTTCAATTCAGCAATGCCTTGGCGGTCCAGCATCTGGCGCAGATCCACGTCGTCATTTTTGGTAGTCAGATCAACGATGCGGCTCAGATCCTGGCGTGTCGGATAGTTGACGAGAATCTTCATCAGGAAGCGGTCCAGTTGCGCTTCCGGCAACGGATAGGTGCCTTCCATCTCGATAGGATTTTGCGTCGCCATAACTAGAAATGGCAAATCCAGCGTGTAGGTCGAAGTACCGCTCGTGACCGTGCGCTCCTGCATGGCTTCGAGCAGTGCCGACTGAGTTTTGGGCGTGGCGCGGTTAATCTCATCCGCTAAAACCAGATGCGCGAAGATGGGACCGGGCTGAAACCGGAAACTTTTGTGGCCGTGCTCATCATTCTCCATAACCATGCTGCCGACAATATCGCCCGGCATCAGATCGGGAGTGAACTGAATACGCGAGTAGCGCAGTTCGAGAACGCGCGAAAGGGTCCGCAGCAGCGTAGTTTTGCCGAGACCGGGAACGCCTTCCAGCAGCACATGGCCGCCCGCAATCAGGCAAATAAGAACGCCGTCAATCACGTCGGTTTGCCCGACGATGACTTTGCTGATCTCATCCCGTACACGGCTCAGGTCCTTCCTGGCGCGGTCAACAGCCGTCAGATCGGCAGTAAGTGTTTCAGCCATTTCCAATTATCGTAAGAAAGCAATACAAGTTAAAGAAGCCACGGACAATTATGAGCCGGACTCGAACACCATATGGCTCGGTTTCACGCCACGGCGCTCACAATCAGCTACATAAAGTCTGCCATAGCTTTCTAAAACGTAGTCTTCCGGGGAGAAGCCGAGGCGCGCGGCTGTTCTGTCGATCCAATCACCGGGGCCTTCCAGTTCCAGGAAAACGCCAATGGGCGTTTCATCAACAGTGACCACTCCAATCGCATCTTCCGACCTCAACTCCGTCCGATACTTTTCATAACGGAAGGACGGCTGAAAGCCGATGTTGGTTAATATCTCACCTAAAGTTTGCACTGAGCCTACGGAGGTTTCCAGTTCGGGGCGGCTTTTGTAAGGACCAGGCGCGCCGACGCCTTTCCAGGTAATTACACCATGATCGCCAATCTGGCGGAGCCGCAAAAGGGTACCTTCCTGCCGCAAACGGTTTTCGGGCGTGTCATATAAAGTATTCGCTTCAAACTGACGCGGAACGGATTCACGGAAACCTGTCGAGCGGAGCCGCTGGAGGACACTTTGGAGATGGGGAACACGAATCTTAACTTCCGTTTCAGTAGGGCTGGTAGTCATGGGAGGGAGCCGGATGTGCGCTCCTTTCATTGTGGCATCCGTATAATAAAGACACGCGCCCGTAGCTCAGCCGGATAGAGCGTCTGGCTTCGAACCAGCAGGTCGGGAGTTCGAATCTCTCCGGGCGCGCCAAAGTTTCTTGGGAGCTTATGCGTTTTTTGGGACGGTTGCGCCGGTAACGCACTTGAACCTCGAAATGGTCAAGTTTATTGAGAGCAGGTCAGCAAAACAATCTGCGCGAAAGTCTACGGTTGCTCAAGTCAAAAAGGATCTCGTCGCGCTGGCCGATCAAGAGCGCGCCGCGAACCTCGCGTGGTTCTTCAAAACCGGAAAGGGCGAGTACGGCGAAGGCGACCGTTTTCTCGGCATTGCCGTTCCTGCGCAGCGCAAGGTTGCCGCCCGCCACCGCAGTCTCCCGCTTCCCGGCATTTCACAACTGCTGCAATCCCGCTTTCACGAACATCGGTTTGTAGCTCTAGCTATTTTGTGCGCCCGCTTCAAACGCGTTACGCCGACCGAGAAAGAGACGATCTTCCGCTTTTATCTTGCCCACACGGACAAGATCAACAATTGGGACCTGGTCGATACTTCTGCTCCCTACATTGTTGGCGAATATCTGAAAACCCATGACCGCGAACTCCTGGACCAGCTTGCGCATTCTTCAAACCTTTGGGAGCGCCGTATCGCCATGATTTCCACCCTCGCCCTTATCAAAGCAGGGGAGATTGAAGACGCCTTCCGCATTGCCGAACTGCTGCTCTGCGACAAGCACGATCTTCTTCACAAAGCCGTCGGTTGGGCATTGCGGGAGGCCGGGGTCGTCTCCCGTCCGGCACTGCTTCAATTTCTTCGTAAACACTACGGCCAGGTTTCTCGCACCACCCTGCGTTACGCTATCGAACATCTGTCGCCGGAAGCTCGAAAACAGGCGCTTTCCGGCATCTTTCCTGCCGACTAGCACCCTTGATCTGCATCTAATAACCAGTGGCAACCGCAGCAGCACTTCCGCTCTTTCAACCCAATCTGAGTCCGGCCCGCGCGCCGCGTTTATGGACGCCTAAACGCGTTCTGGTGACTCGCGCCGCACGGCAGTTCGCGCTGACAAACGAGATTGTCCGCCGCGCCGCCGCGCTCGGCTCGCAAATTGTTGAACTTAACAGCGACCGGCTGGGCCGCATCACGGGCGATGACAACCGAAATGCGTACGCCGAAGCAAAGAGCACTATGGCTCTCGTGGTTGCTCCCCCGAGCAGCTTCAAGCTTCGCCCCATTCCGCCCAGCGCCGATTGGCAGTTTCACATTGCTCAGGGTTGCCCCGCTCACTGCCAGTACTGTTATCTGGCAGGCTCGTTAACCGGCCCGCCTCTGACCCGCGTGTATGCCAACCTCCATGACATTCTCGGGAACCTGAAAAACTATGCAGGCGCTGACACCACAACGTTTGAATGTTCCTGTTATACCGATCCTCTAGCCTTGGAGCATCTCACCGGCGCGCTTGCGCAAGCTATTCGTTTCTTCGGCGACTGGCAAGCACCCGTGCAGCTACGTTGGACCACCAAGTTCGATAATGTCGAATCACTTTTAAGTTTGGCCCACAACCGCCGCACCCGTATCCGATTCTCCATTAATGCCGATCCGGTTTCGCGCAACTTTGAAGGCGGCACTTCCCCGGTGTCGGCCCGCTTAGGAGCACTGCGCCGCGTGGCCGAAGCAGGTTACCCTGTCGGCCTCACGATTGCTCCCATTATGGACGTGCCGGATTTTGAGAGCGTCTATTCGGATCTTTTGGGGAGAGTTGCTGACGCTCTCGACGGTATCCCGGATGTGGATCTCACAGCGGAACTCATTACTCACCGTTTTACCCCTACCTCCAAGGAAGTTCTTTTGAACTGGTATCCGCGCACTCCGCTCGATATGCATGAACCGACGCGATCCAAGAAGCTCAATAAGTTCGGAACGTTTAAGTACGTTTATCCTGCCGATCGCATGAAGTACATGCGTCGCACCATTGAAACCTGCATCGCGAGTATCTTACCCGGCACTAAAATTCTTTACTGGACCTAAATGGCTGCCGTGAAAAGAAAAACCCGCCTGAACAGTCGATTCAGGCAGGTTTTTCTTTAAAAACAAGAAAATGGAAGTTAGGCGCTTTGCCCTTGCAAGCTGTGCTTCATGTCGCGAATGACTCCATGCGCTTCCTGTACGCCAGCAAACTGCTTCTGCACCATGCTTAGAATGTTGGCCGGAAGCGATTTCGAAAGCGCTTCTTTGTAACTCTTCATGGCCGAATCTTCGCCTGATTCACATTCAAAAATGATTGCTTTGTCCTCGTCCTTTGCCAAAGCCTCTTTCAAGTTGATCCAGCCGCGATGCAATGATGCTGCTACATGCCCGCTCGTCGCCGGGTCTTCTCCTAATGCCCTGACCGCTGACTGCAATTCGGTTACATAGCTCGCGCGCTGTGACGCATATTTTGAAAACAAGGATTTCAGCGAGGAGTCTTTGGCCCTTTCCGCTGCCGTTTTGAACCCTTCCTCGCCGTCCTTGCAGGTTTCGATAAGATCGTTCAGAACACTCGTTACGTCTTTGTTATCTGTTGCCACGGTTGTCTCCTGTTCTGTTGACACCTATACCAACGAAACATTTCGCGGAAGTTATATAACAAGCGTATGGACCTTTCCACGCTCGGCATCAGCATGGGCTCTGCCTGGCTCTCCGGCATTAATCTGTATGCGACGGTGCTCACGCTCGGCTTGCTGCAGCGTTTTCACTGGGCGCACCTTCCAGGAGACCTGGAAATACTGAGTCATACCTGGATACTAACGGCTGCAGGTATTTTATTCACACTGCAATTTGTTGCTGACAAAGTTCCGGCAGTAGATTCCATTTGGGATGCAATTCACACTTTCATCCGCGTGCCTGCCGGAGCGATCCTGGCTGCAACGGCCTTTGCTCATTTCGATCCGAAGATACGCTTACTCGCCCTGCTTGTCGGCGGAGGCGTGGCGCTCAGTTCTCACAGCACCAAAACCGCCACGCGTCTGACTGCCAACATGTCGCCCGAGCCTTTCTCAAACATTCTGCTGAGCCTGCTGGGCGATGCTCTCACGATCGGCGGCAGCATCCTGATGACCGTACACCCGGTGGTGCTGCTATGCCTGGTGGCGGTTGCTGTTATCATCTCGATTCTGCTTTGCCGCTGGCTGTACCGAACATTGCGAAGAATATTTCGGTTCAGGACCGCTGCGGCGTAACGCCCACTTGGCTCATCATCCAGGCATACTCAAAAGCCGTGTCTTTCCATCGGTCGTAGCGTCCTGACGCGCCGCCGTGTCCTGCCGGGTCCATCTTGATTTTCAGCAGCAAGGGACGGTCATCCGTTTTGAGGGTGCGCAAGCGCGCCACATACTTGGCTGGCTCCCAATACATCACCTGACTATCATTTAAGCTGGTGGTGATCAGCATGGCCGGATACGCCTGTTTTTGGAGATTATCGTACGGACTGTACGAGTTCATGTAATCGTAGGCGGCTTTCTCGTTCGGGTCGCCCCACTCCAGATACTCGCCCACCGTCAGCGGCAGGCTCGCATCGGTCATTGTATTCATCACATCCACAAAAGGAACCGCCGCATGCACCGCGCCGAACAAATCGGGCCGCATATTCACCACTGCGCCCATTAACAATCCACCGGCGCTGCCGCCTTCAATCGCCAGCTTACGAGGAGAAGTCCATTTTTCCCTTATCAGCCATTCCGCGCAGTCTATGAAGTCCTGAAACGTGTTCTTCTTTTTGGTCAGCATGCCGTCTTCCCGCCAGCCTTCGCCCAGTTCGTCGCCGCCGCGAATATGAGCAATGGCAAACGACATTCCCCGATCCAGCAAGCTCAAGCGGAAAGAAGAAAAAGTAGCCGACATTCCGATTCCATAAGAACCGTACCCGTACAGCAACAGGGGAGCTTCGCCGTCGCGCTGCAACCCCTTCGGATAAACAATCGAGATCGGAACCCGCGCGCCGTCGCGCGCCGTTGCCCACAATCGCTCAGAAGCATACCGCTGGGGATCGTAGCCGCCCAGGACTTCCTGCTGTTTCAATAGCTCGCTCCTGCCGCTTTGCGGACCGTAATCGAACACGCTGGGCGGCGTAAGGAAGCTCTGGTAGGTGTAGCGGTAAGTGGTCGATTCGTAGTCCGGCGTTTGCCCTGGAAAAGCCGAGTACACCGGCTCCGGAAAGTGGATATCACTCCAATTGTTTTTTTGAAAATCGTAAAAGCGTATCCGGTTCAG
>CAXTWT010000068.1:9107-11681 GCA_964247955.1 uncultured Bryobacteraceae bacterium
CGGCGGCACTGGATCGGGTACTGCTTCCCTTCCTCCGTTCGCGAGTAATACAAATAGGAGCCGCGTCGCACCGGCACGCTCAGATCCGTTTGCTTGATCCGCCCGAGCATCTCCCGGTACAACTCGTCTACGAACGGCTGCAAGTTCGCCGTCATCGCCGCTGTATAAGCATTTTCGGCTTCGAGATACCGAATCACCTCCGGATTGGACTTCTCGCGCAGCCAATGATAATCATCGCTCACGACCATGCCGTGCCGCGTTTCCCGATGCTCCTTTTTCGGAGCAAATGGCGGCGCGGGCGCTTGCGATACCTGCGCTTGAGCCAAGGAATGTTCTGTTGAGATTGCTGGCATTTTCGAACTGTCTTCTTTTCACCATTCTTTCAGAACTGCCTGCTCCAATAGAGTAGAGATAATGTTGGAGCCTGACTTTTGAGGAAAACGCTTGCCTTGTGGAGTGCGACCACCTTCTTGTGGGCCGTCAGTGGTTTTGCCCAAAGTACCGTTCCGCTGGGTTCGGCGGGCGACGGCCCGCTGACGATTACGTTAGAAGATGCCTTGGCGCGTGCGGCGAAATACAGCACCCAGCTTCAAACGGCCAACATCACGATTCAGCTTGCGCAGCAGGACAAGCGGCAAGCAAAAGCCGCAGCCCTGCCTTCTGTCAGCGCCTTCAACCAGTTCATCTATACCGAAGGCAACGGGACGCCTTCCGGCGTGTTTGTCGCGAATGACGGCGTTCATGTTTATAACGAGCAGTTACAGGCGCACGAAGAACTGCTGGCGTTCGTTCGGCGTGGAGAAATCCGGGTGGCGGAAGCTTCCGAAGCAGTAGCGCGGGCGCGGGCGGACGTTGCGGCGCGCGGCCTGAAAGCAACCGTGATCCAGAACTATTATGCGGTGGCGGGGGCGCAGCGCAGGCTGGCGAATGCGCAGCAAAGCCTCACCGAAGCTCAACAATTTCTCGACATCATGCAAAAACAGGAGCGCGGCGGCGAGGCGGCGCACTCCGATGTGATTCGGGCGCAGTTGCCGGTCTTGCAGCGCCAAAGGGACACGCAGGATGCACAACTTAATGTAGTTAAGGCCAAAATCGCCCTAGCGGTGCTGATCTTTCCCAATCTGCAAGTCAGTTATTCGGTGGTGGATGATCTGGCGCAGCTTTCCCTTCTCCCTCCCTTAAGCGAAGCGACGGCGCAAGCGAACGCCACCAGCCCGGATTTGCGGGCATCCCGGCTGAGCGTCAATCAAGCTCGACTAAGCGTGAATGTCGCTCAGTACGCTTATCTGCCTTCGCTCGGCTTGGATGTCTTCTACGGCATCGACGCGAATCAATTCGCGGCTCACACCAACTATCCGACGCAGGCAACCGGACGCAGCACTTTGCCGAACTATCTTGTGCCCTATCGCCAGAACCTCGGCTACGCAGCGCAAGCGACTCTCACGGTTCCCATCTGGAACTGGGGATCAACTCGCAGCCGCGTGAAGCAAGCCGGCTTAAGGAGGCAGCAGGCGGAACTGGATCTGACGCTGACGCAAAGACAGTTGGAAGCAAATCTGGCGTCTTATTATCAGGAAGCGCAAACGGCGCTGGCGCAAATTGAATCTCTGCGGTCGTCCTCCGATCTTTCCGCTGAAAGCCTGCGTCTGACCATTCTGCGCTATCAGGCGGGAGAAGCAACCGCTTTGGAAGTGGTGGACGCGCAAACGACGGCCAACGCAGCCCGCAGTGCCTATAATGATGGTCTGCTGCGATACCGGGTGGCGCTTGCCGCCTTACAGACGCTGACAGGAGGTCAGCCATGAACAGGTACATTTATCTTCCGCTGGCAGTTCTTCTGCTGACGGCGGGCTGTTCGAATTCAAAGAAAGACCCCGGCAGCGAAGCGGGAGCAGGGGCAGCGGCCGCTCCAGTGCAGGTCGCTATGGCCAAGCGCACGGCCATGCATTCTTTTATCACGGCCGAAGCGGTCCTGTACCCGCTGAAACAGGCCAGCATCGTCCCGAAAATCAGCGCGCCGGTTTCCCGTTTCCTGGTAGGGCGCGGCGATCATGTGCGGGAAGGACAGCTCATCGCCGTTCTCGAAAACCGCGACCTCCTGGCGACGGCGCAGGAAAGCAAACAACTGTACGAAGGGGCGCGTGCCGCTTATGAGAACACAACCGGGGCCACCATGCCGGACGACTTGACAAAAGCGAAAGCCGATGTCGAATCCTTCCGGCAGGCCCTTGATGCCGCGCAAAGGCTTTATGACAATCGGCAGGCGCTGCTTCGGCAGGGAGCGCTCGCCCAAAAGCTGGTGGACGACGCAAAAGTAGCTTTGGTCCAGGCGCAAAGTCAGTACGACACGGCGCAGCAGCACTTGAAATCGCTTCAAACTGTGGGCCGCACCGAACAAATTAGGAGCGCGCAGGCGCAGGAAGCCGCCGCGAAAGCGCACTACGAAAACGCCCAGGCGCAAGCATCCTATGCCGAAGTGCGCAGTCCCATCAACGGCGTGGTGGCGGACCGCCCCTTGAACGTCGGCGAGATGGCAAGCAGCGGCTCGGCTCTTATGACGATTGTTGATCTGTC
>CAXTWT010000068.1:11781-17061 GCA_964247955.1 uncultured Bryobacteraceae bacterium
AAAACCGGCGTTCGTTCCGGCGATGATGTGCAAATCCTGAGCGGCGTGAAAGATGGCGATCAGGTCATTACCCAGGGCGGCCTCGGGCTAGACGATAAAGCCAAAATACAGATTGCCAAGCCGGGCGAAGCCGATGAAGGCGGCAAGAAAGAGGAGGGCGACGCAAAATGAGCGTGGGAGCCTCTATCGACATACCGCCGGATGTAGGAGAGCGTTCGGATCACTGGACGGCGCGATACCTCAAATCCATCCTGTTTATTATTGGGGCTTTGGCGCTGTTCGGCGTTTACTTGGCCTTTACTATCCCTGTCGCCGTCTTTCCTGCCACGAACTTCCCGCGAATCGTCATCGGCGTCGATAACGGCGTCATGCCGATTGACCAGATGCAGGTCACGGTCACGCGGCCCCTGGAAGAAGTCATCAACTCGGTTCCCGGCCTCGATCACATCCTTTCAATCACCAGCCGAGGTTCGGCGGAAATCGATCTGTTCTTCAACTGGAATGTCGATATGTTTCAAACGCTGCAATACGTCAACGCAGCGATTGCGAAGGTGCAAAGCACGCTGCCTTCTACGGCTACCGTGAACACCAACCGGCTGACGTTTGCGGCGTTTCCCATCATCGGCTACAGCCTGACATCGGACTCGATGCCACAGACGGCGCTTTGGCAGCTTGCTACTTATACGGTCAAACCGCAATTGAACCGGCTGCTCGGCGTTTCCTCGATCATCATTCAAGGCGGAGAAGAGCCTGAGTTTCAGATTCAGCCCGATCCCGAAAAGCTGGTCGAAGCGCAAATTACAGTTCCCAATCTTCTCGACGCCATTTCCAAAAGCAACCTGATTGACTCGCCCGGCCTGTTGCAGCAGAATCATCAGCTCGTGCTAGGCTTGGTCAGCGGCCAAGTCCACAACCCGGCGGAGATCGGCGGCATTGTTGTCAAAACTACCAACTCCGGTTCACCCATTCGGATTCGTGATGTTGCTTCGATAAGCCCTTCCGTAAAGCCTGTTTACACCATTGTGAAGTCAAACGGCAAACCGGCGGTTTTGCTGAACATCTACCGGCAGCCGGACAGCAACACGATTGCCGTGGCGGACCTGGTACACGCCAAGATGGCGGACCTGGAGCGCACTCTGCCGAAAGGCGTCACGGTAGAGCCGTTCTACGATCAGTCGCAGCTTGTCAGCGACTCCATTAAAAGCGTTCGCGACGCCATCGTTGTGGGCGTGGTCCTTGCTGCCATCATTCTGTTTCTTTTTCTGCGCGATTGGGGAACTTCGATTGTCGCCGGGCTGGTGATTCCTGTAACGGTTGCCGTTACGTTTATCGTGCTGCGGGGCATCGGCCAGAGCTTTAATCTGATGACGCTGGGCGGGCTGGCGGCGGCAGTGGGATTGGTGATTGATGACGCAATTGTAGTTGTCGAAAATATCATCATGCATCGCGACGCGGGTCAAAACAGAGCGGAAGCGATCCGCAGCGCGATCCGCGAAATCCGCGCCCCGCTGGTCGGTTCAACGATTACGCCGATTGTGGTTTTTCTTCCGCTCATTACTATTACGGGGGTGACGGGAACTTTCTTCCGGGCGCTCGCGGTAACGGTGGCCGTGGCGCTTCTGACATCCCTGGTTCTGGCGCTCACCTCCACTCCCGCGCTGAGCCATCTGCTGCTCCGTTCACGCGCGGGCGAAAGCAGCAACGCTCTTCCAACGCGCCCGGTGCAGCACGAAATTGCCACAACCGGCATTATGGGCCGATTGACACGCTGGTATGAGCGCGCCATTAAAGCCGTTCTGGCGCAGCCCCTAGTTTTGATTGCGGCCTGCGCCGCGCTGATCGGCGTGTCGTTTCTCTGCTATCGTTCGCTCGGCTCGGATCTGCTTCCGATCATGGACGAAGGCAGTTTTGTTCTGGATTACCTGATGCCTGCAGGCGCTGCCTTGGCCGACACCGACCAAGTTCTGGTGGGGGTGGAAAAAATTATCCGCTCGGTTCCAGAGGTACAAAGCACGTCCCGCCGAACGGGATTGCAGCTTGGTCTGGCCGCTATCACGGAAGCGAACACGGGAGACATCTCCGTACTGCTCAAGGCGAAACGCAGCCGGGGAGTGCAGGAGGTAATTGCCGATATCCGCGAAAAAGTCAACAAGCGGTATCCGCAGCTAGATACCGACTTTCACCAGCTTCTTGAAGACATGATCGGCGATCTGACCAGTTCGCCGGACCCGATTGAAATCAAGCTGTTTTCCGAAAATGTGGATTTGCTGAAAACCTGGGCGCCCAAAGTGGGCAACGCCATTAAAACGGTTTCGGGCGTGACGGACGTAAAGAACGGCATCGAAAACACCATCAGCGGCCCTGCGATTACCTTCAACATCGACCAGGGCGTCACCGCGCGGGCGGGCTTTACCCCCCAGGAAGTGGAACTGGACGCCAGCGCCATCTTTCAGGGCGAGCCGTCAACGGTTCCGGTAGTTGCGAACAATAAGCCGTATACGCTGCGAGTGACCTTCCCGCCGCAGACCAGATCTTCGCTCGACGCCATCCAAAACACGCTGCTGGTCTCCTCAACCGGCAAGGCCGCAACTTTGGGAACACTCGCTACGATCCGCAACGATCCCGGCCAAATGGAGATCCGCCGCGAAAATCTGCAGCGCGACGTAACCGTGACGGGCCGATTGGAAGGCGTAAGCCTGGGTACCGGCGTTGCTCTGGTGCAAAAGAAAGTTGCCAGCCTGGGTCTGCCTTCCGCCATTCGGGTTGTGTACGGCGGACTGTATCAGCAGCAGCAGCAATCATTTCACGATCTGCTGTTTGTGCTGGCCGCTGCCATTGTGCTGGTGTTTACGGTGTTGCTGATTGAGTTCGGCGGCTTCGCCGCGCCGATTGCGGTTCTTTCCTCGGCGCTGCTTTCGACCTCCGGCGTATTTTTCGCCTTATTCATCACGCGCACCACCTTTAACATCTCGTCCTTCATGGGTCTCATCATGGTGGTGGGCATCGTCGCAAAGAACGGCATTCTGCTGCTGGACGCGGATCAGAAATTCCGCCGCGAAGGAGCCTCGCCGCGAGAAGCCATGATTGAAGCGGGCGAACGGCGCTTGCGCCCCATTATCATGACCGCGCTTGCAACCATTGCCGGAATGATTCCTCTCTCGCTGGCCGTAGGTGCCGGGTCTCAGATGCTGCAGCCCCTGGCGATTGCCGTGATAGGCGGCATCGTGGCATCCATGGTTTTATCTCTGCTCGTCACTCCGGCAGTGCATTACTACCTGACAAGGAAATAGGAAGGGGCAGTTTACAGGCTTTGCGGCTCCGCCGGGAACAGGCGCGTATCGAATCGAAACGGCTGCGGCTCACTCCAAACCAGCGCGTTGTAATCGGCATGAGCGGGGTTCAGCAAAACATCGAACTCTTCGGGAATGACGATGGAGGGAACCTGGGCGGCGAGTTGGCTTCCAGTACGGACCCAGGCATCTCCAGTCGCTTGGCAGGAGAGAACGCTTTGTAAGCCGGCAACCTGCAGGAACTCTGGACTGCGCGGCAACTTCACCTTCGACCAGACATAATCGCGCGGCAACTGGCCTTTGTCGAGGTGAACTAAAATTTCGAGACAAGCTAATGAAAGATGTTGTGATGTGTAAAGCAGTGGAGTGCCGATCGGATTCCATCGCCCGCCAGCCAAAACAGAGCCTGTACAATCTCCCGCCGACCGCACCGCGCGGTGCATCCGGTAAACCATCATGCAATCAAGAAAAAACACCGTAATCGATGCGAAGAAGCACCTCGAGAACACGCCGTTGTTCAGCAGCGCCACCGGTAGCAACAAGAGCGTGAGGAGTTCGGTCGCCAAAAATCTCGCGCGGAGTGTCCATCCAGCTACGAGCCTTTGCCTCGTCGCCGAACACTTCTAAGGCACGGTTCCAAACAGCAATTGCGTTGGGATGATCGATTTGCGCAAGAAGCTGTTCTGCCGGAGTCGGCAGCAGCCCGTGGAAGCTTCCCATAATCGTTATCTTACTCCCACGCCGCAATAGAGCCTACAATTTGAGAGCGTTACTTCTCAAAACCAATCGCAGTTCGAACTCGCGGAAACGCATACGGATGGTGTTTCTGAAGATAATCGATTAACCTCTCGCGGACATAACAGCGCAGATCAAATGTCGCCGGCGGACTGGCGGCGCTCATCAGAAACCGCAGTTCCATCGTGTATTCTTTGAAATCGGTCACCTGGACCGCCATGGTCTTTCCGTCCCAGAGCGGTGAAGATTGGAGGATACGCCCGTACTCTTCTCGAAGCTGCTCCACCGGCACTGTGTAGTCCGTGTAAAGCAGAACGGCTCCGATCAATTCTGAGGAGTACCGCGTCCAGTTCTGGAACGGCTTCTCGATGAAATACGACAAGGGAACAATCAGGTGCCGAAGGTCCCATAGCCGTACGACCACGTACGTCGTGCTGACTTCCGCGACCCGGCCCCACTCTCCCTCGACCACCACCGCGTCATCAATCCGGATGTGTTCCGTCAACGCGATCTGGATGCCTGCAATCAGATTTCCAAGAGTAGGGCGCGCCGCCATTCCCACGGCTAAACCGGCCAGTCCGGCAGAAGCAAACAATCCCGCGCCAATGCTTCGGATCGCTGGAAAGGTCATCAGAATTGCAGCGAACGCACTGAACAAAATGAGACCTACCACAATCTGGCGGAGCAGCTGCACCCGCGTGCGCATGCGGCGAGCTCGAACATCCTCTTGTACATTTTCAGGAAGCTGATGATTGATGAGGGCATTCAAGATCTCTATGGACCCCACAAGAAGCCAGGCTGCCGCTACGATGTAGCCGATTTCGAGAAGGTGGCGCAAAGGCGTCGCCAGCGAGGAAGAAAGGACTAACTCAGGAAGAACCGCCGCTATGGACAGAAGCAGAAGCAACAATCGTGCAGCGCGAGAAGTATGCGTAACGACGACGCCAGCGGCGAAACTCCCGCGCCGCTTACTGAAACGGCGAAGCAGCGTGTAGACGAGATAGTGAGCAAGGAAAGCGACAAAAACAGCAAGGAGTAACAGGGCAGAGCCGCGCCCGGCTTCTTGCCATTCCATGCCCCCGACCAGACCGGCAAAAGGGAAAGATGTTAACTCGCCAAAATCGTTGAGCAAAGCGCCTGATTTTATCGATACTCGCCGCAGAAGGCGGGCGCCTGATTTCCCAGCAAAGCGCAGCCGCGCTTGATCTCGTCAATGATCAACACGCACGAGTTTTGAGCATTGCAGGGAGGGTGG
>CAXTWT010000069.1:0-17020 GCA_964247955.1 uncultured Bryobacteraceae bacterium
GCGAAGGTATTATCGGCCCGCCGGACGGAAGCAAGCCGCGTGAAGTGCTGAAACGGCCCGACTGGCTGCGCGAAATTGAAAGCCAGGTGCGATGATTTTTAGTGTCTAAATTTACTTTTACGGGCAGTTGCGGCGAGTCTCTTTGATTAATACCAAGTTGCATTCCAAAAATGACAATTGCCGCTCATCAGACTGGCTCTACAGGACTTGGTTGGAGTTGAGTTTGTCATCGTTTGATTGCAACTCAGTATAAGCATGCACGTTTGAAACCTCAACTTCCGGGTGGCCGACCAACAAGACACGATTTGTCAATGTTGCACCTTGAGACATTGTTGTTGAACCCAGACTGCGTCTCGAAAGGCGATGTACGGCCCAAGACGCTCTTGAATATTGGACACCCGACGCCACATGGTGGGCACCACCGCCCCATGCTTTACGTTTATTTGAAGGAGTCGAGTGTCCTTCCAGCCGTTGAGTTTCATTAGTCAGCCCTGAGTTCCCCCTTGAGACCCGCCTCGCGTGATATGGGAGTGTACTCATTCTAATCACCGCCAAAGGCTTATATTTGGGTAGAAGGTTTGTGAGGAACCGTTCATGTCTGATTTTGCCTATGTTCTTGAACTGTTGGAGGCGAAAGGCTGGTTTCTCTATGAAGACATCCCGTACCGGAGTTTTCCCGAAATCATCGCGGCCGGGAGGACACTATCCGTGCAGCCCGGCGTCTACTACCATTTGGTCCCCGCGACCGCGCACGACTCGTCCGTCGAGGAAGTGCGTGACGCTGTTGCCTATGCAAGGAAGCACAACTCCATGCCCAGGTACAACGATGAGGTGAATCAAGGGCAAATCGACGGCATTCGTATTTCCGGCGACGAATTTGTATTTGTCTCGAAACTAAACTTATTTACCTTCAGCCTCGACTCGCCAGCCGCCATCGAAAACGCAATCAAATTTAACCTTTCGAACTACAACATCCATTTCTTCCCCTCTATCAAAGCAATCGGAGATTACTTCAACAAGCGGGGAATAGCGCCGCAGCGCCCATCAATCCTGCCTTCTCAACTGCGTTGGGCCTATACGCAAAGCGAAGACGAGCCGAATCAGATGGTGATTTGGCCCGAAAACCCTGGCGATGTATTGTTTCGAGGCCAGGGAAAACGGTACACACCCTGCGTTTCGACAGTATGCCGGGGTATTGACGTTAAGGCAAAGTTCCTTCATGAGCTGAGCGAAGCCAATCAGGCGCGCCTATTTGGCAATTTCATCAGGAGCCGGTGGTTTATTGAATTATTGCGCGAAACTCCCGCCATGAAATGGCTTCGCGAGAGTAGGGTTTACGTCGACGAGATGGCGGTGGCGCAGCATTACGGGCTTCCCACCGGCTATATTGACCTGACACAATCGTTCGAGGTAGCTTCGTTTTTTGCCTGTTGTCGGTACAATTCTGCCGACAAATCGTGGACACCGGTCGGTGAGGGTGAGGGCGTGCTCTATTCCATTGAGTGGCGGACCCTCCCATCCAGCCACTTCATCCGGCCTATTAATCTTCAGTTCTTTCCAAGACCGAGTGAGCAATGGGGATGGACGTGCGAACTTCGCCTAGGCGAGGATTTCGATACATTGCCATTCGTGCGCAAGTTCATCTTCAAACACGATCTGGCGGCTTCACAGCACATTCTGGCGAAATTCTCACATGGTAAGAATTTGTTTCCCGCCGATCCACTGTCGGAACTCGCAGACAAAGTGATCAGCTCGCCGGTTTTGCCTGAAGATTTAGCGGAGCGGATCGCGGAAGATGTGACTAACGATCCCGAGGGTATGCCCGGAGTAACCGTCGAGGAAATTAAGTCGTTACTGCAAGAACAAGCTGGCGTGAAGCTCACAAGCGATGCGACGATTCCGGATCTGGCACGAATCAATGCCGAACTCAACGTTGTGTGGAAGCAAAAGCGGGACAGCTTCTTCAACGGCATTGGATTCAGAATAGCACGCATTCGCAAGAAGCAGAACGGCGATGAACTCACTGAAGAGGATGAAGACACTTAAGTTGTCCCGCAATCCTGAACTGCCCCAGGAAGCCGCCCCAAAAGCGAGGCGAGTACAGCAGCCATTGTGATGCACTGTCGGGGTTGTGATGCGGGCTGCCGGAGCCTGGCCGCCCTTGGGACTCCGGTCGGTTAACGGGCTAACCGGAAACGATAGGTCATGCAGGGCCAACCCCTGTCAGCATGCATTCCGGAACTGACCGAGTACGTGTTGATGGATGCATTAAATCCCTCACGGCAGGAGAGGCTAAGCGAAGCAATCACATACAATATTCCGCTTCGTTGTGCGATAGTAACTTTCGTGCGGATATCTTTTCTGCGTTTGTGCGCAGTGATGCTTTTTGTAAGCGGCGGGTTGTGGTCCCAGGAGGCCAAGCGGCTAGTGTTGCATTGCGGCTCCCTGCTGGACCCGCAAACCGATACAGTGGCGAAGAACGTCACCATCGTGGTCGAAGGCCATGCAGTGAAAGAAGTAAAGCCGGATGCCAAGGCTAACGATGCGCGGGCGGAAGGCTCGGCCATCGACGTTTCACACGGATTCTGCCTTCCCGGCCTGATTGATGTTCACGATCATTTAACAGCAGATCCGACGCATGCGGGATATTCTTCCCTGGGTCTTTCGGTGCCGAGAACAGCGATTACCGGCGCTAAGAATGCGCGCATCACGCTGGAGGCGGGCTTTACCACGGTTCGGAACGTCGGCGCCGAGGGTTACAGCGATGTGGCCCTGCGGGACGGCGTCAACGCAGGCGAGATCCCCGGACCAAGGCTGTTTGTATCGGGTCCGGCATTAGGTATTACGGGCGGGCACTGCGACAACGATCTGCTCGCGCCGGAGTATAAATCCGTAAGCAGCGGAGTAGCTGATGGGCCGTGGGCCGCGCGCGCCAAGGTGCGGGAAGTCATCAAGTACGGCGCGGACGTGATTAAGATTTGCGCTTCCGGCGGCGTGCTTTCGAAAGGCGATCTGCCCGGCGCGGAACAGTACACGCCCGAGGAGATGAAGGCGATTGCCGAAGAAGCGCACAAACTGGGGCGCAAAGTGGCGGCGCACGCGCACGGCACGCAAGCCATCAAGGACGCCATCCTCGCGGGAATCGATTCGATTGAGCATTCCAGTCTGATCGATGATGAAGGCATCGCACTCGCCAAGCAGCATGGCACGTTTCTGGTCTTCGACATTTACAATGACGACTACATTCTGAAAGAGGGCGCGAAAGCCGGGATGCTGGCCGAATCCATTGAAAAAGAGAAAACCATCGGCAAGCTGCAGCGCGCAAATTTTCGCAAAGCTTATCTCGCGGGAGCGCTGCTTGCATTTGGAACTGATGGCGGCGTGTACCCGCATGGAGATAACGCCAAACAGTTTGCAACGATGGTGGAATGGGGCGCAAAGCCGATTGACGCGATACGAACGGCAACGGTCAATGCGGCGGAGCTTTTAAACTTGCAGGGCAAGGCCGGAGTGATAAAGCCCGGATCGTTTGCCGATGTGATTGCGGTGGATGCGGACCCGCGAACGGATGTTCAACAGTTGCAGCATGTGCGGTTCGTCATGAAAAACGGGCAGGTGTATCGCGACGAATGGCAACCGGCGCTGGCAGTCGCGGGCCGGTAAGGCTTCTTGATCCATGGCGGAGAAACGCATCATTGTTGCCATCGACGGACCGGCGGGCGCCGGCAAAAGCACAGTGGCGAAGCGGGTTGCCAAGAAGCTCGGTTATGTGTACATCAACTCAGGCGCGATGTACCGAGCTGTTGCTTTGTGGGCGTTGCGGCTGGGCACGGACCTGAGCGACATGCACCGGCTGGAACAGCTTGCGAAAGAAGCGCGTATCGAGCTTCCTCCGGGCGACAACCGCGTGCTGCTGAACGGCGAGGATGTGACCGATGCCGTGCGGAACCCGCAGGTTTCGGAGGCGGCTTCCAGGGTTTCCGCCGTGCCGGGTGTGCGTCGGGCGCTGCTGGGGTTGCAGCGGAGCATCGCGGAAGAAAATAGCGTCGTGATGGAAGGGCGCGATATTGGATCGGTGGTGTTTCCGGCCGCGCAGGTGAAGATTTTTCTCGATGCCGATGCGCGGGAAAGAGCGCGCCGCCGCATTAGCGAGCTTCAGGATGCGGGAGAAACGGTCGATGGGACAAACGTGGCTGCCGCGATGCAAGCGCGGGACCAACGCGACCGCACACGCGCCGAGGCGCCCCTTGTGCAGGCTCCTGATGCGCAGTTGGTAGACACAACCGGGCTTACTTTAGAACAGGTGGAGGAAGCGGTTCTGAAAATTGTGCGGGCGCGCACATCGAACGGAAAAGCGGCAGGACAGTAGGAAACGGCTATTGTTAGCAAACTACGGAAAAGCCGTTCACGAGATCCGCCCTAAACAAGTTGTAGCAGGCGGGTCCTGTTACTGTAGCTTGGTCCGCCTGCTTGTATAAGGTTTCTTTTAGTGGCCGCCCCAACCACTGAACCCGTTCGGGAGGGAGAACGCGTACAGCTTATTATTGCCGCTGCCGATCCCCAGATTGCTATAACCCGATCCCCAGTACAGGGTTCCATCCACAATCGAAGGCCCGCTGATAACAGACCCTCCGCTCGCGAATTTCCAAAGCAGTTTTCCCGTTCCCGCGTCCAGCGCCACCATGTCGCCCGACAACGACCCGGCATAGAAAACCCCGTTCGCGACCGTGACCTGACCTGAGGCTCCTGCCGACTGCGCTGGATGGAGCGGGTTTTGCCCTGTCGCCGGTACTTGCCACAACATAGCTCCCGTAGCCGCATCCAGCGCCGCCCAGGACCCCGCATTCCACTCTTGTGTTTTCTCCGGTTGAAGCAAAAAGGTTTTGTTTCCGTTGTTGTTCACTGCCGTATAGACACGCTTGCCGTCCGTAGCGGAGCCCCACTCGATCCCGCCGAAATCGCCGCCCGGCCCCACCTGTGTTCCCCAAAGTACAGCGCCGGTATCCGGGTTGAGCGCCCAGTACATTCCGCTCTTCTGCCCTGCGCCGATTGCCTCCAGCAGCTTTCCATTGACCTGCGTCTGAATTAGGTTTGGTCCACTGCCGAAGTCATAATCGGGTCCGCTCGGGTCGGGGCACGGCACACCGCCTGTCCCGCTCGTTATGCAAGACACCGTCCATGTATCCGCGCCTCCCAACCGATGCACCCACTTGATCGCTCCTGTGTTCAGGTCCAGCGCAAGCACTGCATCGATGTAGTCCGTCGGATCAAGGCAGCTCACATTGGCTGTCGGGTTTGTTCCTGCTCCGATGATGCACCCAGCAACGCTTTCGGGCACGGTGTAGTTGTTTCCGGTGGTTGCGAACAGCGATTGACGACGCTCGTCCACAACAAGGCTACTGCCCCACACAGAGCCGCCCGTGTAGCCCGTGGGTATCGTATAAGTCTGCCATAAGACGCGCCCTGTGCCGAGATCGAGTGCAGCGATGCTTCCCCGGAAGGTAAGGACAAAACCAGGTTGCAGCGCCAGACCCTCTTGAAGGGAAGCAACCCCCACGTACACCCGGCTTCCCACAATGACCGGCGAGGAGGTAATGATAGCGCCGAAAGCAGTATCGAGCGGCGTTTTCCACAGCAGCTTGCCGGTTGTTTTATCGACGGACAGCAGCACGGCGCCCTGCGCGCCGACAAAATTGTCGCCAAACACAATCTGAGCAGACCCGATCGCCGGGGAGTTTCTGGAAAAAGATTTGGAGTTGCCGGTGTACTCCGACACTTTGTGGCTCCAGATTGCCTTTCCTGTTGCGGCATTGATGCGGTACACATACCCGCCCCAATCGGGCACATAAACGGAACCTTGACTTACGGTCGGAGTCGCACTCACGTCGCCCGCTGTTTGAAATACCCATTTCTGCTGAAGAAGGCCGGCATTGCCGGAATTAATCGGCTGCCTTCCCACGCCTGCATGCGTGTTCTGGAGATTGCCGCCCCAGGACGACCACTCGCCTTCATTACCGTAATTGCCAAAGCCGTCCTGCGCCATTGCCCCGCGCTCCAGGGCTGTGATGACACTCATAGCAGCCAGCGCGAGCAGAGCCGCGCGTCCAATTCTGATGATTTTACGATTGCGCCAAAGTTCGTTACGCTTCTGAATCATACGTCTCACCTTCCTTTCACTTAGCAGCTGAGGAAGTATCCTCGCTGAAGCGATTGTAGGGTTGTGTCTCTCTGCTTGTCCACGCTGAAAGCTGAATAAAGCTTCGGAGCGCTTTTTGCGTCGTGCCTTCCCTAGTCAATGGAGACAGCGGTTTCAGCCACGCTGCCCTCTACGTGGAAATGCGAACTTTAAATTGTGTGCTTACAGACTCCGACGTGCAGCTTGTTCCTCAAAGCACGCGCTTGTTTGGTTTGCGCCTGAACCAATAGTCGCTGGCGCCGAAGCGACTCCCACAAGATCTTGAAACAAATCGTCATTGCGGTGAAGCCCAACTTCCGATGTCTGATTTTCGAAGCTCGCCAGGTAAGCTTGTCCCAGGCGTTCCAGGTGCTTTTGCAAGCCCACAATGGATTTTGCCTCATACGAGTTTTCGAGTGCCGCGCGCGCGGCTCCTGCGATTGCGCCGAAAAAGGTAAAAGCGATCAGTTCGACATCCTCAGCCGGGAGATGGGGCAATGTGCGAAACATGGCCGCAAGGGCAGCAACGACCAGCTTGCGTTCCCTGGCCAGAATGGCTCCCGCACCGATATTCGTGGCCATGCGGTAGACTGCTCTGGCCTCGTTGATGTGCGCGAGCTGGGCCGCCATGTACGTTTGTACGAAAGCAGAAGCCATGGTTGCCTGAGACTTGCCGCAATTGTCTTGGCAGGTCAGCTCCAAAGCCGTTGTCACGCGGCGAAGGTGCTGGCCGAGGAGCGTGAGCAGCAGCGCTTGTTTGTTCGGAAAATATTGGTAGTACGTTCCCACGGACACGCCTGCTCGTTTTGCGATGCGGATAGTCGTCAGATGCGTGAGACCATTCTTTAATAAAAGCTGTATCGTAGCCTCGTAAATCGCCTCCACCGTTTCATTGGCGCGAGCCTGAACCGGAGTTTTGCGTGGCATGCATGCGCGTTTTGCAGAAGTAGCCATAATGCAACGAAGACCTTCCAACGACCTCTCCCATTCTGGATGATCTCCGTCGCTATGTCGAGAACAACAAAGCGGATGCCAAAGGATTTAAACAAACGGTTGCCATTTTCTAAATCGAAAGCGTTACTGACCTACTAACCGCGTAGCCTGAACGTCCGGCCTACCATGTGGCCCGATTTAGAATTTATAAGCCCACCGGAACAGCCGTAAAAAGACTCTTCCTGCAAAGTGTCTACCTGCTTTGAAACGGACACGCAATCTTCCGCTATTCTTTTAAGGAATGTCGAGGCAGTCAGAACCGAACGCTTACGAAGCAAAGCCAAAAAGCGACATTGAAAATTGTGCGGGCGCGCACCTCGAACGGGAAAGTGGCGGGGCAGTAACAGTTCGGGTGCGGACCGAAAGCCAGCAGACACTTGCGTCTTTCCTGTGTAAAATCTGCGGTAGACCGGCTACGTTCGTTGGCGTAAAACGGGGAAAGTTCAAGGAGAAAGCTTTCGAACTGTTTCGCTGCCCGGCGTGCGGATACTCCTTTATCAGCAATCCTTGGCTCGACTACGGCGAGATTTATTCGGAAGCTTATTACAACGGAAAAGGCGCAGACCCGCTTGTAGACTACGTCTTTGAATTAGAGCGCCCGAGCCAGACTATTCGCAGCTACGAGTGGAATGGTATCCTCGACGTGATCCGCTCCCTCATTCCCGTTTCGCCGCAAACAAAATGGCTGGATTTCGGATGCGGCAATGGAGGACTAGTGCGGCATGTGCGTTCGCGGGCAGGGTGCCAAGTCTGGGGCTATGAGCAAGGCTGGATCAAAGACGCGGCAGAAAAAACCGGAATTCCGTTTCTTTCCGAAGTTGAGGTGAGCAATGCTGCAGGCTCGTTTGATGTCGTAACGGCTATCGAGGTTCTGGAGCACCTGCCTGATCCTTTGGCCGAATTACAGCGGATTTATTCCCTGCTCCGCCCTGGTGGTCTGTTCTTCTTTACAACCGGCAATGCGGAACCCTACCGGAGCAAACTCCTGCAATGGCCGTATGTGGTTCCTGAAATCCATATCAGCTTCTTCGAACCGCGAACCCTGCACTTGGCATTGCAAAAAACAGGATTCCGCCCGGAAAGCAGAAACTTTTCTCCCGGCTGGAAGGACATTATCCGCTTCAAAACGCTAAAGACTCTCGGCATACGGCGGAAAACGGCATGGGAAAAGCTATTGCCTTGGCCGCTGCTGGCAGGAATGATCGACAAACGCTTCGGGGTTTCCGCGCATCCCGTCGGCTGGGCCGAGTAGCTGATTTGTTGTCTCTGGGGCATAACGGCTCGTTTCCGTGGGTGTAGGATTCATACAGGCTCCGTTCCGGCATGGTGAGAGAATGGAAAAGGGCTTTGGTCGATTCATCAAACCTAAGCCCAGGCGGTAAAAGCGATGGCAGACGAGTTCCGAGTACCGTTTGTTGTGAAGTTATGCCAAGTGATGATCGGCTTGGCAGCGTATTTTGTGCCGTGGAGCATGAGGGAGGATTGGAAACGCGAGTGGACAGCCAAAATCTGGCACCAGTGGCAGTTTCTCTTCCATGTCAAAGAGTGGAACGGACAAGAAGCGGTTCATCTGCTGCGCAGCAGCGCGGGAGCTTTCTCCGACGCCGTTTGGCACTTTCGATCCTATCCGGAACTAGATAAACACCGGCGCGAGTGGATACGTTCTCCGTGGACGACCTTGGCGGTGCTGTTGGGAGGGTTGCTGTTGATTGCCTCCCTTACTTCCGGCTTCAGCGCCACACGCTTACTGCTGACAGGGGCGTCCAAGGACAAGTCGCAACAGGTTTTTCTTTGGATGCACTCGCTGGTTGGGGCCAGAGACAAAGGATTGCCTGCTGATGTCGTGCCTGCCTGGGCCAAGTACAGCACCCTGCTGGAAGCGGTAGCGCCGTTTAACGTCAATCGCCAGCGGCTGGCGTCCCCGGTGCTGCGTGGTTTGAATCCGCTGGTGATTGATACGGAGCGGAGCATCTTCAGCGTCTTGCATGTAAAACCCATGCTGGGCGAGTTGCCGAAAGCTGATCGGTCCAATTCCCTGGTTATTGATTACTGGACTTGGAAGGCGGCTGCAAAAAGCAACCATCCGGTGATCGGCTCCCGCATGAGAGTCGGCAGCGAATGGCTCCCCGTGGTCGCGGTGCTTCCCAAACACTTTTATTTCTTATCGCGGCAGCCGTCCGTTCTTCTCGTCCACCAGTCGATGAACAGCGGGCGCGTCATGGTAGTGGCGCGCGCCAAGCCCCATGTCAGCACGGGGAAGCTTTACCGTGAGTTGGTCAAGATAGCGGAAGATTCTTGTTACTACTTCCTGGCCGGACAGTTACGGTCCGAGTATCTTTCTCATGCGATTTGGGCGCCGGTTCAGTTTTTCGGCGTCGCTGTCTCCATAGCGGTGCTGCTGGCAGTCTGCGTTTGCGGTGTCCGGTTCCGCAATGTGCGGCGCTCCTGGAGCGCGGAGCATCGCGCCGTAACTCTCCGAAGAACCGGATATCTTCTTGCCAAAGCGAGCCTCGCCCTCTCACTGGTTTTATTTGCGGGACTGGAGTGGAGTCGGCCCGAGGCGTCGATCTTGTTTGCTTCTAAGGACGCAGCCAGCGGGTTATGGCTGGTTTGGTTCTTTGTTGTGGGAACCATGGGCGTGCTGTTCTGGTCCATTGCGGATCAGCGGGCACGGTGCAAAGAATGCTTGCGCCTGTTGTGTTCGCCGGTACGCATCGGCTGCCCAGGCTGCCTGCTGCTGGACTGGTCCGGAATGGAACTGCTGTGCAGCGAGGGACATGGGGTTCTGCATGTGCCGGAGTTGTCATCAACTTGGAATACTGATTCAGGCCGTTGGATCACTCTCGATGAGTCCTGGCGCGAATTGTTCACTGACAGTAAGTAGTTTTAAGCCGTTGTCGAGGCTGCTTTCGCTTTTATATCTTCGCTCGCCGCTACCGTACCCGGCACAGTAACTGCAGGCTGGGCAGGTTGGAAACGACGCGACCGGAAGAAGCGGTTGTAACATACGCGACATCGCCATGGCAAAACGGCCATACTTAAAGCAATTTCAAGAGGATTCTTACGATGGGATCTAGACATCTGCTGCGATCCACACTTCGGGCAGCCTTGTGGATTGTTCAAACTTCTAAAGCCGATCATACGCATCAATATGATTAGCTTCGCACAAATTAGTCCTGAACGGCAGGAGTAGGAGGTACGGGCGAAACAGGGAGCATTCCCAATGGCCCTTTTCGGATACACTAGGAGAAATAGGTTCCTATGGCTTCGCTTTCCGCCTGCCAATACCTATAGAAGTTCTTAGTAACAGGAGTTCCATTCCCCGTTTATGTTTGATCTGTTTCGCAGCCGAGAGAAAAGTGTGCGCATTCTGCTTGGCGTGCTGCTTGGAGTAGTAGCGCTTTCGATGCTGGTGTATTTGATTCCCGGCGGATTTAACGGTTCTAACGCTTCCGGCCAGAATGTTGTCGCCGCCGTCGGCGACGCGAAGATTACAACTGTTGACGTGCAGCGGGCATTGCAAGTAGTTACGCGCGGGCAGGCTAATCTGCCCAGGGGCATCCTCGGAATGTATGCGCCCATGCTGGTCAATCAAATGATTGAAGAGAAAGCAATGGCGTATAAGGCCCGTGAAATGGGTTTGCGGATTTCGGACACGGAGTTGGGAGATTCCATTCAGAATGAGTTTGCCGCGCAAACGGGCGGTAAATTCGACATGGGCATCTATCAACAGGTGCTGGCGTCGCAGGGCTTGACCGCTCCCGACTTTGAACAGCGCCAGCGCGAGGGAATGCTGGCGGCGCGATTGGAAAACCTGGAAATGCAGTCGCTGATTGTTTCGGATGCGGAAGCGCGCGCGGAGTACGGGCGAAAAAACCTGAAAGTTGGGCTGCAGTATTTAAGTTTTGAAGGTAAAGATTTTACGTCAAAGGTCAGCAAAGATCCTGCTGCCGTAAAAGTTTATTTTGATAAAAATCGTACGGCTTTCCGGGTACCGGAGAAGCGCGACCTTGATTTGATTGTCGGCTCCAACGCGGATTTCATGCAAAGCGCGAAGGTTTCGGATGCGGAGTTGCAAAAGACCTACAACGAAGGCATTGATAGCTATCGGCAGCCGGAGCGCGTGAAAGTGCGTCACATCCTGATCAAAACGCAAGGCAAGCCCAAGGAGGAAATTCCCAAGCTGAAAGCAAAGGCTGAAGGCATTCTCAAGCAGTTGCAGGGTGGAGGCAATTTCGCGGAACTTGCCAAGGCCAATTCGGAAGACCCCGGATCGGCAGTCAAGGGCGGAGAGCTGGGCGATATTGTACGCGGCCAAACGGTTCCGAATTTTGAGAAGGCGGCGTTTTCGCTAAAGCCGAACGAGCTGAGCCCCATTGTAGAGACCGAGTACGGGTATCATATCCTGCAAGTGGAATCCAAACAGGAGGCCCATACCCAGAGTTTTGACGAGGTGAAACCGCAACTGCTGGCCGAGGCACAGAAGGGCGCTGCCGCCGAAAATCTGAAGAAAGCGGTAGAAGCGGCGCGCGCGGAGGCAGCCAAAAATCCGGGACAGGCCGAGGCGATTGCCAAAAAGTACAATTTGAAGTACTTTCACCTGAACAACTTTGCGACAAACGGCTCCTTGCCGGACTTGAACTCGCCGGAAGCGACCAATGCGATTTTTGCGGCGTCAAAAGGCGGCGTGACGAATGTGGTCAGCGTTGACGCCCAGGGGAAAGCCGGTTTTGCGGCAGTAAAAAACATAACGCCTGCCAGAAACGCTGAGTACGCCGAAGTTCAAAACGAGGTTCTGGCGAAGTACACGACGGCGGAAGCGGAACGTTTAGCGCAGGAGGCGGCCAAGGCGGCTGCGGACCGTGCGCGCAAGGGTGAAAGCCTGGAAGCAATCGGCAAGTCGTACGGGCTGGCGGTAAAAACGGCAGCGCCGTTTACTATTGATGGCGCAGCGGAGGGTATCGGTTCGGCGACACTGCTGTCAGCGGCTTTCAAAGATAATGTGGGCGATATTCTGGGACCGGTTGCGGCGCAATCCGGACAGTTCGTTTGTCGGGTGTCGGAGAAAACTCCCGCTGATATGAGTCAGTTCGCAAAAAATAAGGATTCGATTGTGCAGAGCCTGACGCAGCAGCGCCAGAGCGTGCAACAGCCGTTATTCCGGGACAGCGTAGTCGCTGAACTGAAACGTCGCGGAAAGATCAAGATGAATCAGGACACGCTGAATCGCCTTGTCGGATCATTCCAAAGCTAGGAGACCGTTTGTTCCAACAACTTTTGAGTCTGTACCACAGCCTGACGAATCCGGACACGTTGGGCCAAGTGATCGCAGGCAGTCCGCATATCTGGATCGTTTATGCGGCCCTGTTTCTGATTGTGTTTGCCGAAAGCGGCCTGCTGGTTGGGTTTTTTCTGCCCGGAGATTCGCTGCTATTTACCATCGGCATCGTCGCCGGAGCCGGGAAGCTGCACATTGGCGCAATTATTGCCGCTTTGGCATTTGCCTCTATGCTTGGAGATGGAATCGGCTTTTTGCTCGGATCGACCCTGGGATATCGGCTGTTTAGCAATTCCCGATCCAGAATTTTTCGCCGTGAGTATCTCGACCGCACTCGTGCTTTTTACGAAAAGCATGGAGGCAAGACCATCATTTACGCAAAGTTCGTGCCGATTATCCGAACCTTTGCGGCGTTTATTGCCGGGGTTGGCAAGATGCACTATTCACGCTTCCTCACGTTCAACATTGTGGGCGCTGTGGGTTGGGTCACTACGATGATTTGCCTGGGTTATGCGTTAGGCAATGTTCCCCTGGTACGCCAAAACTTCGAAAAGGTAGTTCTGTTGATTATCGCGCTTTCCCTGCTGCCGGTTTTCCTGCAAGTGCTGGGAAGCCGCAAAAAGAGCGGCATGGCTCAACCCGTAATACGGGGCTAGAAGCCTGCTTTAAGAAGCTAAGAGCGAAATCACGCCTTTTTGGCGGAGTCCGTTCAGCGCCAAGCCGTGGCGGCCATGCACGCCGGTCTTCTCAAAGATGTGCTTGAGATGAATTTTGACAGTGCCGGGGCGAATGCCGAGTTCCTGTGCAATTTCGCGATTTTTGAAACCTTGCTCGACCAGTTCCATCACTTGATGCTCACGCGGCGTCAAGTCTGTTCGGAGCTGCGCTTCGGTCGCTATTGCTTCGCGGAACACCGAATCCTGCATCCAGCTTCTGCCTGCCGCTACCGCCCGAAGGCAGGAAAGAATAGTTCCCGTGTCCGCCGACTTCCGGACAATGCCCTTTGCGCCTGCCTGAAGAAAACGAAGCGCCTCGGCTTCGGTAATCGACATACCCCAGACAACAACGGCTGGAATCGTGGATCGCGTTGGTCCGTGTTCAGCCGGTAACTGGGCTAAAGCGTCCAGTACTGTTTTGGCGCCCAAACCTTTGTCAATAATGAGAACGTCTGTTCTTTCGGCTTTGGGACTAAGCATCCACTCTGCGGGGGAGCCGTGGGATGAACCAAAGACCAAGTCCTCCGTCCCTTCTAACAGATGAACCAAGCCCTTTACCGTTAAGGGCTGCGTTTCACAAATCGATACCGTTTTTTTGTTTCTGCCTACATGCACTTCCATATATCTGCCTGTCTAGGCTCCTTATCGGCAGTAAATTTCTAATACTTTAGTGCCCGGAGCGAGATTGCTCTCTCCCGGTAAAGGAGTACTCAGAGAAGTCTGAGAAGGCTACGGCTCAGCCGACAACGTTGATGGTTCCACGGCATTTGGATGAGCCGCATTTGCAGATGACCTTTGCTACTTTCTTGTCGAAACGGTAGTCAATGGTCAGTTCTTCGCCGCTTTTGATATCGCGCAGGCTTATGTAAAGGATGTGGCCTTTCATGATGCGGGAAATCAGGTTCGGATCGCAGGAATGATTGATGTACTGCGCTCCTGATCCTCCTGCTGCGCCGTCAATGGTCCAATAAGCATCGAGCGTAAACAGGTAAGTGAACTCGCTCTCTTCTGAGCGGCGGAGGGTTTCGCGGCGGCTGATACGTTCGCCGGTGTACTCAATCACCTTTCGTCCGGCCGGGATAAACTCAGCGGCGTACACTCCCCAGCGATGAATTTTGGAAGGAGCGAGTTTCATTTTGAAACAAGCAACATCAGGATCGATGTAGGGAGCTTTATTGTTTGCGGCTTTGGCAGGAACCGGTTTGGATCGCGGCATCGGAAAATTTAGCGGTTTATTGAGTTTTTTGTTTCAGCACGTCCACCAATTCGCGGACGGCGTCGGCGCTCTTCTTCAACGCTGCTTCCTCGCCGGCGTCGAGCTTGATCTGATAAATTTTTTCAACGCCCTTTGACCCGAGTTTTACTGGAACGCCTACGAACAGTTCCCTAATGCCGTACTCGCCTTCCAAAGACACCGCGCACGGCAGAACCTTTTTTTTATCCTTCAAAATGGATTCAACCATTTCCACCGTGGAGGCCGCAGGCGCATAATAGGCGCTGCCCGTTTTCAGGTACTTGACGATTTCCGCGCCGCCATCACGCGTACGCTGCACCAGACGATCAATCGTTGCCTGATCTGTCAGTTCGCTCAAAGGAATGCCGCTCACGTTAGTAAAGCGTACTAAAGGGACCATGGTGTCGCCGTGACCGCCTAGCACCATAGCCGTTACGTTTTCAAAAGAAACATTCAATTCTTCGGCAATAAAGGTTCGGAACCGCGCTGTGTCGAGAACACCGGCCATTCCAATGACGCGCTCCCGAGGAAACCCGGATACTTTCATGGCGGTCCAGCACATCGCGTCCAGGGGATTTGTGACGAGAATCAGGATCGCGTTCGGAGATTGCTTCACGGCCTGCTCCGTAGCGGTTTTAACCACCTCATAGTTGGCGAACAGAAGATCATCACGGCTCATGCCGGGCTTGCGCGCAAGTCCGGCGGTAATGACCACAATGTCGGAGTCGGCTGTATCATCATAGCTGTTGGCGCCCACGATCCGCACATCATAGCCTTCCACCGGCGCGGATTCGAGCATGTCCAGTCCTTTGCCCTGTGGAACACCCTCCACAACATCCACAAGAACCACGTCCGCCAGCTCTTTAACGGCAATTTTTTGAGCTACATTGGCTCCGACATTGCCTGCGCCGACTACCGTTACTTTTCTTCGCATAGATTCCGATTGCAACCGAAATGAAATCGCAGTATAGCAATCGTAGAGTTTCATTCTGATTGGTCATCCCGCAATCCTTATAAAGGCCAATCAAGAAATTATTAACCGAAGTAAAACCTTTTATGGCTATCCTAAATTTCAGGGATTTCTATGATTCGAAACTTTACACGATTCGTGTGTTTGTTCGCCGCGCTTTGCTGCGTGCTGCCGGGGCAGAACACCGCCGGTACCGGCAGTATCTCGGGAACCGTTACGGATGCGACAGGCAGCGCGGTGCCCGGCGCCGGTGTTCTTGTTGAAAATCAGTCCAAGGGCATTCGACGCGAACTGAAGACAACGGATAGCGGCGTATTTAATGCGCCATCGCTGGTTCCGGCAGCGGGATACAGCGTGACGGTGACGCAACCGGGATTTGCGTCCTATCAGGTAAAAGACATCAATCTGAACGTTGGCCAGACAGTCAATTTGACGGCGTCGCTCCAGGTTTCCTCTTCCGCCACACAGGTGGAGGTTACATCGGAAGCGCCGATTGTGGATACAGCCAGGCCGGACGTGTCCGGGCTTGTCAGCAGCGCGCAAATTATGGATTTGCCGATTAATGGGCGGCGCGTGGATAATTTTGTGCTGCTCACGCCGGGCGTGACGTCCGATGCGGGCTTTGGTTTGTTGACCTTTCGCGGCCTTGCCGGGGGCAATTCTTTTCTTACCGACGGCATTGACACAACCAACGACTTCTATGACGAGAATGCGGGCCGCACGCGCACTTACAATATTTCGCAAGACGCCGTGCAGGAGTTTCAAGTAATCACCAGCGGTTCGCTGGCGGAATTCGGCCGGGCTTCGGGCGGTATTGTGAATACGATCACACGCAGCGGCTCCAATGAGTTCCACGGAACGGCATACTGGTTTTTCCGCAATTCAACTCTGAATGCGACAGATATCAGCTCGAACGGTTTGAAGCCGCAGGACTGGCGGCATCAGGCGGGAGCAAGCATCGGCGGGCCAATCAAAAAGGATAAGCTGTTCTTTTTCTTCAACGGCGAGTTGCAGCGGCGTTATTTTCCGATTGCTTCGTCGAACGTCACCAATCGAACGTTGTTTCCCACCCCGACCACCATTAATCCGGCCGCGTGCGGCGCTCCGGCAACAGCCACGCAGTGCGCCGCCGCAACGCAATACATTTACAGCCGCGCGCAGGTGCAAACAGTCCCCCGCAACGCCGATGTGAACCTGCTTTTCGGCAAGGTTGATTACCAGATCAACGCAAATAATCGGGCCAGCTTTGAATTTAACTATCTCGACTTCCGCTCACCTAACGGCATTCAAACGCAGATCGCGCTCACCAATGGAGCCGCTGTTGGGAATAATGCCAATACAACGGTGTTTGATCGCACCGGCAAGGTGGGACTGACATCCATCCTTTCGCCGAACCTTGTTAATGAAGCGAAGTTCGGCTTTTTCAAAGATCGTCAGTATGACCCGAACAGTCCGAGTCTTCTGCCTTCCATCGGTCCGATTGGATTGAGCATTGCGGGTACTTACGGAATCAGCAACATTGGCTACTCAACCGGATATAACCGGCTCGATCCGAGCGAGCAGCGTTTTCAAGGCGCGGATACGCTCTCGTACACCGTCGGCAAGCACAGCGTCAAGTTTGGTTTCGATTACTCCAACGTGGAAGACTATGTTT
>CAXTWT010000070.1:0-17001 GCA_964247955.1 uncultured Bryobacteraceae bacterium
GCGTTGCAGAAAGCATGAGCCTGAATCCGCGAACCGGCACTCGTTTGATACGCCTGTGCTGCTTATCCGGCCTGCTGGGGAGCGTGTTGTTTCTTGCCGGAGACATGCTGTTCTACGGCAACTGGGTCAGCGGCGCTGAATTTCATCCTTACAGCGAAATGGCCGCAAGGCCCCTGCCGCTGCTCGTTGCAGGAGGCGCTGTCGGTCCTGTTGCCGCTCTGTTTTCAGCCTGCGGCATGAGTGTTTTCTCTTGGACGCTCCAACCGGGAAGCCGGAAGTGGGCGCGTGCCGCTGCCGCTCTCCTGGCGGTGATGATGCTGATCGGGGGAGCTTACCATGCGCTCTACACCTGCTTGGGATTCGCCGCGAAGGTCACGGAGAAGACGACGCGCGAGATGCTGTTAACGCAAGTTGTCGGCTTGCGGGATGCCGTTTCCTATCCCATGTACGCGGCGGGTGCGGCGGGAACAACCTTGGTGTATCTGCTGGCGCTTTCGAAAAAGACGCGGTTCCCTCGGTGGCTTCTTATCTTTCTTCCGACTACGCTTTCACTGGCGAGTTCGGTGTTTCGCTCCTATTTCCTGATGATTCCTGCGCCTGTCGGCGGAGTGGTTCGCGGGGGCTGGATCAATGGTTCGTTTGTGCTGTTCTTCGGCGTCGCCACTTACGTTTTTTGGCGGCTTGGCACGGAGTTGCCTAGCTCCCTGTCTCAACCAAAGACAACCTAAGTGGATTGCGCCACCCCCTGGGCTCCAGGCGCGCCTCGGCAGGCGCTACCCGGACGCTGAGGCTTGGTGTTCTGGCGGTACCCGGTAATGCGCCAACGATCACGGTTTATTTGGGACCGTGCTCCAAACCGAAATGGTTCGCGAAAAGCTGAGCGGCCACTTGTCTGCCGAGCGCCGCCCCATCCTGAAGAGAATGATTGAAGTGAAACCCTGCGAAAATGCGCGCCCAGTACACCTCGTTGAGCCAGTCTCCAGTGTTTTCAAACGTGTGGGTATGGACGCCGTCGCTGAATACCGTGCTGGTCACCACAACATGCACTTTGCGAGTGCCGAAAAAGTCCGCCACCAGACTGGAAACTGCGCCCGTCAGGCACCCATGCGCGGCCGGATACTCGGGATGATTCGGTGTGGTGCCCAGAGGAGTCCAGTTCGCATCTGCGGCGAGATCGGAATTGTCGCCGCCCGCCCTGATGGCCGTTACCGGTCGCCAAAAACTATAGGTGTACTTCCCGTTGAAGCATCCGATTCCCGCATCGGCGTAGCCCGTCCAGAGAATCGCTAAAAGACGGGCCGAGTCCATGACGTCCAGATTGTAGTGCTGGACCAAATCGTTGAAAGTGCGGCTGTACTGCTGTGCCGTATTGGGAGTCCAAAACAGGCCGATTTCAGTTTGGGCCGGAGTTCTGAGCGTGCTGTTTACATCACCGAAGAGGCGGGTCGCATTGTAGTCGGCGACCCATTCTTCGCTCGTTAGCGCGGTGGGTCCGTCCGGCAAAAATTGCCCGGCGCTCCGCATGGTGAACGGGCGCATTTGGCCGAGCCAAGGCGTAGCAGCGGGCAGGAAACCAGGCGGCGTCGGCTGCCAAACACCGGGCCCGCTGCCGGGGGTGTACGGAACATTGGCATTCAGGCCGTCCCCAGCACGCTCGGAAATCAGTGCTGCCGCAGCCGCTTCGCCGACATCCACGCCGTCAGCCTTGGCCTGGGAGTCGGCCACGATAGCGCCTAGTGAGCTGTTGAATTGCGCGTCGAGGTTCGCCTGCTGACCAGGAAAGTAATTCACCAGCACGCGATGCGCGGCGGCGACAGCAGCCGCCTCGTCCGAAGCGCCTGAATGTGCATGTCCGGAGTAGTAAAACGGTTGAAACTGGTGATGGTGAACCGCATTCACAGCGTCGTAAACGGCGAGGCTGGTGTAGGCAAAATAGACACTGGCAGCGGCTGGGGGTTGCCCGGCGTTGGTCACGATTGCGGTCGAAGCCATCGTGTTCCAGTCTGTAACAACATTCTGAGCGCCGGCGTTGATGGATGTAAGCAGGGCTACAGCGCTCAAGAGAGAAGTTCGTAAGTATTGCATGAGGGTCTCCTTAGCAGCGATCTTCAGCTTTGGGCCTCCCAGCGTGCAATCCTGCCGCTCTCCTTTTCACATCCAACTCACCTCAGAGGTTAAGTCACTCATTTCAGAAGAAATCCAAATCCATCTCCGAAAGTATGGCTTCCATGTGATACGCTTTCGGGAGTTCTATGGCGGGGCCAACGCAGGAGGGCGGAGTTTACCGCTTCGGTGCGTTTGAGATCAACCTGCAAGCCGGAGAACTGCGCAAAAATGGGATGCGGCTGCGGCTTTCGGGGCAGCCCTTCCAAGTCCTGGCTGTGCTGGTGGAACGTGCCGGCCAGGTGGTCACCCGGGAAGAACTGCATTCGGAGCTCTGGCCGGTTGATACGTTCGTTGATTTCGATCACGGGCTGAACAACGCCGTCGCCCGGATTCGCGAGGTGCTGGAGGACTCCTCGGGCGCGCCGCGTTACGTGGAAACGATTCCGCGACGTGGTTACCGCTTTATCGCGCCGTTGGCGGACGCGCAACCTGCCGTCGTTTTTCCGCCAATTGCGGAGTTGAACATCAGTCCTGCGCCGGAGATAACTAATCCGGGCGCTGCTGGTCTTTCCGATCTGCCGGTTGAAAAGAGATTCGCTCTGACCCGCTACCGGGTGCTGCTGATGGGAGCAGCCTTGCTGACAGGCTTGGTTGTCGGTGTTGTCCTGTACCGTAATAGTATTGCGAACACGGGGCAGCCAGCCATCAAATCCCTGGCCGTGTTGCCTCTGAAAAACCTGTCCGGCGATCCAGGGCAGGAGTACCTGGCCGACGGAATGACCGAGGAAATCATCGGACGCCTCGCCGCCGTTCGCGATCTGCGCGTCATTTCCCGCACGTCGGTGATGCGCTTCAAGGAGACCAAGCTTTCGGCCCCGGAGATTGCCGCGATGCTCCGGGTGGATGCCTTGGTGGAGGGGTCGGTCATCCGGCAGGGCGACAGGATTCGCGTCCACGCGCAACTCATTCGCGGCGCAGCCGACGAGCATTTCTGGTCGGAAACTTATGATCGCGCCATGGGGGACGTACTTGCTCTGCAGAGTGACATAGCGCAATCAATTGCCGAAAAGGTCGAGGTGACGGTCACCGGACAGGAACACTCCCGGCTGGTGGCCGCACGCCATATTTCGCCCGAAGTTTACGAGAGCTACCTCAAAGGACAGTTCGGCCCACGTAACAATCGGGCTGAGTTCGAAGAGAGCATCGCCTGCTTCGAGGAGGCAATCCGCAAGGACCCTACGTTTGCACCGGCTTACGTCGGTCTGGCCAGCGCGTATCAAAACCTCAGTCTGATCCTTGTCGGCGCTCCTCCGGGCGAGATGCGTCCCAAGGGCATCCGGGCGGCCAAGAAGGCGCTGGAACTGGACCCGGAATTGGCCGAAGCGCACGTTCTGCTGGCGGATATATACCAGAAACAATGGCAGTGGAGCGATGCAGAGGCGGAATACCAGCGAGCCCTTCAGTTAAAGCCGAATGACGCAGCCGCGCACCTGGGATTTGCGAATTGGTTGCTGTGCCAAGGGCGTACAGAAGAGGCGATTGCTTGGGCCCGACGCGCCCGTGAACTGGACCCGCTAGGGGCTACCGGCGCTAGCATCGGTTGGATTCTGTTCCAGGCCCGCCACTATGACGAGGCCGTTCGGGAACTGCGCAGCGTGCTCGCAGTCCACCCGGACTCTGCTATTGCCAGTTTCTTTCTAGGGTTCGCACTGATTGGCAAAGGTCAGCCGGAGAAGGCAATTTCCGAACTCGAAAGAACAGTTTCCCTGATGCGCCGCAGCCCCGGCTCTGTCGAGTTGCTGGCGGCGGCGCATGGGTATGCCGGGCACCGCGCCGAAGCGCTTCGCCTAATTGACGAACTAGAAAGGCGTCGACAGAAGAACTATATTCCAGCAGGCGGTTTTATCAATCCTTATCTGGCGCTTCGCGACTATAACGAGGCATTTTTGTGGTTCGAGCGGGCCTACGCGGAGCAGTCAAACATTCTGCAATTCCTGAAAGTACACCCCTTCTTTGATCCTATCCGTGGCGACCCTCGTTTTGAGGACCTCGTCCGCCGCGTTGGGCTTAATAAATAGGATGACAAGTTTTGAATTTGTAAGCCACGCTCCGGACGATTTATTACCTCAAGTGCGATATTCGCAATGCGTCGAAGGTGGGGGCGGTTGTCAGCCTGGAGTTTGGAGCCGGTGATTCATTCGGTGAAGGGCTTCAGGGCCGTAACGACGTTGTCGCGCTCACGCCAACTGCCCCAAAGGAAAGCACCAAGCTGCAAACACCTTACAATCAGGGTGCCGTGATGCTCATGCAAGAGGGAAAGGGTAATTTCGGCTGGACCCTTTTACTTTCCAGTTGGTTTCCGTGGGACGGGTTGGATCGAAGCCGCTCGTACAACTGGGTGGCTTTTCCCGAATGCGCGTAAGTCCTCGAACATCTTTTCGAGATCATAGTCAAACTGCTCCGCGTAGGCTTCGCGAAAAGCGTACAGTTCGTCTAGGATTTCATCCGAGATCACGGTTTCCAGCGAGGAATTGTTCTGGTGTGCAGATGAGGGAAGATTCGTAGCCATAGGATTGAACAATTTGATTCAGAGTTGGCTGCAATAGGGCGTTCGCGATGTGCTTAAAGTTCCATGTCAGCAAGTAATTACAACCATACACACTGGCAAATGCAATGTGCGTCGCGTCGGCTTCCGCTTTGCGGGGCAAGGGTCCGGCAGGCTCCACCAATCGCCTTGTTAACTCTATTATTTCATGATTGTCGGAGAGGATTTCGGCATAAGCGAGAATCTGAAGCCGATGATTCACCGCATCTTGATGGCCGGTGCTGCATTCTCGAAGAACCGTAGCAGAGATAAACAAGTCGAATTGGTGCTGGTATCGTGTCCACCACAGCAAACTGGAGAGCTGACGATGAGCGGTATTCACATCATTACTAATACGCTGCTGCAAGGCAGTGGCCAGGTAACTGACGAAAGAAGTTTCTAAGTAAACACGCCCGAGACTCAAACGGCCCCCTGGAATTCATTCTGCGCGAGTTCCGGCATCACTGCTCTGTCTTACTGTTGATTAGCAGGAGCGGGGCGGTTGTCGGCCTGGAGTTTGGAGCCGGTGCTCCATTCGGTGAAGGGCTTCAGGGCGGTGACGATGTTGTCGCGCTCGCGCCAACTGCCTCGGAGATAATCTCGGTTCATGGCGGCGATAACTTCGAGCGGAATCTGTTTCGGGCAGACACCCGTGCATTCGCCGATGTTGGTGCAGCCGCCGAAGCCTTCGGCGTTCATTTGCGTCACCATGCGGAGGGCGCGGATGTCCTGCTCGGGTTTGCCTTGCGGAAGAATGCCCAGGTGAGTGATTTTTGCTCCCGTAAACAGAGCGGCGGAGGCGTTCGGACAGGCGGCGACGCACGCTCCGCAGCCGATACAGGCAGCAGCGTCCATCGCTCGATCAGACGATTCCTTCGCGACGGGAATGGCATTGCCGTCCGGGGCGTTGCCGGTGGAGACCGAGATGTAGCCGCCGGAAGCGATAATGCGGTCGAAGGAACGGCGGTCTACCACTAAATCCTTGATAATCGGAAAGGGCAGGGCGCGCCAGGGTTCGAGGATCAGTTCTTCGCCGTCTTTGAAGTGGCGCATCGTTAATTGGCAGACGGTGGTGGCGGGCAGCGGGCCGTGTGCGATTCCGTTAATCATGAAGCCGCAGGAGCCGCAAATGCCTTCGCGGCAATCGTGCTCGAACGAGATAGGTTCCTGGCCGCGTTCGATCAGTTCTTCATTCAATACATCCAGACATTCGAGCATGGACATTTCGGGGTTAACGCTGTCCATGGGATAGCTGATGAACTGGCCGGACGCTTGCCGGTTGGTCTGACGCCAGACTTTTAACGTGACTCTCATATTATTTGTAACTCCGCTGGCTGGGGTGAACGTAGTCGAACTCAAGCGATTCCTTGATCAGTTCTTCCCGATTACCGTAGCCTTTATAGCCCCAGGCGGCGACGTATGAATATTGTTCGTCGTCGCGCTGCGCTTCGCCTTCGGCGGTTTGGTATTCTTCGCGGAAATGGCCTCCGCAGGATTCGTTGCGCTCCAGGGCGTCGACGCACATCAGTTCCGCGAGTTCGAAGAAGTCGGCCACACGGCCTGCTTTTTCCAGGCTTTGATTGAAGTCGTCGCCGGTGCCGGGAACTTTGACGTTCTTCCAGAATTCTTCACGCAGTTCGCGAATTTGGCCGATGGCGTTTTGTAAACCTGCGGCGCTGCGGGACATGCCGCAATAGTCCCACACAATCTTGCCGAGCTGGCGATGGAAGGAATCGACGGTGCGCTTGCCATTGATATAGAGAAGTTTCTGTAAAGTGTTTTCGACGCAGGCCACGGTGCTGCGGATTTCAGGGTGCGATTCGGAAACCTTTTCGAGTTTGTTGGTTGCTAGATAGTCGCCGACGGTGTAGGGAATGATGAAGTAGCCGTCGGAAAGACCTTGCATGAGGGCGCTGGCGCCGAGACGGTTGGCTCCGTGGTCAGAAAAGTTGGCTTCGCCAATGACGAAAAGGCCGGGGATCGTGCTCATCAAGTGGTAATCAACCCACAGTCCGCCCATCGTGTAGTGGATAGCGGGATAGATACGCATAGGGACTTTGTAGGGGTCTTCGTCCGTGATGCGCTGATACATGTCGAACAGGTTGCCGTAGCGTTCTTCGATAGCTTTGCTGCCGAGGCGCTTGATGGAATCGGCGAAGTCGAGATAGACGCCCAACCCGGTTTCGCCAACGCCACGGCCTTCATCGCAAACGTACTTGGCGTTACGGGAAGCAACATCGCGGGGAACGAGATTGCCGAAGCTGGGATAGCGGCGTTCCAGGTAGTAGTCGCGGTCGGGTTCGGGGATTTGATCGGGGGCGCGCTTGTCGCCTTTTTGCTTGGGCACCCAGATACGTCCGTCGTTGCGCAGCGATTCGCTCATCAGGGTGAGCTTCGATTGGTACTCGCCGGAAACGGGAATGCAAGTGGGGTGAATCTGGGTGAAGCAGGGATTCGCGAAGAGCGCGCCGCGCTTGTGGGCGCGCCACGGGGCGGTGACGTTGGAACCTTTGGCGTTCGTCGAAAGGTAGAACACGTTGCCGTAGCCGCCGGTGCCCAGAATCACGGCGTCGGCAAGGTGGACGTTGATTTCGCCGGTAACCAAGTGGCGCGTGACGATGCCGCGCGCGCGTCCGTCGATCACGATGAGGTCGAGCATTTCGGTGCGCGGATACATGGCGACGGTTCCGGCCTGGACCTGACGCTCTAACGCCTGGTAAGCGCCGAGAAGAAGCTGCTGCCCGGTCTGGCCTCGGGCGTAGAAAGTGCGGGAAACTTGCGCGCCTCCGAAGGAACGGTTCGTTAATGTTCCGCCGTACTCACGGGCGAAAGGAACGCCTTGCGCGACGCACTGATCGATGATGGCAACACTGATTTGCGCCAAGCGGTAGACGTTGGCTTCGCGGGCGCGGAAATCGCCGCCCTTGACAGTGTCATAGAAGAGGCGGTAGATGCTGTCGCCGTCGTTCTGATAGTTCTTGGCGGCGTTGATGCCTCCTTGCGCGGCGATGGAGTGGGCGCGGCGCGGCGAATCCTGAAAGCAGAAACAGCTCACTTTATAGCCAAGCTCGCCCAAGGTGGCGGCGGCGGAAGCGCCCGCAAGACCGGAACCGACCACAATCAGGGAGTGGCGGCGCTTATTGGCGGGATTGACCAGCTTCATCTCGAAGCGGGTTCGGTCCCAGGCTGTTTCGATAGGACCGGACGGGAGTTTGGAATCGAGTTGCATTTATAACTTCACCAGCCCTAATAGAACGCTGACCGGAATCGAGATGAAACCGACAGTGATAATGACGGCGAAAGCGATGGCGGCCTTTTGCAAAAGGGGAGTGTGACGCGGGTGGTTGATGCCGAGCGATTGAAACATGCTCCAGAAGCCGTGGCGCAGGTGCAGGCCGAGCAGGATCATCGAGAAGATGTACCAGGCGGACACGTACCAGACCTGGAAGCCGCCGACGGTGTTGGCGTACACATCGCCTTCTCTAAAGTTGCTGCCGGGATGAACGATTCCGGCAGTGAGATGGAGAATGTGGTAGATAACAAAGGCGAGCAGGATGGGGCCGCTCCAATACATGGTGCGGGAAGCGTAACTGGAAACCGTATTTTGGCGCTTGGCGTAGGCGACGGGACGGGCGTTGATTTTGCGCGCCGCGAGTCCGACCGAGGCCCAGATGTGAAGGCCGACAGCCGCGAGAAGGCCGATGCGGACCATCCATAACAGTTCCGGCACGCCGTGCAGAAAGTGGCCGTAGCCGTTGAACTTGTCGGCTCCGGCATAGATTTGCATGTTGCCGAGCATGTGCCCGACGATAAAGGCGAATAGGATAAAGCCAGTCACGCCCATGATAACTTTTTTGCCGTTGGTGGACTCCCAAAAGCGGACAGGGCGAATCTCACGCGCGCCGATAACAGTTGCAGCCATTTTGATTTCTCCACGATCTTCCTGCGAGGGGAAAGCCTATTTATTGGATTCGCGACAGAGCGCGAAGATGGGGCAAAGATGGACTTTTGTTCTCGACCGGAAGAGCTTGTTTCTTTTAGGGTAGCAAGATTTTCACGATACTTTTCCCAAGCGTTCCTGGTCCTAAGAACGGAGACTTCGAAATGGATCGATTGGAAGAACTAAAGAGTAAGTATCAGGGCGCACTGGACGCCATTCAGCGGGAAGGCGTCCACCTGACGCATCTGCATGTGCAGGACAATAAGCTGTTTATTCAAGGCGCTGCGCCTTCGCAGGACATTAAGAACGATGTCTGGAATCAGATTAAGGCGGTTGATCCTTCCTATAGTGATTTGACTTGCGACCTTACGATTGATTCGAGCCTTCCGCAACCGCAACAGGCGCAGACAACACAGGCTTCTTCGGGCGGCGGAAGCTCCTCGCAGCGGACCTACACGGTAAAGCCCGGAGATACGCTTTCCAAGATTGCCAAAGACTTTTACGGCAATGCGAATGAGTACAACAAGATATTCGAGGCGAACCAGGATCAGCTCGAAAGCCCGGACAAGATTCGGGTGGGGCAGGAACTGGTAATTCCAAGCTAGCGGGTATTAAGGACTTGTGCATGAATCATAGCGGAGGGATGGAGCATCCATGTTTTTAGCAAACATAGATCTCCATGCCGGAAACTATTGATCTGGAACAGAAAAAGCACGCGGTTGCCGAGGCTCCTGTGGAGGACATCATCTTGCGCCGCTGGAGTCCGCGCGCTTTTGCCGATAAGCCGGTGAGCAATGCTAATTTGAAGACCCTTTTCACGGCTGCTTCCTGGGCAGCTTCTTCGTATAACGAGCAGCCGTGGCGCTTCCTGGTAGGTCGCAAGGGCGATGAGACTTGGAACAAGATTTTTCAGTCTTTGTTGCCGCTAAACCAGGGCTGGGCTGATTCTGCGCCGGTTCTGTACGCTTCGTTGGCCAAGAAAACTTTCAGCCATAACGGTTCGCCTAACTCAGTCGCGGTACACGATGTCGGCGCTGCTTCCGCGACGCTTTCGCTTCAGGCGACGGCATTGGGGCTGCACACGCACGGCATGGCGGGTTTTGACAGGGAGGCGCTACGCACTGCTTTCGGCATTCCGAATGATTTTGAACCGGTCGCCTGCTGGGCGCTTGGTTACTTCGGTAATCCGGATCGTTTGCCGGACAATTATAAGCAGATGGAATTGCAGGTGCGCACACGCAAGCCTTTGAATGAGATTGTGTTTGCCGGGTGGGAGCAGGCGGCGAAGCTTTAAAGCGCCAATGCTGTCGCGTCAGCATTGGCGCTTGCCACAAAGAGGATGAGCGCTCTACAAAGATCCGTTCGGCGTGTCCCGCGCTGCGGCTTTTGCTACGGCTTTCGCTAGATCAGTCCAGGGAGTAAGGCCGATGTGCATCATGAAGAACTGGTCCACTTTCAGGTGTTCACGGGCTACCGCGTCCATCAATTCTGTTACCGTCTGGGGATAGAAAAAGCTGCCGTCTTCCCCGCGCTGGAAGGGATCGCTCCCGTAAAGCAAATCATGCTGCGGAAAGTAGACCATCATTTGACGTTCGCTGGTTTCTCCGCGAATCGGGTAGAGTTCCAAATGGTTGATCCCTGTTCCCAGCACCGTCTTGCCATGCACGATACGCCATTGCGCTGAGCGTAGTGAACTTTGCAACTGATCTGGTTTGCTGCGGCGTGGCGCGGCTATGAGCCTATCCAGAACCGGTCGGTTCCAATCCAGCGCATAAATCGGAATCCCTTCCGCGACATACTCCCGGATTCCGGCAAGATGAGGCCAGGAGTCCGAAGTGGTAATCACGGCCTTAATCGGTTGCCCGGGAAAACGCCGATGCGCTTCGGCTATCACTTGCGCGGAGTAACCGGAAGAGATCGGCGCTTCCAGAACCACAATACCGTCGTCCTGCCGCACCAGGGTAACATTCCATGCTCCCGGAATGAGAAGAATGCCCGGAGCCAGCTCTTTGGCCAGTTGCGCGGGGTTTCCCAAAGGAAGATGCTCAAGATCAACAGGCTTGGCCTCAGGATGAAACTGGGCGCGGACATCGGCGGGTATCGTTAAGTCCGACTCAGAAAGCGGTTCGTCGATTTGCAGTTTACGAATTACCAGCATCTGATCCGGCAAACCGTTGCCCTCCATGTTCCGCTGCATAGGCAGATGAATGCCGCCCTTGGCCAGCCACCAGCAGCCGTACCAAGTCCGCATAGTCACATCGCCCAGATATGCCCAAAAATTGCTATGGGCCAGCGGGCCGGAGTAATCGACCGCCGTCGGCAGATGCGTGTAAGCATTAAGATACACGCGAACCGGCGCGCCATCGAGAGTAAAAGCTAACGTTTTTTGCGGAACCGATTGCAGCACCGTGTCCTGCTCCTGATGGATGTCCGGCGCATCAAGCGCCGTCAGCAGGAGACGTTCCGGACTCAACGCCACCCGTTCCTGCGCTAACTGGACCTGTTGCGGCGTTCCGGGCAGCGCATGCCCATTCACGGACCGCATGGCGACGTTTCTGTCTACCACCAGAACCGAGGATGTTTTATAAACAGGATAGACATTGGCCTCAGTCACGTTGCGGTAACGGTCCCCTTGAAAGTCGTGGATCTCTGATACCGCAAGAAAATCCGTGATGTAAGGACCTTCCGGCCGCTCCGATTCCTCCAGCTCGTTGCGATAACCGGACGCTTCCCACTGCACGCTCTTCAGGGTGCGCAGTTTTTGTTCACCGCCCTGCGCGTCAAGAGCCCGGCGGAGCAGCGTCCGCGCTGATTGGTCGGCTGCGGGGAGAACCGAAGACAGCAGGAATGCCGCTGCTGTCAGCCGCCCAGGAAGTCTATTCCTCATTGCGGCTCCTTTCGCGAAGGAGCCGCATTCAGTAAAATGTATTGGCGCTCCGTGGCGGAGGATTTTCCAAACTCAACGGAACTCAGGGTAACGGGCCGTTCCATCATGAGCTCGTCGCTGAGAACAACGCCACGGCGGAAGATCGTCTGACCACTCCAGCGCGCCCGGCCCGGCGCCACGGCGACCTTATAGGTTTTCCCGGCTCGCGTAATAGAGACCTGCTTCAAATCGTGATCAAAAAAACCGTCGCCCGATCCCTCTCGCTTCAGTAGAACCGTCCCTGTAGTCGGGTCGGCAGAGATCACGGTAACGATTTGTTCACCGGGCGGTCCCAACTCCCAGGGCACGTCGATGTGAATGCTCCAACTGACTCCCGGCCGGATGTTATCTGGCGGTTGGCCCCATAGCAGCGCATTGAAGAACGTACCGCTCCCGTCAGTAGCCGTCTGACATTGGCCGTTAAAGCAGTTGATGCGGCCGGAGTCCTTCCGTTGGTCGGTTCCTTCTCCCGCCTGCATGCCGTCGTAGCGATACGTATCATTCATCTCGATATCGTCCGGCTGTACCTTCGTCACCACTGTGCTCGCCGTGCCAGACACCCGGTGTACTAACTCGTCCATGCTTTCGCCTTTAAAGGAAATCGTTCGCGAGAACACGGTGTTATACGTTTCTCCCTCGTGTACATCGGGAAGGAAATAGCTCACATCAGTTCCGGGTCCCTGTGCGGAACAGTGCAGGGAATCTCCCGATGCCCAGGCATTATCTTTTTCTACCTGCCACTCCACGTCAAAGTGCTGGGCATCCTTGACGGTGTAAATAAAACGATTTTGCGGGAAGACTTTCGCATAATGCACCTCCGTGCTGGTAACCGTTAGGGTCTGCCCCTGCCAGCCGGGGCTGTCAAAGATCGCATAACCTGCGGAATTCACATCGAGAAAAATGAGTTTTGTTCCGCCAGCATCCGCACCTAGTTCGTAGATCCCTACGTACCCCTTTGGCTCAATGTCCGTTTCAGTCAACACGATCCACCGGCCATCAGCATTTGCCGCGCCGTGATAGGAAGAGCGATGCGTTTTGCCGCTGCGGGGAAAACGACCCGAACACTGCCAGTCGCCCTCGAAACGGAAGCTGGCGGGAGGAGTCAACTTGAACGCTTGAGAGCGGCCTGGGCTGCCAAGAACGGTCAAGCCCACCACGAGTAACAAAGGATGAAAGCGCCGTAACGGCTGCATGCTCCTCAGCCTAGAATGAATAAGGGCGTTGGGCATCTTCCTTCCAATCAAACGCTCCGGTTTTGCGCCAAAACGCCTGTTTCCTGCGCCGGAACGATGCGGGCATCCGGCTCGCTCTCCGCTAGAATGAGCCTGTGGCGCAGGCGGCTCCCGAAAAACCCGCTCCCCGTATCCCGTCTTTCTGGACTTTTCAGCTTGGCGGTTGGCTGCTGTACAGCCTTGCTGTGGCTGCTGCCCTCATTCCCTTTCGGGAGATGCGCGGCGATATTGCCTATCGCAGCGCATTTCTGCTGGCGGGCTTTGCGGCGAGCTTTCTCATGTATGCCCTTTGCCGCGCTTTGTGGCGCCGCAGAATGGGGTTTTTCCGGGCGTTGATTGTCTGTCTTCTGGCATCTTACCTACTGGGCATTATCATCTCCGCAGCTTCCATCTGGGCGGAAATTCATCTCGGAGGATTGAAAATGGCTTTCCGTTTGGTCTACGCTTTCGCTGGAGGAACAGGAGCCAGCTTCGTTCTGATCGCCTGGAGCGCTTTTTACTTCGGCATCAAGCACTATGGGAGTCTCGAAGAACAGAAGCTGCGTCTTTTGGCATCCGAATCCTTGGCGCGCGAGGCGCAACTCCGCGCTTTGCGCTATCAACTGCAGCCCCACTTTCTTTTCAATACTCTTAACGCCATCTCGACTCTGGTGCTGGATAATCAGCCTCGGGCCGCCACACAGATGATTGCCAGATTAGCTGGCCTTTTGCGGAGCACGCTCGATGCGCCGGATACTCATCAGGTCTCGCTCGAAGAGGAACTTGCCGTCACGGAAGAGTATCTGGCTATCGAAAAAGTGCGGTTCGGTTCGCGGCTTGCTGTTTCTTTTGAGATTGCGCCGGAGGCGCGGACAGCACGGGTTCCGCGCCTTCTGCTGCAACCGCTGGTCGAGAACGCCGTCCGGCATGGCATCGCTAAACGCCCGGAAGGCGGGACCATTGTGCTTCGCGCCGACGTGAGCGAGGCAAGCCTACGCATGCAGATTACCAATGAAGGCTATGGAAAAGAAATCGGTGAAGGTTCACATGCCGGCGAGCAAGGCCAGCGGCTTGGCCTTGCCAATACGCTGGCCAGACTGGAACAGCTTTATGGCCCGGAAGCCACGCTGCGCACAGCTGAAACGCCCGGCGGCGACTTTACGGTCACCATCACCTTCCCGCTTGACTTTACCGAGTCCGCCATCAGTAATGGGCGTGCGCTGAGCCTCAAGTCATGATCAAGGTCTTGATTGCCGATGATGAATCCCTGGCGAGACGGGGCGTGGTGCTTCGCCTTCGGGATCACTCCGATATGACGGTCGTTGGTGAGTGCGGCAACGGGGAAGAGACAGTCCGTTCCATTCTCAGCCTAAAACCCGACCTGGTCTTTCTTGATGTCCAAATGCCGGGTATGGGCGGCATCGACGTGCTCCGGTCCCTTCCGACAGGCTGTGTTCCCTGCGTCATCTTCTTGACCGCATACGATGAGTATGCCCTTGCCGCCTTTGAAGTGCAAGCCCTCGATTACCTTTTAAAGCCGGTCGATGACGGCCGTTTCGCCGCCTCGCTGGGGCGCGCCCGGCGGCTTTTAACGTTGGAGCGGCAGGAGGATCTTCAGGACCGGCTGCGCAAGTTGCTGGAGCAACAAGACCGGCACCGTTCGGACACGGCGGTCCAGCGTTTCGCCGTTCGCACCGGCAACCACATTACCTTTATCCGGACGGAAGAAATCGATTGGGTTGAAGCCGTAGGTGATTACGCCGGCCTGCATGTGGGCGGCAAGACGCACCTGCTTCGTGAGTCGCTCAACTCACTCGAAACGCGGCTGGACAGCAGTCACTTCCGGCGCGTCCATCGCTCGGCTATGGTGCAAGTGGACCGGATCGCGCGCATTGATCCGCTGGCGAATCGTGATTGCCAGATCACTCTGCGGGATGGAACCTTGCTTCGCGTGAGCCGCACCTACAGTAAGGCATTGCGGGATTTGCTGCGCAACCGGGATGGCTAGCATGGCGAAAGTCACGCATCAGTCTATTTAAGAAATGAAAATCCGGCGTAAAAAACGTTATTGTCTACTCCGGGGTTGGTGGAGGTTCTGTCAGCGTTCGAGATATGGAGGAACTTGTAGCCCAATCTGATGGCGTGACTTTTATCCAGCCGCCACTGCGCTCCGCCTCCAAAATCAAACAGAAAATTCAGCTCGGTTGCGTTCAACACGTTTTCCGGGATAGGTTCCGTGGAGGCGATAATTCCTCCATTTAGTTGGAAGAAAGGGTGGAACTTTCGAGTCCGCAGGAAGTCAGCGGTGAAGCCGATGGGCGTCACTCCCGCGCCGTAGACTGCGTGACTGGGCGAGAAACGCCTGATATATACGCCGCTCGGCAGTTCATCATACAAGTATTGCGAAGGCTGGAGCAGGATGGCCGCCGGCAGCACGTCCGCCGTGTAGGAGATGGATACTCCTTTTACATCCCAACACTCATAGCTGTAAGAAAATCCTGCTAAAACAAAACGTCGATCGGTAGCAGTTCCGATCAAAGTTGAGGACTGAGCGGAATAGCCCGCAAAGAACTGGAATTCGTGCCGATAGTCGTTTGAATGCACACTCGTATTGCAGATACCGGCAGTTAAGAATTCCGGAAGAACCAAGGCGCCGGCAAGGAGCAAGAGTTTATGAATGGCGGAGTTGGTCATTTTAAAGCTTTACCGCTTCTTCGAAGATCTGAGCAGCTGAAATTTGAATAATAAGGTCCGGCGGTGAGGGTTTCGACTTGCTGCCCAGCCCGCTTGAAATAGAGATAATGAAAGCAAGATGGAAAAAGTTCGCGCCAGTATCAGTGAATCCTTGGCTGAGACACTTGTTACCACAGATGTAGAACTCGGTATCTTTCTCAATGCTAATACGGAAAGGGAAGCCGAACAGCGGTACTTGGCATATAAGACGGTTGTGGAACGAGCCGTTGACGTGTTCGGGAACGAACTGAAAGCAACACGCTGGCTCTCCCGATCAAGTTCCGATTTCGATGAGAAATCTCCTCTTGAGGCGCTAGCGGATTCCAGTTTCGATTCGACCCCGATCCTCAATGTGTTGGGCAAAATCGAGCACGGAGTTTACTTCTGACCTCGGAAGACCTTGTTCTTCCTTTCCCATCCCGAACTTTCCGCTCATCCTGTATAGGCTTACTCGTGCCAAATATGCCGATCTCAGCGGGATTGGAGCGTCCATGTATTCAGGCCGATGGAACTGCAAGGGGCAACGAATCATCTACACGTCTTTAAGTCTTTCCACGGCGATTTTAGAAACTCTGGCCCATCTCGATAAAACCGATATCCCGGACGATTTTGTGAAGATGGAAATTGAGGTTACCTCCCTTTCTCACGCAACCTCCACGCCAGGTTGGCCGCCATTTATAACTTTTCATCGGTCAATCACCGCAGCCAAGGCAGATCCAAACATCCACAACTACGGCCGTTCTGAGCTTGCACGATTGATTCCGTCCGTTATTGTTCCTGAATATAACGTGATGCTCAATCCGGCTTCAAAATTTTTTGACATCTTGTAAAGCTGGCGAGCGTTGAGCCATTTCAATTCGATCCGCGCCTCTTTCCTGAAAGCGCATCTTCCAAGGGCGTTGCTGGAAGGAGTTAACGGAGGACAAGGGATACTCTAAAGCTTTGCCGCTTCTTCGAAGATTTGAGCAACTGGAAGCGCGATGATAGGTCCGGCAGTAAGAATTTCAACCTTTTGCGGGTGTGGACCCTCCCGGTGGCATTCGTAACCGGTTTGGCTGTCGGCGTCGATGATCCAGCAATACGGAATACCGGCACGGTGATAGCGGTTCGTGCATTTGTTGACCAGATAAGGAAGAGTTTGGCCGTAAGATCGGACTTCTACGACTAAGAAGGCGGGCGAGACAAAATAGCCTCCATGAGTGTTGTAAACAGGATGGCTTAAGGTCACGTCGGGTTCGGCTTTGTCCGGCCCGAGAATGATGGTCCAGTGTTGAGCCAACTTGCCGCCGACCAGGGAGCGGTAACGGTTCAGCAGATTGTAAACAACTTGAGTGACATCCTCGTGTTTTGCGCGTCCCACGCTTTCCTTCTTAATCCACTGGCCGTCCAAATACTCCAGGTACTTCTCGTTAAGCAGTTCTAGCGGTGGTTCGGGAATCACTAGTTCTGCCGTTGCCATCCGAAGTCTCCTTTCTCCAAGGATATAACTAATACGGGGCTG
>CAXTWT010000071.1:0-12266 GCA_964247955.1 uncultured Bryobacteraceae bacterium
GTTGCATTTGCCAACGGCTTGTCGAAAGGACAACCTGCCGCCGTTGCGCTGACCTACAGCGGCAAGCTGACCGGCAATGAAGATTCCCCGGTGTATGGAATCAAGTTCGCGGCTCTCCATCCCGATTACGGCTATCTTCTTTATCCGGCGCGCTGGTTTCCGGTAAGCGGGTATACTGTCAACCGCTTTGCGGCGGATTTGCACATCACCACTCCATCGGAATATCGAGTGGTGGGCAGCGGAGATATAAAGGCGGACAACGGCAGCGGCGGACAAACAGTCTACTCGCTTCACTATGAGAAGCCTAGCTTTCCGGGCAGCATCGCTCTGGTAAAAGGAAATCCTGTCCGGGTTTCTTCGCAGGGAATCAGCACAAACATTTATTTCCGGGATGCGGAAGCAGCGAGCTCTCAGGCGTACGGCGATGAAACCGGCAAGATCATGACGTTTATGACATCTGAGTACGGCCTCGCACCGCAGGCTAACCTCACGATGGTAGAAACGGAAGCGGGCGCGGTGAACGGTTACTCTGCTCCCGGCGTTTTGTTTCTTGCTCCCGGCTCGATCACAAAAAAAGTGAATACCCGCATTCTGAGCAATCAGCTTTCGCGGCAATGGTGGGGAGGGCTGGTTTCGCCTGTGAACCGCAACCACCTGTGGCTGGTTAATGGACCGGCGCGCTACTCCGAGCTTCTTTATCTCCAGCATGTAGGCGGACCGGGCGCGGCGGACACGGACCTGAAAGCAACGTATGTGGAAGCGATGACGGTGAAAGATCCACCGGTGCTGCAAGCCGCGCGTCTCGAAGATTACTCGCCGGAGTATTGGGCGCTGACGGCGGCCAAGGGCGCGGCCATTTTGAATATGCTGCGCAATGTAGTAGGTGACGACAACTTTAAAAAAGGTTTAAAGGCATTCATGGATAACTATAGTTGGAAATCCGCCAGCAGCGAAGATTTCCGCAAAACCATGGAGCAGGCTTCGAACCAGGAATTACGGTACTTCTTCATCCAATGGCTGGAATCGAGCGGCTCGCCTGATTTGAAGTTGGAGTATACGGTATTTCGGACGCAGAAGGGTTTCCGCGTGGTCGGCAAAATTAATCAAGATCTCGACACTTTCCGCATGCCGGTTGATCTTCGCATCGAAACGGAAGGTAATCCGGAAGACAAGAAAATTGAGGTGACCGGCACTTCTTCCGAGTTCAGCGTCGACACGTTTGGAAAACCCAGAAAGCTGACGCTTGATCCCGGTCACGTCCTGCTGCGATTGGACCCAAGCACGCAAATTGCGGTTGCAATCCGGCGCGGCGAGCAATTTGTCGAAATCAACGATTTTTCTAACGCCTTGCGCGAGTACGAGAAGGCGCTGGATGTGAACAAGAATAGTTCGCTGGCTCATTATCGCATTGGCGAGTTGTTCTTCCGGCAGAAGAATTACCAGCAGGCAGCGAATGAATTCCGAGCTGCCTTTAATGGCGACCTTGACCCAAGGTGGACCGAAGTCTGGGCGCACGTCAATTTAGGGAAGGTATTTGATGTTATCGGCTCGCGTGACCGTGCTATGAACGAATATAAGCTGGCGATTCGTACTCATGACAATACGGGCGGCGCACAGGAGGAAGCAGCACGCTACTCCACCAAGCCGTACGAGCAAAAGGATTCCGAAACGTACTAAGCAAATAGTAGCTGAGTTCCTCCAGCAGTTTGCTATTTTGAGGAGCAATCCTAGTGCTTTGGGCATCAAAAAAGCTGGTAGTATCTACAAGAATTAGACACTACTAATTAGGAGTATTTCGACTGTGAATTCAAATTTAACCGCAGCTTTACAAGCCCGGAGTGGGTGTTAACCTGAAGATGTCCGGGAAAGGGGACATTTTGGACGATAGATTGAAGGAGCTGATGCAGGAGCTTGGCAACGCTATTAACGAATCGCTTTCTGATTCGGATCGTATCGCCAGCGCGATTGGCGAAATCAAGCGTGCTGGCTACGACGTTTTTCTCGTCCTCGAAGCTACCATAGGATTCAATAAGCGTGAAGACGGAGAAGCTGAATCGGAAGATGACTCAGAGCCTTCTATCGCAGTTGAATCGGATGGCACAATCAGCCTTACCTCGCAGGATCAAAAGTTTTTGCGGGCCTTGAAGATCTCTATTGAGGACGACAAGAAGTAAGAGTCCCTTTTAGGCTATTAATTCCTGGTAAACGGCGTGCGTCTCGCGTACCGTGCGTGCCCAGGAAAACCGGCGTGCGCGTTCGGTTCCTTTCATTCGTAATTGCTCCCGCAGATGGGAGTTTTGCATAAGTTGCTGAAGACCCTCCGCGATAGCATCGCTGTCCAACGGATCGACCACAACTGCCGCGTCGGCGGCGACCTCCGTTAGCGCGGGCCGGTTGGAGGTAAGTACAGGAACTCCATGCGCCATTGCTTCCAGCACCGGCATGCCGAATCCTTCGTCGAGCGATGGAAAGGCAAAGATGCTGGCCCGGCAGTAAAGCTTTTCCAGTTCTTCCGGCTGCACATAGCCGGTGACTTCGAGCCTGTCCCGGCAGGAACTGTTGCGGATTCTCTCCTTAATTTCCGCTCCGCCGTAACCACCCGGCGCCCCTGCAAGAATGAGCTTCCAATCGGGACAATCGGTTTTCTCAAAAGCTTCCAGCAGCCGGACGATGTTTTTTCGCAGTTGCAGGGCGCCCACGAACAGGACGACATTCTCGCGTTGTATCGGGAGGTCGAGAGAAAGCTGGTGAACGCCATGCGGCACGACACGGATGCGTGTGGCGGGGACATTCAATAGATCTTGCACCTGATCCGCCGTAAACTGGGACACGGCAATAATTAGGTCGGCATTGGCAGCGGCGCGTTTAGCTTGTTCGGTGAAGCGCTTGCGGAACTCGGGTGTCGAGTATTGGGCGGTCATCACGAACAAGTCATGGAACGTGCAAACTACAGCGGGCGCTATCCGCCGGTCCACGCGCTGATTGAGGGCGTGAAAGAGATGAGGCTGCGGACGAAGCGGCACCGGCCACTGCAGCAGCCGCGACTGGGCATTCGGAAAAAGAACAATCGACTGTTTACGCCATTGCTTGGGCCGATAGCAGTACAGAAGCTCGTCGTTCGGATACAGCGCGGGCAAGCCGCGCAGCAGTTCCTGCGAGTAAACGGCGATGCCGGACGGATAAGGGTCAACGCTGTAAGTGGCATCAAGGGCGATCCGCACGCCTCAATCTTACAAGCCGTACTCTTTCAGCTTGCGGTAAAGCGTGGTGCGCCCGATTCCGAGCATGGCTGCCGCCACGGTTCGGTCGCCTTTGGTGTAATCGATGGCTTGCACAATGGCGCGCTTCTCGACTTCCGCCAGTGGAATAATCCCTCCCCCTCCGAAAAAGGGAGAAGGGGAGTTGTCCGTCTGCGCGGGATGGGCTTCGCAGGATCGTTCGAAGGACCGATTCATGATGGTTGAAGGCAGATCAACAGGCGTGATCCACGGCCCGGAGTTCATCGCGACCATACCCTGAACGGTGTGTTCCAGTTCGCGGACGTTTCCGGGCCAATCGTAATTGCACAGCGAATCCATCACTTCGGTGCTAAGCTGATGGCCGTTTCCGTAGCGCTGGAGGAAGTGCAGCACGAGCGACGGAATATCATCTTTACGGTCGCGCAGCGGAACCAGCCGCAAGCGCATCACGTTCAGACGATAATAAAGATCCTGGCGAAAGCGCCCGGCTTCCACCTCTTTTGCCAGATCGCGGTTGGTCGCCGCGACTACCCGGAAGTCTGAACTTCGCTGCGCCACGGCGCCCACGGCGCGGAACTCTTTCTCCTGCAGCACGCGCAGCAGCTTCTGCTGCATTTCGAGCGGCAGCTCACCCACTTCGTCAAAGAACGCTGTTCCGCCGTTCGCCGCATCGAGCAATCCCAGCTTCTGGTTGTGCGCTCCCGTGAAAGCGCCTTTGGCGTAACCGAAAAGCTCGCTTTCCATCAATGGCCCTACCAGCGAGGAACAATCCACCACCACAAACGGCCCGCGAGCTTCCGTGTTGTGAATGGCGCGCGCGACCACTTCCTTGCCGGTGCCGGTTTCCCCCAGAATGAGAACCGGAAAGCGTGTCCTGCCCATTCTGGTGACAAGTTTATGAATCTGGCGCATCGCAGGCGAGCTGCCTACCAGAGTCGAGAGGGGCGATACATCAAGAGCGATTTGCGGTTTCACGGCAAAAAAGTATAACTGCGTAGATGGAGTGGCGAAGTCCGGGGAAAACTCTCTATTGCTCGTGAGGAAGCGGTATTTGCGGCAGGGAAGCGGGCACCGCAGGGGGCACGGTCTCATCCAGGCGAACGATAAATCCGTTCTTCCCTTCCGCTTTCAACTGATCCGCTATGGCTTGCGCGCCCGCAATGGTGCGCTCCTTTCCGGCAAGCACGCGATACAGGGGAGTGACGCCTTGCTTAACGGTGAGTTGAGCGGAGCCGAAGCGCTCCGCGTACTCCGTTCGAGCGCGCTCGGCGTTGGCGTAGACGGCGAATGCCCCCACCTGCACGGCATAGAAGTCGTTGGATGGAATATCGGCGGGCGCTGCAATTACTTCGAGGCGCACCAGCCCGATCCCCGGACCGAGAAGATCGATCTGCCGCGCCGCCGCTTTCGAGAGATCAATAATTCTGCCGTCCACAAACGGCCCACGGTCAATTACCCGCACCTCTACTGTCTTGCTGTTTTGCAAGTTGGTAACGCGCAGCCAGGTATGGAAGGGCATGAGCCGATGCGCGGCGACAAGCGTTTCCATATCGTAGATTTCGCCATCGGCTGCCGGGCGGCCATGATACGGAACCCCGTACCAGCTCGCTATGCCTTGCTCAACATAACCAACCGCTACGGGCGCGGACCGCTTCACCGATCCATTTCCTGCTTGCGCGGTTCCGTGCGCCGGTTGCGGTAGCGGCGGAGGAGCGATCCGCGCTGTTGAATGTTTACGTCCGCACCCGGGAAGGAGGGAGAGGCACGCTGCCATCGTGGCAATTCGAACTCGATTTTTTTTGAGAAGCATCGTGAAAAATCTCTTCTTGCCTGACCGGAGCGCAGTCAACTACGAGAATACTTGCACTCGCTCACTCAATCTAAGAAGACGCGAAATCGCTTTCGGAAGGGTAAAACATAATTTGCATTTACGTTTTAGGATGCTTCGATCTCTTTTTTAGGTCTCGAAGACCGTATAAGTAATTTTTTACTTGACTTCTGGCTCGAACAAATTTATATATGAATCACAACTGTGATCTGCAAGGATTACAAATACACGTTTAGGAGAATCAATCGATGAAGAACGCAACAAAGAAAGCGCCCGCAAAAAGCACTGCTAAAAAGGCAGCCGCCAAGAAGGCGCCAGTAAAGAAAAAGAAGTAAGTAGAAGATTCCGCGCTAGCGGAAAAGGAGAACCTCTTATCGCCCTCGGGATTCCGGGGGCGTTTTTATTTGGCGGGCCTGAAATTTTCGCATGGCTTCCAAAAGCAAAAGGGCGTCGGCTTTCTGCCGACGCCCTTTTGCTTGAGCTTTGCTTTTCTTAAGGAAGCGTGTAGCGCAGGTCGATGTAGTAAAGGTTGGTGTGGGTAGCCTTCGGCGTACCGATCGCAACTGCCCAAGGATTGCGGGTCAGGTACGAATACTGAGTGATGAGCGCCAGCGCGCCGTAGCTTGAACTCTTCCAGAAAGTTTGCGTCAAGCCCAAGGTATATTCCTGGATCGTGCGATTATCGTTCGCGCCGGAGCCAGCGAAACCGTAGCCGATTGGTTTTCCGGTCGTATCAATGGCAATCTGGCGTCCGATGAAAACGCCGCCGTAATAAGCGTCAACCAAAGTGTTCTTTGTCACGTTGGCTTCAACGCCGGCCACCGTGGAGTAACTGTGGAGCGGTGAGATCGTGCCGTTGGCGCGAACGATAAGATCAGGCGCTAACCCGAAAATGTAGCGTCCGCCGCCCTCGCCGAAAAACGTGTTTGCAATGAGCCGGAAGTTTTTCACCACTTCCAGGTTGGCGTTCACCGAGCCGCTGACCGCCGTTGCCGTGTTGCTCTGATAGCGCCCCGGAAATGGAATCGTGTCTTTGAAGCTGCGGATCAAAGCGCCTGCTTCCACGTGCATGATCTGGTCGTTTCCGACATGTCCGTCGTATGCGCCCTTGAAGATAATGTCAGGGTGCAGGTTAGGCGTGGCGTAATTTCCTGCACCGGTCGCTGCGCCATTCGCAGCAGCGTTGTCGTTGAACTGCGGAACCAGGAAGGTGGCAAGAGTGGTGGGGAAGGTGACCGAAGCACCGGAAGATCCGCCGGAACCGCCCGCATATTGCTGCGGATTTTCAAGCGACATGCCGAGCGCCCAATCCTTGTTCGGATGGAAGACCAGGCGGAACTGTGATTGGCGCGCCCAGATCAGACCGGCTTGATAGTTCAAATCCATGTTCTGCGTGTAAAAAATGTCAGCCGGAATTGGTGACAAACCTCTGCGGTTCGGCGTGAACATGCTCCAGTCCTGTCCACCGAGAACTTCCCAACGGCCTTTTTGGAGGTCTACGAACACATTGCGCATACGGAAAGTGGCTGCTCCGTTCGAAACAAAAACGTTTGACCCTTGGTTGCCGTAGAAGTCAGCTTCGAAGTAGCCCAGCACCTTTGCGCCGAGAACCGTGGAATCGACTCGGAAGCCGATGCGCGAGTTTTGCGCGCTGAAGTTGTTCTCGGAAAGATGCGCGAGTGGCGTCGTGTTGTAAGGAATACCGGCAAAGTTAGTGCCTAAGCCGCTGCCGACGTTGGTGGAACGCCCGAACCAAGTGAAGTCCACGAAGCCGAGCGGCGTAAACGTTGAGTTGCCGATTTTAATGCCAAGAGGCGAAACGGCAGTGGGTTCTGCCGATAACTTCTGTCCGGCCCGGCCCGATGCCGCCCAACGTGGGCGCGCCACATTGATGGCGGGCACAATGGCTATCGGCGCATCGTTGGATTTGTTGGCGACAGCCACGGTCCTCACATCGCTCGTCGCCTCCCCGCTTGCGCTTGCGTTGCTCGTAGCGGTTATCGCTTTGTCCAGCAAGCCTCGCTGTTCATCAACGGCTTGCTGCAATCGTTTGATCTGCTCTTCCTGTTGCGCAATCTGTTGACGCAGCTTATCCAAATCCGTTGTGCCGACGGGCGCTGAAGGGGCCTCGCCGGATGATGACGTTGGCGCTGGGGAGGGCGGCTCTACACCCCATAACTGCATAGCCAGCAAGCCGACGCCCAGTAAAGAAAAACTCCTGTGTCTGCTCATAGTCTTCCAAAAGTTAGCGAAGTGTTGTTACAACGCTGTGAATTAGAGGCCGATCAGTACTTTTTACCAGTTTTTGGAGAAAGAAAACCGTAACAGTAACACCATCCATAACTACCTGTTTCGGTCTCGCTAAACTATAAGAAAATCTTCATGTCCGAACGTCCGTTCGTTCACCTTCACTGCCACACTGACTATTCGCTTCTCGATGGCGCCTGCGACATCAAGAAGATGATGGGCATTGTCAAAAAGCAGGGCATGCCTGCCATTGCCATGACCGATCATGGCAATCTCTTTGGAGCTGTCGAGTTCTACAACGAAGCGAACAAAGAGGGAATTCATCCGATCATCGGCTGCGAAGTTTATGTGTCGCAGCAGGGCCATAAAGTTCGCTCCGATTCCGACCGGTACAACCACTTGGTTCTGCTCGCGGAAAACCAGGAAGGTTATAAGAACCTGATCAACTTGGTTTCTTGCGGTTATATGGAAGGGTTTTATTACAAGCCGCGCATTGATAAGGATCTGCTGGCGCGGCATGCAAAAGGGCTGATCGGCTTGTCCGCCTGCCTGCGCGGCGACATCAATGAAAAAATAGTTGCCGACCGCTACGAAGAAGGAAAAGCGCTCGCCGGTGAATATGTTGACTTGTTCGGGCGTGGTAATTTTTTCCTGGAATTGCAGGATCACGGGCTCGATCAGGACAAGCTGGTCATTCCGGCGATCAATCGGATGTCCGCCGAGATGGACATTCCCCTGGTTGTCACCAATGATGCTCATTACCTGACGAACGATGACGTAAAAGCGCATGAAATTTTGCTGTGCATTCAAACCGGCAAGACCATGTCCGACACGAACCGGATGCGCTTCAGCACGCCTGATTTTTACATTAAGACGCGCGCTGAAATGATGGGGCTTTTCGGCGATGTCGAGCACGCGCTGGATCGTACCTGGGGCATCGCCCAGCGCTGCAAAATAAAACTGGAAAAGGTAAAAGACCCGTTCCCCCGCTTCGATGTTCCCGGCGAGCACACTGCCGACAGCTACTTTTCCGCTGTTGCCTGCGAGGGATTCGAGCGGCGGCGTCCCCGGCTGGAAGCTTTGCGGGCCGAAGGGCGTTTAAAGCATGACTTGCCGGAGTACGTAGATCGCCTGCAGCGCGAGATCCGGATGATTCAGCAGATGAAGTTCTCCGGATACTTCCTGATCGTTTGGGATTTCATCCGCTTTGCGAAGGATCGGGGCATTCCGGTGGGGCCGGGGCGCGGATCGGCTGCGGGCAGTCTTGTCGGCTATGCGATGGGCATTACCGATGTCGATCCATTGGAATACGGCCTGCTGTTTGAGCGCTTTCTGAATCCCGAGCGCATCAGCATGCCGGATATCGACATTGACTTTTGCACCAACCGGCGCGGCGAAGTGATTCAATACGTTACCGAAAAGTATGGCCGCGAGCAAGTGGCGCAGATCATCACTTTCGGCACTCTTGCCGCCAAGGCGGCTATTAAGGACGTAGGACGCGCTCTCGATATGAGCTACGCGGACGTGGACCGCATCTCCAAGCTGGTGCCGAAACAGCCGCTTAACATTAAGCTCGAACAGGCCATCGAATGCACGGAACTGAAAAGCATTGCGGAAAAGGAGCCGCGCGTTAAGGAAGTTCTGGACATCAGCCTGCGACTCGAAGGCACGTGCCGCAATGCAGGCATGCACGCCGCCGGTGTGGTGATCTCGTCCGTTCCGCTCCGCGAGCTGGTCCCGCTGTTCGTCACCAACAAGCACGAAATTGTGACCCAGTACGACATGCTGGGTCTCGAAAAGCTGGGGCTGCTCAAGATGGACTTCCTGGGCTTAACCACCCTGACCATCATTGAGGGAGCCTTGAAGCTGATTGAAAAGTATTGCCATAAGCAGGTCGTGATTGAAGATCTTCCGCTCGATGACAAAGCGACCTACGAAAAGATCTTCAGCACCGGCTATACCAGCGGCGTTTTTCAGTTTGAATCTCCGGGCATGAAGGACATCCTGCGCCGCTATCAGCCCGACCGCATTGAAGACCTTTGCGCTTTGAACGCGCTCTACCGTCCCGGCCCGATCCAGGGCGGCATGATTCCGGACTTCATCGACCGCAAGCACGGACGCAAGCCGATTGTTTATGATCTCCCGGAACTGAAAGAGCTGCTCGAAGAAACCTACGGCGTCATTCTGTATCAGGAACAGGTGATGCAGATCTCGAACAAGCTCGCCGGTTATTCCCTCGGCGAAGCGGACATCCTGCGCCGCGCCATGGGCAAAAAGAGCGCCGATGAAATGGCGAAACAACGCGAACGCTTTATCACCGGCGCAGCCCATCTCGGCTTTCCCGCCAAGAAGATCGCCAAGATCTTTGATCTGATGGAACAGTTTGCCGGGTATGGCTTTAACAAGTCCCACTCGGCTGCATATGCTTACCTGGCTTTCGTCACTGCTTACCTGAAGGCGCATTATGCGGTCGAGTTCATGTCCGCGCTGCTGACCTCCGAATCGGGCGTCGCGGACAAGGTGGTGAAGTACATCAATGAATGCCGCGCCATGGGCATTTCCGTTCTTCCGCCCGACGTCAATCAGAGCGATTGGAATTTCACTCCTGCCGGTTCCGCCATTCGCTTCGGCTTGGGAGCGATCAAGAACGTCGGCCACGGCGCCATTGAGTCGGTCGTAAAGGCGCGTGAAGAAGGAGGCCATTTCAAGTCCATTTACGACTTCTGCGAGCGGGTCAACCTGGGCGCGATCAACCGGCGGGCCTTGGAAAGCATGGTGAAAGCGGGTGCAATGGATTCGCTCGGCGGCAATCGCGCGCAGTTAACCGAGGCTCTCGACCGGGCCATCGAGTCCGGCCAACGCGCTTCCCGCGATCGCGCCATGGGGCAGCATGGGCTGTTCGGCATGTTCGGCGAAGAAGAGCAGAAAACCGAGATGCCGCTGGCTCCTCTGCCGGATTGGACACAGGAACAAAAGCTGACGGGCGAAAAAGAAATGCTCGGCATCTATGTGTCCGGCCACCCGCTGGACCGCTTCAAAGACAAAGTGGCTGATCTGGCCAAGCACTTTACTGATACCTTGGAGGAGTTGCCGAAAGGCACGCCCGTCGAGTTGTGCGGCACGCTGACGGAGGTTGTCCGGAAAACGAATAAAGAGGGAAGGTACTGGGCCTCGCTGAAGTTCGACGACGGTCGCGGCACGGTGGATGCGATGGTGTTTGCGAACCGTTATGAGGAACTTTTGCCTGAGTTAAAAGAAGACGCAGCCGTTTTTATTCGAGCTTCGGTTCTGCCGGAAGAAGGCGGACCGCCGAAATTGTCGATTCAGGAAATGGTCAGGCTGGAAGAAGCGCGGGTGGATCTGCCTTCGGTTATTTCGATTCGTGTTTGGCTGAAAGACGACTCTTCCGCCGAGAAGGCCAATGCATTGAGCGATCTGTTTGGGCGCAAAGCCGGGTCTACGGAAGTACGGCTGCGGCTGGAAAAGCCGCGAGACTTCTCAATTGTAATGGACGTCCCCTCGAAGGTGCGCCCGGATCGTGAGTTTCGCGCCGAACTTGAAAAGATCTGCGGCCCGGAATCGATGGAAGTGCTGGCAAGCTGATCATGGCGGAAGAAGAACAACCAATAGAGAGCGTTGATGACAATCCAAGCTGGAGCCGCGTCCAGCTTGCCCGGCATCCGAAGCGCCCGCACTCCCGTGATTACATTGACAGCATCTTTACCAAGTTCGAAGAGCTGCACGGCGACCGCTTCTTCGGCGACGATCATTCGATTCTTGCCGGAATGGCGACCTTTGAAGACAAGCCGGTCATGGTTGTCGGCCAGCAGAAAGGCCGCGATACGAAGGAAAAGCTGCTGCGCAACTTCGGAATGCCCAAGCCCGAAGGCTATCGCAAGGCGCTTCGTGTGATGCAGCTTGCGGCGAAGTTTCGCCGTCCCATTGTTACGTTTATTGACACTCCCGGCGCTTATCCGGGCATCGATGCCGAAGAGCGCGGGCAAGCGGAAGCGATCGCCTATAATCTGCGCGAAATGTCTCGCCTCGCCAGCCCGGTCATCAGCTTTGTGATTGGAGAAGGCGGCAGCGGCGGCGCTCTCGGTATCGGAGTGGCGAACCGGGTTTACATGCTGGAGAACGCTTATTACAGCGTGATTGCGCCAGAAAGCTGCGCCGCCATTATCTGGCGCGATGCAAGCAAAGCTCCCTTAGCCGCCGCCGCCCTGCGCATGACCGCTGACGACCTGCTCGAAATGAAGCTGATCGACGGCATTGTTCCGGAAGGCGAAGGCGCTCACCTCCAGCCGGAAGTCGCCATTGCCGCCTTGCGCGACACGCTGCGGAGCGCTCTGGCCGAGCTTGCGCCGCTCTCGTCGGAACAGGCTATCGAGGAGCGCTACGAAAAGTTCCGCAACATGGGAAGCTTTTTCACCGAGGTCGCACCCTGAAAATTGGCTTAATTGTCGTCTTCTTCGTCGTGGCCTTTATCGCGCTGGTTCTTTTCACCACTGTGCAGGGGCCGCGTTATCGCGTGCAGGTTTGCATGTCGTTCGAGAATCGCGAGGCTTGTAAAATCGTGAACGCCCATAGCGAAGAAGGAGCAATGCGCTCAGCCATACAGAACGCCTGCGCCGATATTTCTTCCGGCGTGACCGATACGGTAAAGTGCGAGAAATCCGACCCCAAAAGCGTTCGCTGGCTGGCGCGACCGAACCGTTAACGGACGGAGTACAGAATTATTCCTTTGTCGTAGAACCCGGAATTAACTCGCGCAAGTGGTCGATCCAGTAATCAGGAGTCCACCGGGCCATATCCTCACGCTTGCCGTAGCCGTAGGTCACGGCGCAAGATTTGACCCCGGCCCGCCGTGCCGCTTCCAGGTCGGCTGGGGAATCGCCTACAAACAAGCAATCCTTCGGCTCCGCACTTAAAGCTTGCAAGGCTCGGAAGAT
>CAXTWT010000071.1:12366-13563 GCA_964247955.1 uncultured Bryobacteraceae bacterium
TGCCGCCCGATATAGCCGCGCAGAAACTCATCCGGGATCTGGTTTTGCGGAGTTTCCGCCAAAACTTGTTGAATCGCCCCGCAGATATCGGCTGCCGAATCGACCAGCGTGCCGTCCACGTCGAACAGGTACACGCCAAAAGCAGGAATTACGGAAGGTTGGTGTGGGGCAGGCATGCCGCCATTACTCTGAGTCACTCACCTAGTTTCTCTCGCCTCGTTCGCAGGGCCTGCTTCCAAACCGATGATAGTACGCTGAAATACAGGGCTTACCCAAAAGAAAAGTCGTAATCAGACGGGAACAATCTATGAAATTTACAAACAGCCAAAACCTGAGCAGTCAAGAGGAAGATGGAAACGGCGGCGAACTCCATCAGTTAGCTGGCGGAGAGGTCAAGCCTCTCACGACTCAGCAGGGTATTCCGGTCTATGATGACCAGAATTCTTTAAAGATCGGAAAACGAGGTCCCACCGTTTTAGAAGACTTTCATTTCCGGGAAAAGATTTTCCACTTTGATCATGAGAGAATTCCGGAGCGTGTGGTGCATGCTCGCGGCTACGGCGCTCACGGATACTTTGAAACATACGAATCCTTGGCAAAGATCACTTCCGCCGATCTGTTTCAACGGGCCGGTGAAAAGACGCCTGCCTTTGTGCGGTTCTCGACCGTTGCCGGGAACAAGGGATCAGCCGACCTGGCGCGCGACGTGCGCGGCTTTGCCGTCAAGCTGTACACGAAACAGGGAAATTGGGACATCGTCGGGAACAATATTCCGGTCTTTTTCATCCAGGACGCTATTAAGTTTCCTGACTTGATTCATGCCGCGAAGCAGGAGCCGGATCGGGACTTCCCGCAAGCACAAACGGCCCATGATAATTTCTGGGACTTTATTTCATTGATGCCGGAAAGCATGCACATGATTATGTGGGTCATGTCGGATCGCGGCATCCCGCGCTCGTTCCGATTCATGGAAGGATTCGGCGTGCATACTTTCCGCTTGGTGAACGCTCAGGGTAAGTCCACGTTTGTCAAGTTTCACTGGAAGCCCAAGCTCGGTCTGCAATCCGTCGTGTGGGACGAAGCTTTAAAGATTAACGGCGCGGACCCGGACTTTCATCGGCGCGACCTGTGGAACTCGATTCAGTCGGGGAACTATCCGGAGTGGGAACTCGGCTTGCAGCTTTTTGATGACAAGTT
>CAXTWT010000071.1:13663-16893 GCA_964247955.1 uncultured Bryobacteraceae bacterium
ACCCATATTCCGATCAACGCTCCCAAGTGCCCGTTCCACAACTTTCAACAGGACGGCCATATGGCGATGATGAACCCGAAAGGAAGGGTAAACTATGAGCCGAACTCCTGGGGCGGCGCGGCAGGCGGTCCTCGGGAGACTCACCAAACCGGCTTCCAGTCATACCCGGCGCAGGAAGAAGGCGAGAAGCGGCGGATACGGTCCGAAACATTCGCCGATCACTACAGTCAAGCCAGACAGTTCTACCTGAGCCAAACTCCTAATGAACAGGGCCACATCGCCGACGCGCTGATATTCGAGCTCAGTAAGGTAGAAACACCGGCTATCCGTTCGCGCGTGGTGTCGCATCTGCCTAACATCAGCGAAACTCTGGCAAAGAAAGTAGCGCAGGGGCTTGGGCTACGTCAAATGCCGCAGAAAACGGAAGCTGCAAAGACGCCCAAGGATTTGAAACCTTCAAAGGCGTTGAGCATTGTGATGAACGGACCGGAAAGCTTCAAAGGCCGCAAGGTCGGTGTTTTATTGACGGACGGCGTAGACCAGAAACTGCTGGATGCTTTGAGAAGCGCCGTACTGTCGGAAGGAGCAATACTGGAAATTGTTGCGCCGACGGTCGGCGGAGTTCGGACCAGCAGCGGCGCTCTGGTCCCGGCAGACCAGAAGGTCGGCGGCGGACCTTCCGTACTCTATGATGCAGTAGCGATTTTAGCAACGGACGATGAGGCGAAAATACTCGCCAAAAATCCGGCGGCCCGCGATTTCGTAACGGACGCTTTCGCGCATCTCAAGTTCATCGCCTACAACGACGCTGTAAAACCTTTGTTCCAGAAAGCAGGCGTTCTCGCAGACTTGGACAAGGGCTGCATTCAACTGAAGAAACCGGCTGCCGTTGCCGAGTTTGTGACCCTTTGCCGGTCCTTGCGATATTGGCCCCGCGAAGCGACGCTAAAGTCCTGAGAAACTTTCGGTAAAAAGCAAAAGGCGCGGAACCCACTTTAATGAGTGGACCGCGCCTTAAACAAACCTGAATTATTCTTAGTTGTTGCTGATTTCGACGTTGATCGTCTTTGGCTTGGCTACTTCTTTCTTCGGCAGCATAATGGTCAGCACGCCGTTCTTGTAATCAGCTTTCACCTTCTCGGCGTCAACAGTTTCCGGCAAGCTGAACGCTCTTACAAACGAACCATAGCTGCGCTCAATCCGGTGGAAGCCCTTTCCGCTCTTTTGCTGCTCTTCAAAGCGACGTTCACCCTTCAGGGTCAGCGTTCCATTTTCCACTTGGATAGCAATGTTCTTCGGATCGACCTCAGGAACATCGGCTTTGAGAACCAGTTCGTTCTCGGTCTCAAATATATCTACGGACGGCGACCATGGACGAGAAGCCGGTTCACTAAACAGCCGCGACACGGAGTCATGGAACAGCCGCATACCGGTAGGAAACTCATCGAGTTCAGTGTTAAACGGGTTGTACTTGATAACTGGCATTTTATTGTATCCTCCTGCCCCTTCTCTTGGGCATAACTCAATCATAAAACATGAGTGTACTAGTGTCAATAATTCATAGCTAAATACAATAAGATTTTGAAGTGATATAACTGATTTATCATCAATAGGTTGTTCCTTGCCTGTAGCGTTCTGCTGCCGAAAATCATCTTCTGAACGTATGCCAACTCCTCATGAGGGCGATTCCGCACCCGAAATTTCTCTTCCGACCGACAAAGGAGAGCCGTTTCAGCTCTCCTCTTTAAAAGGTAAGAACGTGGTTCTGTACTTTTATCCCAAGGCTGACACCCCTGGTTGCACCACTGAAGCCTGCTCGTTCCGGGACGCTTCGGAAAAGTTCACGGCGCAGAATACGGTGGTTGTCGGCGTGTCGCCGGATCAGGCGGAAGCGCAAGCGGCATTCAAGAGCAAATTTAATCTCCCGTTCACTCTTTTGGCGGATTCGGAACACAAAGCCGCTGAACTTTACGGTGTTTGGAAGGAGAAAAGCATGTACGGGCACAGGTCCATGGGCGTGGAGCGCGCGACTTTCGTCATCAACCCGGACGGCGTAATCAAGAAAATCTTTCCGAAAGTGAAAGTAGAGGGTCATACCCAGGAAGTGCTGGCCGTTTTACAGCAGTAGGGCAGTTCCGTTTATGGGAAACGAGGAAGGGGGAAGCCGAAGATTTCCCGCTCGGCCTATTCTGGGCGTCGGCGCTCTCATCTTTGAGGGGGATCGCGTCCTTTTAGTGGAACGTGGAAAGCCGCCCCTGGTTGACTACTGGTCGCTGCCCGGCGGAGTGGTGGAAACCGGCGAGCGCCTGGAAGACGCTTTGGCACGCGAAGTTTGGGAGGAAACCGGCCTGCGGGTCTCCGTGGACTCGATTGCTACGGTCTTTGAACGCATTATGCCCGATGCTGCGGGCGCTTGTGAATATCACTACGTTCTGATTGACTTCTACTGCACCGTGCTTGGAGGCGAACTCCGGCCCGGCGATGATTCAAAACAAGCGGCTTGGCGAGACATTGCGGCGCTCGACAGCATCTTATTAACAGAAGGCACGCGCGAGGTGATCCGGGCCTGCTGTACCCGCCCGAACACCCATTCATACGTGACCCGCCCGTAACCGTCCCGTTTTTTCCATGGCTTTTAGCAGCACCGAACTTCTGCAATTCGACGAACTGAAAGATTTGCTGGCGAGCTATGCCGGTAGCGACGCCGGTAAGGAACTGGTGTTTCAGCTTCAGCCCCACGCGGACCGGCAAGCGCTCGAATCAGATCTTGCCGAAGCCGGTGAAGCGATCACTTATCTGCGTGAGCTTTCCGGGGCGCAGGAAACTAATCGCGTCGCGGCAATACGTCTCCGGTTTGATCAATTGCGCGATACAGAAGGCGCGGTTCGCGTTCTTCAGGTCAGCGGAGCGCGCCTGGATGGCCGTGAAATCCTCGACCTTTTTCATAATCTTGCTCTGGCCAGCGAATATCGCGGCGTTCTGCTGAATCTGCAAGCGCGCTTCCCGCTCCTTGCGGCAAAGGCTGTCCGGTTGGCGGATCTCCGCGTGGTGGCCCGCCGCTGGGAACGCGCCTTTCTTCCGGACGGCAGCTTGGCGGATGAAGCGAGCGTGGCGCTCGGCCGTATTCGCCGCGACATCGAAAAACAGAAGCGCAGTATTGGGGAGTCGCTTGACCGTTTTCTTCGCGCTCATCGTACCGATGGAACGCTTCAGGAAGAGTTCGTCACGAT
>CAXTWT010000072.1:0-8657 GCA_964247955.1 uncultured Bryobacteraceae bacterium
GGCTGGATCATGGAATGACGGCGGCGGCAAAATAATACTTTGAACAGGCGTTAGTCCAGGCATAAAAACCCGTGTTGTTCGGCGTTCCCGTGGAGATTCGTTTCGCCCTTAAGTGCTTATTGCCGGGTCAGGGTTCGGGCTTTTTGCAGGTTCGCCTGATAAGCAGGCTCGCGCGGATCGAGCCGGGCGGCCTGCTCAAACCTGCGGCCCGCACCTTCATAGTCGCTTTGCGCCGCCGACAATTCACCTAGCTGATTGAAAACCTCCGCTGCTGACGGGTTCAACCGGACCGCCGTTTCAAAACTGATTCGAGCCTCGTTCGCATTCCCCTTCTTTCGCTCAATCAGGCCTAGCAGATAATGGTAACTCCATTCGGAAGCATCAAGACCAATCGCTTTTCGGTCATCCCGGCCTGCCCTGTCGTATTGCTGCGTATCGTAATAGAGACTCGCCAATCGGAAGAGAGTCTGAGGGGCATCGCCTTCGAGGGCAAGGCTTTTTTCCAGCAGCCCGATAGCGTCGGACAACTTTCCTTCCTCCACCATCGCTTTCGCTTCGGTGGTCAGTCGAGCGGCTTCGCGCCTGCTCTCCTCATCCTTGTTCGACTGAGATCGCAGCGCGGCAAACTGCTCCAGGGCTCTTTGCGCCTCTTCTTTCCGTCCTAAAGCCCGATTCACTTGCGCCAAACGGTAATAAATTTCGGGGTCTCTGCCTCCCAACTGAATTGCCGCTTCCAAATCAGCAATCGCCTCGCGATTCTGCCCGATTCCGCTGAAGGCGAGTCCACGCAAATAGCGGGGTTCAAAGGCATGAGGCGCTGCCTGTATGGCGCGCCCAAAAAGCTTAATGGCTTCGCTCGGATGTTCCGCCTTGAGTTCCGCATGACCCAGCCCGATCAGCGCGGAGGCGTTGCGGGGGTCGATCCCAAGCGCCTGCTCAAAATTCGTTCGGGCCTTCTCAAAATTCAAAGCGCCGGCGTAAGCCGCACCCAGGTCTGTGCGGGCTTGCGCGTTTTTCGGCTCTACCGCAACCAATTTCTCCAGCGTGGCAACGGCTTCCGCGTTCATCTCGTGCCGCAGATAAACGGCACTGGCGTCGGAAAGCGCTGTTTTGTTGTCCGGCTGAATGTTCAGCGCGGATTGAAGCGCCAGCAGAGCTTTATTGTCATTGCCTTTCTGGAGGTAAGCTTCCGCGAGGGCAACCCGAAGTTCGGCGCTCTTCGGATCGCACTCCGCCGCGCTCTGCAAATCGATAAGAGCCTGATCCAGTTGGCGTAGGCGGTAACGGGCCAGACCGGTAATGAAATGGACCTCGCACGCGTTTGCGCCGGCGGGTACAGCTTGTAATAAACGAATCGCCTCGGTGTACTTGCCCTCGTCGAACGCCCGCTTCCCTGCCGATACTGGGTCCTGATCCGCCCATGCAAGGATTGCCGCTGCTAATGACCAAGCAAAGACAGAACTAAGGAGAAGCTGGGGCTTTCGTTTGCTTTTCTTCACTTCGGAGCCTCTGACTCATGGCGAGAGCCTCACGGGACCTTTCTGTATTTCCCGCCTTCTTTGCCACAACCGCCAGTTGGTAATATACTGACGCCGTACGCTGTCCCATGGTGATTGCTTTTTCGTAAGCCCGTTCTGCCTGATCGGGTCGATCCATCATCCGGTACGCCCGCCCCATGTCCACCCAAACCAGCCCGCCGTCCTCCTTGTTAAACTGAAGGGCTTTGTTTAATAGCGGAAGAGCCTCCGCCGGGTGTTCGGTCGCGACGTAAACATGCCCGAGCTGCAAGTATGTGCGGGGATACGGCGAGCTTAAAAGCAGCTCGGCCTCAAACTGCGCACGCGCTTTCTCATACTTCAACTCTTCCAGGTACAAGCAACCAAGAGTGTAACGCAATCCGCCCACTTGGGGGTCATGTTCGAGAACCTTTTCCAACTCCTGGATGGCTTCCGCTTTTTTCCCTTCGCTTTCGTAGTAGCCCGCGTGAAGTTGCGCTAGCCGGAACGAGTTCGGGTCAATCGCCGCCATGGATTCGAGCACGCTCTGAAATGACTTCGATAACATCTCGCGCTTTCCCACCTCACGCTTCGCCTGCTCCAAGTAGCACTGCGCCAGATGATAAAGCACGTCGATGTTTTGCCCATCAATTTGATGGGCCGCGAGAAGCGGCTTCTCGGCGTCACGCGGACGTCCGAGGGCGAGATAACTCAAGCCGAGGTAATACCGGCCTTGCAGATCTTGCGGACGCTGGACAGTGTAGCGCTGAAAATGCGGCAGGGCTGCCGGAACTTGGTTCAGGTTGAACTGCGAAATTCCCAGGAACAATTCCGCATTCCACAGATCCGGCTTGAGCCGCAGGCCGGTTTCAAACGCGTGGATAGCATCCTCATATTTCCTTTGCAGATAACAGCTCAGGCCCAGATTCATTTGCGCCTCGGCCATCTGCGGCCGGAGCCGGACGATCATGCGATTGTGCTGCTCCGCAAGAGCATAATTGCCGGACTGCATAGCAACGGCAGCAGCAGAGGCGTGTTGCTCCAAGAGATCGTCACTTTGTGCGAATACTCTCAGCGCAGCAAAAAAGAACAGCCAACGCATGACCAACCAGTATATGTGAAGCGTGCGCGTGTGCCGGTATCCGGGTCAGAACACCAGACGTAAGTTGAACTGAATTTCCCTCGCATGATTGGCTTGCGAGGTGAGCGAGCCAAAGCCTGATTGATCTACGTTCGTGTTCAGCCCCCCGAATTGCACACGGTTTCCGATGTTGAAGGCGGAGGCCGTAAACGATAGTCTCTGTTTCTCCGTGAATAGCGGAAAGTCTTTGGACAGCGAAACGTCTTCCTCCAGCAATGTCGGCGTGCGCAACCACGGAATCTCCTTCGGACTGTTGCCGAAGGTAAAGGGTGCGGGGCGCGTGAATGCGGCGGGATTGATGAACGGCACTGTGGGGTCTCCGTGGTACGCCGGATTAATGAGAGGCACGCCGGAAACGATGTTGGCACGTTCGGTGCCGGAAAATAAATCGGTCTGGACATTTGAAGTAACAGACACAGGATAGCCGGACTGGTAATTATGAATCGCGCTCAACCTCCATCCTCCAATGACTGCTTGCGTAATGTAGTTAGAGTTAGCGAGAAAACGGCGGCCTTTTCCCACCGGCAAATCATAAGAGTAAGCGAGCACAACGTGATGAGGCACATCCTGTACGCTGACAGCCTTGTCGGCCCTGCGATCATAGCCATTCTGCGTTCCGATATCACCGTTTCCCACGAACCCGCCTAGACCTGGATTCTCGCCTTCCACGTTCGCAATCTGTTTCGAGAATGTATAAGACACCTGGAACCACAGACCACTACTATAGCGATGTTCCGCACTGACGCTGAGAGCATGATAGGTGCTGTGGCCTGTTGTATCCGCGTCCACGGTATGTTGAAGACCGGTGTATTGCGGGAAAGGACGCAAAGCCTGCGCCACGCTCCGAGTATCGGGAAAGGTCGCCCAAGGCTTTTGGATGCCTGCTGCCTGCGCCGCAGGCGAGGAGATCGGAGCTACCAGCAAGCTGCCCAGAGAAAGATACCTTGGGTCCACTTGCGTCAGGATTTCCCGCGAAGCCAGCAGCGAAACGCCGGTAGTGCCGGTATAGCTGAGCCGGGCCACAGTGTTTTGTCCGAATCCTTTCTCCATCGTGTAGTTCCAGTCGTACATCTTCGGCGCGTAGCCGGCGTACTTGGCGGCGAACGGAACCACACCGAACAACTGCTGTCCTGGATCTAGATTCGGCAGTGCCGGCGCAGCCGGAAGCCCGTTGGCAAGCGCAAAAGCCGGAGTATAGCCGTTATCTGGGGAACTGGAAACAACACTGGCCTTGAAACCGATGACGGCGTTATCCGAGTTGCCGCCTTCTCGTTCCGGAACATAGAACAGGCCTCCGCCGGCCCGGATAACAAAACCGGGAGCCGCCTGATAAGCTAAGCCCAGCCGAGGACCCCAGGAATCATAACGCGTGCCCAGGAAGCTGGCAATCCCTAATCGTCCAGGGCCATTGCCAGCGAACTGCAAAGCGCCTGGAATGTTTCCGGCCGCCGGATTGGGACAAGTTAAGCAAAGATTAGACACCCGGCTCTGGGCCTCTTTTTTCGAATAAGGAAGCTCGTAGCGAAGCCCCATGTTCACGGTCAGCTTCCGGTTGACTTTCCAATCATCCTGAACGAAAAACGCATAGTACGGCTCGCCGAAACTGAAATTTCCGGGAGTGTTGTAGTTACCGCCCGACGATAAGCCGAGCAGGAAGGAGGCATACGAAGCGCCGGTAGTGACCGCAGACCCTGGTATTCCGGTTGTGTTATCGCTGAAATTTGCTTGCCCCGTGCAGCCGTTACAATCAATGCGCGCGTAATCAGCCCGCAGGAACTCAAACCCAAACTTGAAATTGTGCTTATTCTTAGCCCAGGAAAGCTGTTCGTTCACTTCCGCTGTCCGGCTGGGCGAAAGCGTGTTGATCCAGAACCCGTAATACCCAAACTGATCGCCGATGTTGTACTCCGGCGGCGCAACGATGTTGGAAGTCGGACTTTGATTGTAAGCGCCCTTGAGCTGGATAATGGCGCGGTCCGAAGCGGGAATGCTGTTATATCGTTGCGAGAAATACTCGATCACATTGCGCTCATTCCAGCCGAACGTGACATGGTTCAGCAAGGTCGGAGTGATAACCTGATCGTGGCTAAGGCGGTAAAACTTGTTGGTTCCCGATGAGTTAAAGTTGTTTCCGAGCGGACTCGCAACTGGGCCGATCTGGTCGGGCGCGCCGAAGAATTGCCTGCTGATCAGTCCGCTGAGGCGGCTGTTCGGTGTCAGGTTATAGTCTCCTTTTACAGACCATACATACTGATTTGCTCCGGGATTTCCGACAGTCTGAATATTGTTCGCATTTCCCGGCAGCGTGGCGACAGGAATGTAGTTCTGTACCGTTTGAGAAATGGGAGAAATCCGATTAGCGGGAATCTTATTATTCGGGAACGGAGTACGGACCACACTGCTGCCTATTACCTGCGTCGTGTTGGGGTCATAAATCGTAATCACGCGGCCCGCTGCGTCGGTGTAATTGCTGAAATCGCCGTTGCGAAGCGCGGCGCTCGGCACGGAGGACGTACCGGAAGGGCTGCCCTGCTTGTAAAGCGCCTTTTCGTAAGTGAAATAAAAGAAGGCTTTGTTGCGCCCGTCATAGATCTTGGGCAAGAAGACAGGACCGCCCGCCGACCCACCGAAGTTATTCTGCTGCACTGCCGCCCGTTGAGCGGAGAAAAACTGCCGGGCGTTCAAATCCGTGTTTCGAAAGTACTCAAACAAAGCGCCATGCAGCTCGTTGGTGCCGGATTTGGTGACAAAGTCGATGACTCCGTTTGCTAACCGGCCATACTCAGCCGAGAAGGCGTTGCTGATGACTCTGAACTCGGCGATGGCATCCGTGCTGACTGCCTGGAAGCCAGCATCATTTCTTCGTTCACTCATGGCCTCGGCCCCGTCCAGCTGCATGCTTTGACCGGCGCTCAGCCCGCCGCCGATGCGCAGACTATTGTCGTTTCCATTGTTGAATACAGTTCCCGGAGTGAGAATCGTGAAATTGAGATTGTCGCGCAGTCCGCCGGAAAGCGAAAGCGGCAGGTCTAAAATCTGTTGGGTGCTGAGCGTGGTCCCGAGGTCACTCCGCTCCGTCACCACTGCCGGGGATTGGCCCGTGACCTCCACTCGTTCCTGAACTTGTCCGATCCGAAGCGTAACGTCAACGCGGGCCGTGGTGGCAATATCAACGGAGATCCCTACCGCTTCTTCCGTGTTGAATCCGGCCTTTGTCACCGTGACGGTATATTTGCCTACGGGCAAGGACGGCACAGTATAACTGCCGTCGGAGCCGGTGGAAGTCGTTTGCTGGAACCCCGTCGCAGGATCAGTAACCTTAACTGCGGCGTCGGGTACAGCGGCTCCCGCAGGATCGGTTACCGTTCCGGTTAGTGTTCCGCGACCAGCCTGTCCCAGACAGAGGACTACCGGGATAATAAATGACAGAAATGCACCACTCAGCAAACGAGGCATGAAGCATCTCTCCTTTGATTTGCTCGATTATCCTCTAAGTTACGAACTTAATCAAGAAGATTTTAAGTAAACTTAGCAGGATTCGAGTTGGAGAGATGCAACCGGCTCGATCCGGAAGCGCTAACTTTTCAGGATGTTCGCCATAGGTCCGGTGCCTTCCTCGATGAAGTGAAATGGCCGGCCGTTCGCAATAAAGTCCATTTGCTTGTAACTCAAGCCGACCTGCCGCAGAATCGTCGCTTGTAAATCGCTAATATAGTGCGGATTCTCCACGGCCTTATAGCCCACTTCGTCCGTTGCGCCTTCAATCACGCCGCCCTTTACGCCTCCGCCGGATAGCAGAACCGTAAAACCATTGGGATTGTGATCGCGCCCGGTAGTGTTCTGAGACCAGGGAGTACGGCCGAACTCACTGGCAAAGACGACCAGGGTGCTGTCGAGCATGCCTCGCTGCTTTAAATCGGAGATCAAACCGGAAACGGGTTTGTCCACTGCGCGGCAAAGCGGAGCGTGGCTCTTCATATCGTCATGAGCATCCCAAGCTCCGTTGCCGCCTCCGGCATTGCAAATCTGGATAAAACGCACGCCTTTTTCGGCGAGCCGCCGGGCGAGCAGGAGTTGTCGGCCAAAGTCGTCCGTTTCTTTTACCCCGATGCCGTACAGTTCCTTTACGTGATCCGGTTCGCAGGAAAGATTCACCAAGTCAGGTGCCGTGAGCATCATGTTCGCCGCCAATTCGTAAGATTTGGTGCGTGCTGCGATTTCACTCTCAACGGCGTAATCTTCGCGGAACTGCTTATTTAATTCGAACAGAACCTGCATCTGCCGGTCCCGTTCCTTTGCCGTTGCTGTCTTCGGCAGATTGAGATTCGGGATGGGCGTATCTCCGGGTTGAAACGGAGTTGCCGAGTAGCTCGCTCCCAGGTAGCCGCCCATCAACTGGACCGGAGAGGAGGGCCGGCCGATATTGACGAACGAGGGAAGATCCTTGTTGGCGCTACCCAAAGCATAAGTGATCCAACTGCCCAGACAAGGATGTTCGAACTGCCGCAAGGGCTTGCCGGTAGCGCCCTCAATGACGGCCGGAAAGTGATTTGATTGGTGGCAATACATCGAGCGCACCACCGCGATGTCATCAATCACAGAACCCACATTGGGAAACCAGTCGGAAACCGGAATGCCGGATTTGCCGTAGCGTTGGAAGGTGCGCAAACAGGGAATGACCGGACGCTTCATCTGGGCATTGTTGTCTCCAAAACCCACGGCATCCATAATCTTGCCCGCGTACTTGTTGTCTTTCGGGTCGAACGTGTCGATATGGCTGACGCCGCCGCACATGAAAAGGAAAATGACCGACTTCGCTTGCGGCTCGCCGGGAAGGCGGGAACGCGGCATCTTTCCGTCTTCGGCCCAAAGGGAACCCAGCGCAGAGCCCATAAAACCGAGCGCAGTCTGAAACAGAAATCTCCGGCGGGCGATTTTGCCGCACGGATAAAGCTGGCGAAGATTACTCACGCCTCACCTCACATACAAAAATTCATCAAGGTTAAACAGCATCCAAGCAAAGCCCTTCATGCGCTCCGGATCATTCCCGACATAGGCCAGCGCCTGCCGTGTTTCGCCGGGACTGGGCGGGCGTCCCAAAGTGGTTTTATAGGCCAGATTGATCGCAACCGGAACGTTCCCGGCGCTTTGCTTCAGAACTCGCCGCGCCAGTCGTGCCGACTCTTTCGCAACGAGTTCGTTGTTCATCATAAACAGCGCTTGAGGCGCAGTAACGGTTTGACCGCGCACGGGGCATGGAACGCGGCCGTCGTCGGCGTCGAAAGCTGTCAGGAAATTGGGCATCACATCACGATTTGGCAAATAGCCGCGTATCATGTACAACCCTCGCCTGTTCGCATTCGTGTCAAAGCTTGCATGGCGCAGAACAAAGGCCGGATCGATTTTCGCCGGATGAGCAGCCAGCAATTCAAACGATTTACCTCCGACAGTCAAATCGAGATCTCCCGCGTCGTACAGGATGCTGTCCCAGACAGGTTCGGCCTCCAGCCGCTGCAAACGGAAATGCCAGAGATACCGGTCGCTCGGGTCTGCCTTCTCGCTGGCGGCAAGCTCTTCCTTCTTGCTATCCGCCCGGGATGCCAGCTTGTACGTGTCCGAAGTGACGATCAGTTGATGAAGCCACTTCATGCTGTAGTTATGGGCAACAAACTCAGAGGCAAGATAATCCAGCAGCTTCGGATTACTCGGCCTGCCCCCGAGCAGCCCAAAATCGCTCGGCACGCGTTGCAGCCCCTCGCCGAAGTGCCACGCCCAGATCCGGTTGACAGCCACACGCGCGAACAAAGGATTATCATGCGCGGTCAGCCAATCGATCAGAGCCTCCCGCCGCCCTTCACGAAAATCCACGTCTTTGGGCTGAAACGGAAATCCCGGTTCAACCGGTTTGTCCTTCTCAGGGCGCTTCGGATCTCCGGTGGTAAGAATGTATGTTTTCTCTCCCAACCGGATCTTGTCTTCTTCCACCGTCCAATAAGAGGGCAACTCCGGAGGGGCATGCA
>CAXTWT010000072.1:8757-16769 GCA_964247955.1 uncultured Bryobacteraceae bacterium
CCGTTTTTGAAGATTTCGGGCGGGGTCGCCATGACTACTTTTTTCACCACCAAAGGATCAAACAGCGCCTTCATGGCGTAAAAGTCAGTTTGCTTGATGGGATCAAACTTATGGTCGTGACACTTTGCACAGGCAACCGTCATTCCCATAAAAGCGCTCGAAACCGTCTCGACGGCGGCAAGCGAAAGGTCCTGATCCTGATTTTCCGGCGTGATCGCACCGCGCGCCAGAAATCCGAGCGCGAACGCATCTTCAGGATTCGCCTCTACCCGCACGCGCTGCCCGGTAGCGGTCATTTTTGTGTGTTCTTTGGACCGGTTTCCCAGAATCTGCGCTCTGACGAAGTTGTCGTAGGACATGTCATGGTTCAGCGCCGAAATAGTCCAGTCCCGCCACAAGTAGATGCCGGAGGCCGCCGGCATCACCGCCCCGTCCAGGCCATCGAGGTCCGTATAACGGAGCACGTCCAGCCAATGCCGGGCCCAGCGTACCCCGTACTGCTCATTGCCTAGAAGCCGTTCCACAACTTTCCCGTAAGCGTTCGGAGACTGGTCGCGCAGAAAGGCCTGTTGTTCTGCAATCGTGGGCGGAATCCCAATCAGGTCGAAGTATACGCGCCGCAGCAAGGTCAGCTTGTCGGCTGGCCCGACAGGCTGTAAACCTTTTTCTTTATACTTCTCCGCTACAAACGCGTCAATGGGATTTGTCGATTGCGTCAAACCAGCGGGAACAGCAGGATGCGCAACAGGTTGCAGTGACCAGAGCGGCTTTGAAGGAGCACCGGCAGCATTCAACACAGCGGGGCGCAGCAGCAAAAAACCGGCGCAGAGAGCAAAAGTGGAAAGAATCCGACGGACTAAGACCGGCAAGGGGCCTCCAGGGATACAAAACCGATGCGACTCCAATGTTATCTCAGTTACGGCAAACCTTCAACTGCCGTTGCCCATGGCTACTCAATGACAGCCGCAGCCACCATTTCGAGTACCCGCCTGACGCCGTCATCGGTGCCGATAGGCCCGTCGCTGAATTGACTCCGAGGCGCCGGTTTCCAACTGTCCCGCGAGCCGTCATACTTGTAAGTTTGCGGCAGTCCGGTGCGCGCCGGATCATACTGCGCGTCATCACCGGCCATTTTGTATACCACTAAATTAAGCGACGGCACCACCATGATTCCAAAGCCGCCCGCGCCGGATTTGAAGTACGCATCACGAGGCGTGCCCGCTACGTGACCGTCCGCATTGACCTCAAACATTAAGCTGAACGGCGCGTGCGGCTCGTACGGCGAAGGCCGCCCGCAAAGCGCCACGTACTCGGCAGGCACTAACTGCTTGTCGTTCCATCGGCCTCCATGAAGCAGCAGATACCCGAACCGAACAGCATCCGTGGAGCGGACCGCAATATCGCCTCCGCCCGGCGTGTGAGGGAGCGTGACATCGCCGCGATGTAAGGCGTACGTCCAGCGGCCCCACCCCATCGGTTTAGCAAGCCGTTCGTCGATGTAAGCCTGCATTTCCATTCCGGTCAAATGGCGCAGAACAATCGAGGCGATGTGGGGCGACGAAGAAGCATATGAATAACCTCCGCCCGGCTTCGTCCACATCGGCGTGCGCAGGGCGCTCCCATCCTGCCCCAACGAGTGATCCGCAGGCGGCGCGGGCTGGAGCTTCATCAGTTCGCCATGGACGAATCCCGGATTGCCGCCTTCCCCGTGCAGGCCCGCCGCCATCGTCAGAAGCTGCCCAAGTTTGATATCCGCTTTGGAGGGATCGTCCAAAGGAAAGGCTTCCGGCAGATATTTTTCCGTAAATACTTTTTGTTCCAGCCCTTCGGGAATTTCGGCGCGCTTTTCCCGGAGCATGATGCCGCACGCGATGCTGGTGTAAGCCTTTCCCACGGACGCCATCGCGGGATTGGCTTCCCGATTTCCCTTGCCGTAATATCTTTCGTAAGCGAGCCAACCATGACGCACAACCAGCAAGCCGCCGTGCTGACTCGTCCGCTGCGCATACTCGAAGGCTTGGTCGAGTTTGTGAACGTCCAGACCGGCAACCTTGCGGACCGGCCCCTCACCTTGTAACATCCGCCAGCCGCCCGCGCTGTCAGGTGGAGGAAAATACCCGTCATCGTGGGCCACCGCCGCTAGCGAAACGGCTATCAATCCGGGCAGCGCAAACCAACCGATAAAAATTCGTACCATTGGCAGATAAGATATCGCAGCGCCTCGGCAGGGTCTGTTATGACGGGCGATTTGCTCCCGTTGATCAAGCAGATTCGCGATCTACTTTTCGCGTCCGGCAGTCGGGAAACAGCGATACGGTTGAATGACATACTGTGAATTCGATCATAAAGCGTGCGCACACCCCACCGTTCGACCCGGCGCATCTCGGCGTAGAACTGCCGAGCGAGATGACTTTCAGATAGAAAATCTCTTTCAACTGAATCCAGCCGAGGCGTTGCGCCGGAACCATTACTTCTGGCCGGATTTCTTTGTCCGGTTCATGAGCCTTTCCTCTCGGGAAGCTTGGAATGTGAGCCTTGTAAAAAGCGCTGTCTGCTGCTAAGTAGTCGGCCAAAAATTTTGTCATACTCCGCGCAGCCAGAACGAGGGGGAAAGGATACCGGCTTTGCGCAGAGCCTCTCGGGGACGGAGTGGGAGCACCCACTCGGCTGCCTCTTGGGCTAACTCGTCGATATTCGCCGCCCTGAGCCGCTTCAGCTCTTTCCATCAGTGGTCCATCGCGTTCAACTCCGGCCACTGCTTGGGCAACCACACCAGTTCGATGCCGAGTTCCACCGCCAGACGCAACGTCTTGACAGCGGTGGGCGCGGACGCCCGATCCAGCAACAGCCGGATCGTACGAGCTCTCCTGGAGCGCCGTCGCAACGCCGTGAGAAAGGCCCGCGCTTCCGCTCCGCCCGCACTCTGGCGGCTTAACACGACGCGATGGCCGGTGGGGACAGTGACGGCCCCGAACAGCACGCGTTTGGCATTTCGTCCCGTCACAGGCACTTGGGCCTGTTCCCCCCAGGCAACCAAGCGGCGCGCCAGGGAGGAAACAGCCGCAACAAAGTCCAGTCGGCAAACGAGGAGCACATCGCCGGGCTGCATTTTCTTCAAACGCCGGCGAATGCCCCCTTTTTTTCTGTCCGACGGCAACGTCTCGTTCAGAAAAAACATAGCGCGGACGCTTCCCGCGCCGGCCGCCCTCTTGTAAGCGACGGCGCAGGGTGCGTTCCGATATCGAACAGCCGCACGCTTGGTGGAGGTGTGTCGTCAGCAGCGGCGTGGTCCAGGTCGTGGCGCGGTAGCCCAGGGCACGGGGGTCCTGAGCCGGCGCTTGCGCCCAGGCCGCCTGATCCAACCGCGGTCCATTGCCCGTGGTCTTCCGCTGCGCCGTGCATCGAGCAAATCCTCCGGGCGACGACGGCGCCGATAAACCTGCACCCAACGCTGAAGGCTGCGGCCACTGACACGTAACCAGCGCGCCAGGGAGGATCGGGTCGCCTTCGGCTGCACGCAGCACGGCCTGCACGCGCCGAAACAGGCGCACGTCGGAGGTGCGTCGGAGCGTGGCAGCGAGCCGTCGCCGGTCGTGACCGGAGAAAGACAGCGGTGCCGACGAGGAGTGGTCCATCATAACCGTAAGGACGCAGCATCATCTGAGAGAACGATAAAATTTTTGGCCGACTACTTTAGATACAATCCTGTACTCGCAGGCTCGGGCATTTGGCTCTTCCGTCGCATAAAATCGCCAACACCATGCGAGGTTTTCTCCTTCTGCCCGGATTATGGAGGAGACTCAAAGTGTGTCCCTGGTTGCTTCCGGCACAATTCTAGCCTTACCTAAAGTGGCAGGAACTTGCTGGAGCTTTCTTTGGGCCGGGCATGCAAGTAACGTCCGGTGGTGGTAATACTCGCATGACCCAAGGTGGCCTGCACCAGATGAATGGGCGCGCCGCGATCCAGGGCATGCGAAGCATGGGCGTGCCGCAGCCAATGCGGAGAAACGGGAACTTCGATCCCGGCCCGCCGGGCCGCCCCTTTCACAATCCGCCAGATGCCGGAGTCCGTCAGCGGCTCTCCCCCTTTGCGCGAGGGAAACACGGGGTTGTTCGGCTGTGACTCGCCCCGCAGCTTTTGGAGTTGTTTCCAGACCGAAACCGGCAACTGGATCGAGCGGGTTTTGCCGCCTTTGCCGAAGACTGTAACCTGCCCGCCGTCCTGCGTTGCTTGCAGATCCTGCCAGCGCAGACCCGCTGCTTCCCCGCGCCGCACGCCGGAGGCATATAGGAGGAGGAGTAAGATCCGGTTGCGCTCGTCCGGTTCGAGGCTCAGCATGCGATGCAGATCGGCTTCGGGCAGAATGCGTTCCGCCAAGCTGTTACGAACAGAAGGCAGCCGCAGCACCCGGCCCACATCGAAGGGCAAATACCCAAGGCGATGTCCAAAGGCGAGCAGGGACTTTACCGACGATAGACATCGGTAGCGGCTCGCGGCGGACAACTTCCCCAGAGAATTGGCAAACTCCTGTAAGTCGGCCAGCGTAATACGGGCTAGTTCCTTCCCCGCCCTGGTCCGAAACCGCTCGACATCGGCCCGGTAGGCGCGTTGGGTATGAGAGGATCGTCCATGCAGCCAAAGTTCGAGCAGACGGTCATCGGAAGGGTCTTGTGCTGACCCGTTGGCAGCCAGTTCCCATCCGCTCGCTTGTTTCGGAGCGGGCACAATCTCGATTTCGGCGCTCATCTTTGTATTCTATCTGAAGCACCCGATAACACTTCTTATCGTGCATAAAGTGAGGAGACATATTGCGCTTTCGCGCAGTAACATACTGAAGGAAGAAGTCCCTTTTACTGGTTTCTCCTATGTGCGGCTCATGCCTATCCGCTCAGGAGCTTGCAGGGGCTGTGAAACAAATGTTGTGCAGAGTAAGACTGTATAGAAGGCCAGACGTAAATTTATATATGGATATATGGGGCTGCGCCATTCCGTCCTTTCCACTCCACGGGGCGTGTGACACTTTTCCCCTTGTTGCCAAAAGGCAGAGTTTCGGGAAATAGCGCCACTGCGAGTCAGCTCGGCGTAATATGGCGGACGAAGCTGCTGGCACGCGCTAACTTGCCGGGTTTCCGGCCATCTACTACTACAACGTTAAGTTATTAGGGGCTTCGTGCCTCCGCCCCGCAGTATAGGCAATGACCGGTCCAAGTGGCCAGCCTTTGCTGGATCTCACGGCGCGCTTCGGGCAGCGTCCAGAGTGCTTTTGGAAGACCTCCGCTTTTGTTCCCGCCGCAGAAACAGGCGCGCCAGCATCACCATGGTCACGTGATAGCGCCAACCGGTCCAGGAGCGGCCCTCGAAAAGTGAGGTAATGTCTGTATAACAAGAATGGGCAAGCTGTTGCTTGGGTAGTGTCTGCCGAACAGGGCTTTTACTTGCATTGCACAACTTGCCTTAGGAGGGTTGGGCAGGAGCGATCGCCGGATACCAGGGTGCTTGCTGGCGTCATCTCGACAGACATGCGTTGCTCGTGTCCAGCTCTTGGGAGGATATATACGGTAGTGTCAAGCAGTTTGTGTAAACGGATTTCTCTTAGTCTTTCTTTTCTGCTTGCAAAGCCTTCTGCGGGAAGCGCGCTTCCCACAGAAGGGCGAAACGATGGAGGGCCTCTTTCCCATTCGGCAAGGGACCCCATTTCTGGGAGACATGGCGCAAGGCCAAGTACAATAATTTCCTCGCCGCTTCCTCGTTCGGAAACGAACCGCGCGTTTTGATCACTTTACGTAAGGTCCTATGTAAGGATTCCACTGCATTCGTGGTGTAAACAATTTTGCGGATCTCGGGCGGAAAGGCAAACAAGGGGGTGATTGGCTCCCCGTGCCTGCGCCACAACGTGCTGATGGTCGGGTACTTCCGATCCCGGCGCGCGGCCAAGAGCTCCCGCTCTTGTTCCGCTCCTTCGACGGCAGCTGCCTGGTAAACGGCTCGCCAGTTTTGCGCTACGGTTCGGCGCTCTTTCCCGTTGACATTTTGCACCACGCCGTTGTCACGCCTTTTCACCAGCAGGGCATCCCAGTACACGATCGGATACAAAGGGTCAAGGGGCCGGCTCTGCCGGGCGCGTACCTCCTCCGGCACCGCCTCCGTGACATGCGAGAGCAAGGTCGGGCTGACTGCGACGCCATACATCTCCTCCCGATGCCCTGGGATGTCCCGCGTGGTCATGCCGCGTGCCTACAGCGACAGAATCTTGTCAGCAAAGCCGGTCAAACGGGGGGAGCCTTTCGGCACAATTGGCGGCTCGAAACGGGTGTTGCGATCGCGCGGCACGGCCATGCCGATTTCGCCCAAGTCGCCTTTGCGCTTCTTCTTGCTCGCGCCGTTGTGGCTGTGGCCGCTGCCGTATCCCGCCGGATCGTGCTTCTCATAACCTAAATGGGTGGTCAGCTCCGCTTCCATCGCTCGTTCCACCAGGGCCTTGGTCACTGCTTCAGCAAACCGTTTTCCCCGACGATGTCTTCCGGTTTTTGGTAGTTAATTAGCAGTTTGTCAAGGACTTCTTTGTTGATTTCCATTGGTTTCTCTCAGCCTCTCCTTGTGTGAGAAAAACTGTTTACACAATCCTTTTTACACCCTCTGCGAGAGAGCGGGCCGGTGCTTTTCGGGAATGGGCTGCGCCGCAGCGTCATCGAGCGGCTGGATCGCTTTCGGCCCTACTGGGAACAACGTTCTCGCAGAGGGCTGTCACAACGCCGTCCAGCTCTGGCGCGAGATCCAGGAGCAAGGCTATTGCGGACGCCCCGGCATAATCCGGCAGTGGGCGAGTCGACTCCGGGGGAAAGGACTCGCCGCAAGATCACCGGAGATCGTTCCCTCAACCGGGAAGCCCGTGCCGACTCCACTACAAGTCGCTTGGTGGTTGCTCCGGTCGGAGGAGCGAAAGGCCGAGGAGCACCGTTTTCCGGCGGCACCTTGTGAACATGCGCCCGAGGTAAAGAAAGCCGCCGAAGCCGCCTGCCAGTTCACGCGTTTGGTCCGCGAGCGGGATGCGCAGGCTTGGCCGGTGGGGCAGAAAGCGGCGGCGGATACTCTCCTTGCTCGGTTTGTCCGACAATTACAGCGGGATGAGGCGGCGGTGTAAGCCGCCTTGACGCACGCCTGGAGTCACGGGCAGACCGAGGGCCAAGTGCATCGGCTGAAGCTGATCAAATGCCGGATGTTTGGTCGGGCCAAGCTCGATCTGCTGAAAAAGCGCGTACTTTACAAAGCCGCCTGATGGATGGCGGCAAGACGACAGAAACCGGCTCTCACCGGCCTTCACCAAAAGGGCGGATGAACCTAAAAAAAGTTCCAGGCATCGAGAGCATTATTCCGGAAGAATTCCAGCAGCGTTCCATGAATCTGGTTCGTGCCGCTATTGCTGGCGATGTTAATGTAAGATCCGGCCGCCCGGCCATACTCGGCAGCATAGGTGCTGGTCTGGGCGCGAAATTCCTGGATCGTTTCAAGACTTCCTGTCAGGAGCCGCGCGCCGCGCTCGAATCCGTTCGGCATGTAGGGCTGATCGACACGGGTGGCGTCCACCCCGTCGATTTGGAAACTGGTTATGGATGCTGTGGCCGCCGTTAAAGGTCAATATGGCAATGTAGTTTGAGGAGGCCGCCGCGCCGGGCGTGAGCAAGCTGAAACGGGCATAGTCACGGCCATTAATAGGCAGATCGACCAAGGAGCGATTGTTGAAGGTCGTTCCAGGCGTTTCTTCGAGCGGAGTAGCCTGATCGTTGACCTCAATGGTTTGACTAACGGTTCCCGGCGCAAGGCTGAAGTTCACGGTAGCGGATTGCGCAACCCGAACAGCGATCTCCGGAACAACGTTGTACTGAAAACCGTTTTGTTCGGCGGTGACTTTGTAGGTTCCGATCGCCACATCAGCAATCGTATAACGGCCGGAGGAGTCGGTCACCGCCCGGCGGGTCTGCCCCGTTGCCAGGTTTGCTGCAGTGACGCTGGC
>CAXTWT010000073.1:0-4297 GCA_964247955.1 uncultured Bryobacteraceae bacterium
CACGTATTCTGACGTTTGATATGGGCGGAACCTCCACGGACGTAGCATTGATCGACACCGAAAAGGGGCTGCAAACGACAACCGAATCGACCGTGATGGGCACCCCCGTAGCCGTGCCGATGCTGAACATCCATACGGTGGGCGCGGGCGGCGGATCGCTGGCGAGTTTCGACCGGGGCGGCGCTTTAAAAGTAGGACCGGAATCAGCGGGAGCCGTTCCAGGCCCGATCTGCTACGGGCAGGGCACGCAGCCGACAGTGACAGACGCTAATCTGCTGCTGGGAAGACTGGGCGGAGATGGATTGCTGGGCGGCGGGATGCATTTGCATGAGGATCGCGCGCGGAGTTGTTTTGAATCGGCCAGGGGATCGCTTCCGAGCGTCGAAAGCTTTGCGGAAGGAATCGTTCGGGTGGTGGATGCGCATATGGAGAAGGCATTGCGGAAGATTTCCGTGGAACAGGGGTACGATCCGCGCGAGTTCGCCCTGGTCAGCTTCGGCGGCGCAGGCCCGCTGCATGCCTGCGCGTTAGCGCGAGCGCTGCGGATTCCCCAGGTGCTGGTGCCTTCTATGCCGGGTGCCTTGTCGGCCTTCGGTATTTTTACTTCAGATGTGGTGCGCGACTATTCCCGGACGGTGATGCTGAAGCCGGGAGATCCGGCGCTCGTGCAGCACTTTCTCGCATTAGAGGAGACAGGACAGCGGGAGATGGCAGGAGAAGGCTGGAATGCTGTGGCGGTCAGAACAGCGGACCTGCGCTATGCGGGGCAGGGATACGAATTGGTGGTGGATTGGGGAGACGATTGCCTCGAACGCTTTCACCGTGAACACGAGCGGCACTACGGGTATGCGGACCGGGGGCGAACCGTGGAAGTGGTCAACGTGCGCGTGCAAACGATTGCCGGCACAGCGCAGGGGGAACCGGAGCGATTTCCTTTGGGAAATGGCGACGGCCGGCAGGCGACAATTACCACAAAGCCGGTGTGCTTTGAGGGCCGGCAGTTCACCGGAACGGTTTACGGTCGCGAACAGTTACAAGCCGGAGACACTTTTGCCGGTCCTGCGGTGATCGTGGAGTACAGCGCCACCACGTTTTTGCCGCCGTATTGCACGCTCGGCGTTGATGCGCTGCTTAATCTGGTAATTGATGTTCCCGCAAACTGACCCCATCGAGCTTGCCATTTTTAAAAGCGCCTTCCATTCGGTCGCCGAAGAGATGGGCGCCACGCTGCGGCGCACAGCGTTTTCACCCAACATTAAGGAACGGCGCGATTATTCGAGCGCGGTATTTGACGCCGACGGCCAAGTGATCGCGATGGGCGACGACATGCCCGTACACCTGGGATCGATGCCCATGTCCGTGCGGGCCGCTTTGGACAAATTGACGCTGGGCGCGGGTGATGTCGCCATCCTGAACGATCCTTACGATGGCGGAACGCATCTGCCGGACATTACGCTGGTCGTTCCGGTGTTCGCCGAAGGCCGTGAAAGCGCCGCGTTCTTTGTGGCGAACCGCGCGCACCATGCGGATGTCGGCGGCATGTACCCAGGGTCCATGGGACTGTGCCGCGAAATCTATCAGGAAGGGATACGCATTCCGCCGATCAAGCTTATCGCTGACGGGGTGCTCAATGAGGCTGTTCTGCGGCTAATTCTCCAAAACGTCCGAACGCCGCGAGAGCGCGAAGGAGACTTGACCGCGCAGATCGGCGCATGCCGGATCGGAGTCGAGCGCGTTGCGGGTCTCATTGAGAAGTACGGCCTGCCTCGTGTGACGGAAAACGCCGGAGGATTGCTTCGGCATTCCGAACAGTTGATGAAGGCGGAACTGGAGCAACTGCCGCCGGGCGAGTTCAGCGCGGAAGATTTTTTAGACAACGACGGAATAACAGATGAGCCGGTAAAGATTTGCGTGAAGATCACAACCGATCCGAAAGGCGGACGTTTGCAAGTGGACTTCACGGGATCAGCGCCGCAGATTGCGGGAAGCCTGAACGCTGTGGCGGCGATTACGTATTCGGCAACGTTCTACGTGCTGCGATGTCTGCTGCCGCCCGAAGCCGCGCCGACGGCGGGATTGATGCGCCCTGTGGAACTGATCATTCCCGAGGGCACGGTAGTGAACGCAAAGCCGCCGGCAGCCGTAGCAGGAGGAAATGTGGAAACCTCCCAGCGCATTGTGGATACCCTGCTGAAAGCATTGGCGCTCATGCTGCCCGAGCGCGTACCGGCGGCTAGTTCCGGGACCATGAGCAACTTGACCATCGGCGGTATGGACGAACGCACGGGAGAGCCGTTTGCCTATTACGAAACAGTGGCAGGCGGAGGGGGCGCGCGGCCTACTGCCGCCGGCGTGTCAGGAGCGCATACGCACATGACGAACTCTCTCAATACGCCCGTGGAGGCGCTGGAGTACGCTTATCCGTTTCGCGTGCGGCGTTACGGCTATCGTCGCGGATCGGGAGGCAGCGGCCGATACCGGGGAGGGGATGGACTAATCCGTGAAATTGAATTGCTGGGACCAGCCCAGGTTACGCTGCTGACGGACCGGCGCGTTTACCCGCCCTATGGATTACAGGGCGGCGCTTCCGGCCATTGCGGGCTTAATGTGCTTACGGAAAACGGCAGCGAGCGGATACTGCCCGGCAAGTGCAATGTCGAAGTCCGGGCAGGAGGAACGATACGGATCGAAACACCCGGTGGGGGCGGATGGGGAGCAGCTTAAAGAGCGCCGGGAAAAGGCGCAAGTTTCTGGTTATTTTCCCGCTTCTGGCGCTCGGCTTCACCGCGAGCTGTTCGGAACGCACCGTAAACTTTCCGCCTCCGCCGGTGACGCCTCAGCTTTGGTATTGGCACCATAGCTATCTGGCAACCGATGCGGCGTACAAAGCCAGCTGCGCGCTTCTCGACAAAGCCGCTGCCGCCGGTTACACGGGCTTGGCTTTGTGGGATAGCGGTCTGAATTATCTGGGCAATCCGTCGTGGCCGGTGAAGAACGAAAAATACATGCGCGACTTCCTGCAGTATGCGGCAGGGAAGAGAATGAAAGTGATTGCCGCGCCCGCGCCGTACGGCTTTTCAAACGAAACCCTGGGGATGAATCCGAACTGGGCCGAATCGCAGCGTGTGGTGGGCGCGCAGTTTGAAGCGGACCGCTCCGGAACTAGGCTCGATTTCAAGAACAGCTTCGGTGGCCTCGCCAACGGCGGTTTTGAAAACGGCAAAACGGATTGGTTTTCTACCGGCGACAGCGGCCTCGGCCTGAGCAGCGCAGCGCATGAGGGAAAGTACTCGGCCGCGATTGCCGATGCTCCCGGCAATGCGCGTTTGCGTCAAAAGTTTCCGCTGCAGCCGTGGCGTCAGTATCATCTGCGCCTTTTCTACAAGTCTGCTAATTTCCATGGTGCGCCCATGATTTCCGTGTTCGACAGCGGAGATACCAAAAAGGTCCGCTTCAATGTCAGCCTGAATGCGAACGGCACGCAAGACTGGACGGAACTCAACTACACCTTTAATAGCCAGGACAGCACCGGCGGCTATCTGTATTTCGGCGTTTGGGGCGGCAGTTCCGGCCTGCTTTGGTTTGATGATGTTTCGCTGGAAGAAACCGCGCTGGTCTATTTGACTCGCCGTCCGGGCACGCCGATCCGGGTTTACGATTCGGCTGCACCATCCCGTGAATTTGTTGAAGGAAGGGACTTCAATCCAATAACAGACCAACGCATGAAAACCCGTCAGCCGTTCACGGATGATTACCATCAACCAACCCCGGTGACTCTTCCCCCAGGCACTCGCATCCAGCCCGGCCAGAAGATTTCTATTGATTTCTATGCGGTGATTACGGTTCCCGGCGCTCATAGCGTTTCCATGTGTCTGACGGACCCTGACAGCCGGAAGTGGGTGGCGAGAAATGGTCAGGCGATCCATCAAATTCTGCCGGTCGGCAGCGGCTTGTTCCTGGGCTATGACGAGATTCGCCAAGCTAATTCGTGCGGCAGTTGCCGACAGCGGCGTCTCACGGCAGGCCAATTGCTCGCCTGGAGCGTCGGGCAGACGGCAAACGCTTACCGCACCGTTGCGCCGGGCCGACCGCTTTACATCTGGAATGACATGTTCGACCCGTATGGTAATGCCCACGCCAATTACTTCTATGTGGAAGGCAATCTGGCGGGCTCGTGGTCAGGCATTCCGGCGGATGTCACGGTGATGAACTGGAACCTCGGTCATCTGCACGATTCTCTCGTCTGGTTTTCCGGCACGGAAGCGAAGCAGCCCACGCCGCACGCGCAGATCATTGC
>CAXTWT010000073.1:4397-16741 GCA_964247955.1 uncultured Bryobacteraceae bacterium
TTCCAGTTCGCTGGGCAGCTTGGCGCATCCGGCGAATCCGAATGGAAGCCTCGCGGCGGGCACCGCCTGTGGATTGCGCCGGAAATCAGGCCGGACACCTATGCGCTCGACAACACGCCCGTGGAAGCCGCTGTTGACGGCAACACTTTGACGCTCAAGCAGCCGGTGGAGCCGGAAACATGTCTGCAAAAGGAAATTTGCATCGAGTTGGTTGACGCCCGCCGAATTACGGTGACGCATCGCATCACGAACGCCGGAGCGAAGCCGAGGCAGTTCGGTCCCTGGGTGTTGAGCATGATGGCTCCGGGCGGTCTGGCGATGGCCGCGCTTCCGCCCCGCGCCGGTCATGACCAAGCGCTGCAGCCGACAAATCCGCTGGTGATGTGGGCTTATACCGATTTCACAGACACGCGCTGGAAGTTTCGGAAACGTTATCTGCTCCTGAAGCAAGACCCGGCCAATATCTATCCGCAAAAGGTCGGCTTGTTCAACGAGAACACCGTTTGCGCTTACCTGTTGGGAACGGAACTGTTTATCAAGCGTTCCGCGGCCCGGCTGAACCTCCCCTATCCGGATTTCGGAACATCCGCGCAGCTCTTTGCCAACGGCGAGTTCCTGGAACTCGAAACGCTTGGGCCTCTGGTGAATCTGCTTCCCGGCGGTTCCGTCACGCATGTCGAGCGCTGGTCTTTGCACAAGGACATTGAATTCAAGTCATTTGATGACGATGACGAGATTGACCGTGTGCTGCTGCCGCTGCTCAGAAGTTGAACTTGAATCCAAGCTGCACATTGCGCGGGAAGTTGCCTTGGTTGGGCGTGACCAGGCCGAAACTTAAGCTGCTTGGGTCAGTGTTGGGGCCGCCCAAGATGGGCGTATTAAAGGTGTTGAACGTTTCCAGCCGGAACTGTGCGCTGATGCGCTCCGAAAAATTAAAATTCTTATTGAGCGACATATCCCACTGCGCCCGGTACGGATTCCGCAGCACGGAACTGAGTGTGGGAATACTGCGAAGGCTGTTCACCGCAGGAATCTGCCAGGCCGGATTCGTGCAGGAAGTGAAAGCCATGCGGGTAGCATTCGGCGCAAGGCTGGTTCCATCCCGCTGCAGAACGCAATCGTTAAAGTAGAGGCTGTTGCTCTGGTTCGGCACAGCCGGATTTGCGATCAGGTTGACATTGCCCGGATAGCCGAGCGGTGTTCCCGATTGCAGCGTGCCGATAAAGTTGTATTCCCAGCCGCCCACAAGCTGTTCCCAGCCGCGATTCACGCCGCCCAGGAACTTACGGCCCTTTCCAAACGGCAACTGATACACGCCGCTTAGCACAATCCGCTGTGGCCTGTCGCTCGAAGATAGCTGCTTCGTGGGCCGTGGGTCCTGCGAGTTGATAAACGTTGTCCCATCCAGGTTTTTCGAGAAAGTATAAGCCAGCGCAAGCACCAGATGCGCGCTGTAGCGTTTGGTCGCGCTCACTTGCAGCGAATCGTACCAAAGCTTACCGACTGATTCAAAAGCGTACGCGACAGACGTAAACTGTGGATACGGTTTTAGCAGTTGCTGCCGGGAAATGTTAGTGCCGTTTAAAGCTGGATTGCTGGGAATCAGGCCGGCAAACGGATTTGGCACAGACTGATTGAAGTAAGCCGGATTCTGCTGCGCCAGCGCATATTGCGCCGCCGAGTTCGCATTGATATCGCGCGCTCCTCCCAACTGATTTTCACCCGTGTTGAGGTGATAAGAACGGCTTCCTACGTATTCCACGTCGAGCTTAGTGTCAAACGGCAATTGCCGCTGGATGCCAAAGGAGTATTGGTACACATGCGGAATGTCATGGTTCGGATTGGCAAAAATTACGCCGTTGCCGAGCGCGGTACTGTAGCCGAGAGCCGCGCCTGTAGGCAGCACTAGACCGTTAGTGGCCGGACTGACACTGGCCGGGAAGGGATTACCGGTCGCAAAGTTCGTCGAGGGAATAAAATTGTTGATGCCGCCTCCGGTAAGCGTTGCCGCATAAGGCGTGTTAGCGGCAAAGCCAAGCGCGCCGCCGTACTCCGCTGTCGGAAGATAAAAAATGCCGAAGCCGCCGCGAATCACCGTCAGCGGGGTTAGCGAGAAAGCCGCACCAATGCGCGGCTGGAGATCGCCATAGCGCTTGTTATAAGCGCCGCGCGGTTGGCCGTTTGCGCCCGCGAATAAAAGACCGCCCGTTAAATTGGCGCAAGACGGGCAATTTAACGGGTCGGCATTTCGCACCAGATTGGCAAGCGAACTTGGCTGCGTAAAGTTCCAGCCACGGTTCTGCTGGTTATAGCGTTCGTCCGGCGAACCCTCGATGTCGTATCGCACGCCCACATTGATCGTGAGCTTTTGCGTTACTTTGATGTCATCCTGCACGTAAAAACCGTAGTAACCCCAGCGATAAGCAAGCTGCGGCACATATTGCAGCGTGCCGCCCGCAGGCACGCCCAGAAGAAGCGACGCCATGGTTGATCCCGAGTTGGAGCTTCTTACTTGCGGGTTCAGTTGCGTGAAGTCCTGGGTAAAGTTGAAGAACCCGGAGCCAAACAGGAAGGACCCGCCGCTTACGTTGGCGCGAATGTCCCGTATGTCCGCGCCGACCCTCAGTGACTGACGCCCGCGCACGTAGGATACGTTCGGCTCAAAGCTGAGCAGGTTGGTAATGTTTGAGTTTGGATTGCGGCTGCCGAAAAACGGATAGGTTCCGCTCCGGTTATTGCCGTCAGAACTGTTATCACCGATGCGCGGAGGCAAGGGAGTGAAGCGCTGGTTTGCCGAAAAGTTTTGCGAGAAGCCCAGAAGCGTATCGTCAAATCCGTTCACTGTCGTCCGGTAGGCTGCCTGAATGAATCGCGCATAGCCGAACCGCAGATCAAACAAAGTGCTGGGAGAAATCACAGTTAGGAAGTCCGCGACTGCATTGTCATTGACGCGGACCAGCGGATCTTGCGCGTCCTTTCCGGGACCAGTAAAGCCGTTTGCTCCGTTGTCAATCTGATTGCGGCGGTTATGCGCGTAGCGGAAGAACATGCGCTCTTTTTCACCAACGCTCTCATCGGCTCTTCCGATCCAGTTTCGGAAGTGATCAGCGCTGAGATTGGGACTCGCGATGAAGTTGTTTGCGGTCGCATTCGGCGCGCCGGTGTTCGGCGCCGGATACGCATTGATGATGGCCAAGCCTACCGGGCTGAAGCGGTTGGCCGGGATGATATTGCCTGGAAACTGAAGGCGATTATAAACGGGGTTGTTTGGATTCGATCCCGGAACCACGAATGTCGAGAACGGATCGTAGATGTTCAATCCCGTTTGCGAAAAGTCGCCTTGGCGCATGGCGACGGTAGGCACGTTGGTGAGGATGGGCGAAGGCGTGGACTCAATGTAGTTTTCCCAGCCAAATGAGAAAAAGGTCTTGTCCCGGCCGTTGTAAACCTTGGGAATCCAGACCGGGCCGGTAAACTGCGTTCCGTACTGATCCAGCTTGTGACCGCCGAGATTTGCCTTTGTTACTGGGTCGATGCCGTAGCGCGGACGGCCTGCCACATTGTTTTGGATGCTGTTGGCGTCCCATTGATAACGACGCAGAAAATCATAGCCGGTACCGTGAAACAGATTCGTGCCGCTTTTGGTTGTCACGTTCATCACGCCGCCGCCTGTGCGCCCATATTGCGAGTCGTAGAAATTGGTGACTACTTTAAATTCCTGCGTGGCGTCCACTGTTGGAATGTAAGCAATATTCTGATTCGAGCGCGTGCGGTCTCCGAAGGCGTCAGTTACCGCATCGTCCGGCGCGCCGTCCAGCAGCCAGGAGTTGGTCTGACGGACGCCGCCGTTGATGGAGAAGTTGACGTTATCGCCGTTGTCGAAAGGCCGCGTAAATTGCGGATTACCGGCAAACACAACGCCGGTGGAAAGGTTGGTCAGACCGAACGGGTTGCGTCCGTTTAACGGCAGTTCCGTCACGCGCAGATTCTCAATCGTTTCGCCATGGGTAGCTGTCGCATTGTCGAGCAGCGGAGCGGCAGCAGTCACTTCCACCGTCGTCTGGCTCGCGCCTACCTGCAATTGAAGATTCACCGTGAGCTTGTCGTTCGTATGAAGTTCAATTTGCGGCTGAACAGACGTTTGAAAGCCCGGCGCTTCCGCCGTGAGCTTATAATTGCCGGGAATGAGATACGAAACCGTGTAGTTTCCTGTCTCGCTGGTCGTCTGCACTTGAGTTTCATTCGTTTGCAGATTCTGCACGGTAACTGTGGCGTTCGCCACACCGCCGCCGCTTGGATCGGTAATCTGGCCCGTTACCGTGCCGCGAAAGTCCTGCGAAAGAAGAAGCGCGCTGCCAAGCAACGCAGTGGATATTGCCCGTACACAACTGAGTGCCATACCGGAAACCCCAAACCCTGCCTACTTTGAATTAAAGGACTAATGACTAAGTATGCCGTTAACTGTACGACGGGTCAATTTCCCTGTCAACGCCGTACTTTGCAAAATGATACTACCCTGCAGCACGCTCCCAAGTACTAACCACGTACTCTTGTGACTGTTTTAGGCCTGTTCTTTGCAGGGTTCCCTGCGGCTGTCCGTCGTTCCAGTTGAGGGTCACAGTGGTCCAGTCTGTATTGGGAGAACCGTCGTCCTCATAAAGCGCGCATTGCAGATTGCCTTCGCCGTACCGACGCGCCGTGAGCTGGTATGAGTCCACATCTCCCGTATGTAAAGTCTGTTTGGCTAAGGGCAGCAAGGAGCCGCTTTTAATGAAAACGGGAATCTCTTCCAGTGGTGCCGAAACGATAATCCGCCGGTTGCCCGCAAAGCGCTTGCCGGTCCAGAAATGGAACCAATCACCCGTCGGCAGATAGATTTCGCGTTCGTGCTCGCCTGCGACCACCGGAGCAACCAGCATGCTTTCTCCCGCCAGGTACTGGTCATCAATCGCCCAAGTTTGCGCATCGTTCGGATAATCCATCACTAAGGCTCGGAAAACAGGAGCTCCGGTCCGGTGATAACGCACGTAAGCGGCGTAAAGGTAAGGAAGCAGTTGCATGCGCACTTCAATGAGCTTCCGACATTGCGCTTCAACCTCCTCCCACCCTTCGGCGAAACGTCCGGCGTTATTGGCTTCCTGGCTCACCTGCTTCCAGGGCGGATTTTTGATGTACCAGGCATTCACCATCGCGAGCGGAGAAAATACAGCAGTTTGCAGGCGGCGCAGCAGATCCTCCGTGTTTTCGGCGTCGCGCACTTCGGGACACCACAGCAGTCCGCAGAATCCCGCGTTTGCCACAGCGCGTATGAATTCTTTGTGATCGTAAAGATCGCTGTAGAGCGTGTAAGGATAGGACGTCGCCAGAGCGTGCGACGAGCGCACTAAGCCCAGAGTGCGGAGGTTGCGCCGCTGGTAAATCGCCTGAATCGTGTCCTGATACTGCAGCCCGAAAAAGCAGTGCATCTGCTCGCCGTCAGCGCCGGATGGAAAGCTGCTGAGTTCGGGAAAAGACCAGTTGCGGGTGTAATCGGAGTTGTCGCACTCATCCAGTTTGAACCCGGAAATTCCATGCGCAACTAGATACTGCTCATGATAATTGCCGAAAATATCACGCGCCGTTTTGTCGAGAAAGTCCGGCACGAGTCCTTCCCAGACTTCGTAATCGCCCGAGTGCGGTTTGAGGGCGTCATAAATCGGCGAACTCGGATGAGTATAGGCGTGTTCCCATAAGTTGACATGCAGATTCTGGGCACTCAGTTTGGAGATCATGGCGTCGGGATCGGGAAACTTATCGCTCCAATGGAAGGAACACGAGTAGGAGTGAGACTGCCAGCCCGGTTCCAGTCCCAGCACATCGCAAGGAATGTTGCGCGTCCTCAGCTCCTGGGCAATGGAGGCGATCTCCTCCTGGTTAGCTCCTCCATAGGCGCGGTACCAGAAGCCGAGTCCCCAGCGCGGCACAAGCGGCCCGCCGCCGGCAAACAGGTTGTACCGCTGCACGGCATTGCCCATGGTGGGACCGCCGAAGATGTAGATATCAACGCCACGCGTTTGCGGAATTTCTACTAGCACTTCGCTCGCTTCGTTCATGCGGTAACGTTCAAAGGCTTTCGGCAGTTGCGCGACTTGCGCCGTCGTTTTCGCGTCGCCGGTGCGGGGAGGGTGCGGCCCGTCTTTCTTCACCTTGTTGCCGCAATAAATATTCAAGTAACGCGCGGTGTCGATGAAAATTCCATATCCCCGGTTGGACACGTAGAACGGAACGGGCGCATGCGAGTCGCCTGTGTCGGCCACCGGATCGGCGTTGACGCGCAGCTTCTTTTTGAGCCCGCGCTGTAACAGCGATTGAAATTGCAAGCCGAGGCCATAAACCATCTCCCCCGGCTCCAGCGGAATATGGACTTCGTAGCCGCGCGGTGTGACACGGCCGGAAACAGGCACAGGAGCAACTGAAACCGGCGGCAGGTTCGCCAGCCCCGCCGCATCCGGCCCGTAGCGCCGGACCCGCACGGGCGTGAGTTTCTCCGGCGTTCCGAAGGTGCGCTGCCAGATGCCGGGCAGCTTCGGTGCTGTCTTGGCTGATTGCGCATTGGCTTCGGCAGCAATCAAGCCGGTTGCCGCCGTTTCTTTCCCGAACTGCCGCCGCGTTATGCCTTTCTCTTGTTGGCCCAATGTGTTTGGCTCCCCATCGGCATTTGTATCAAACGCGTACAATACAGGCGTGAAGATCGGCGTGATTGGGTTAGGCTTTATGGGCGCGATGCATCTAAGCGCTTACGCACAAATAAACGGCGCGGCAGTTGCGGCGGTGTGCGGCGGCGGATCAAAAAGTTTGGCCGATATCAATCAAACGGGCGGCAACCTTTCACGCGCGCCGGTCACACTTGATTTTTCGGAGGTGCGGGAGCACACCGATTGGAAGGCCCTGATTGCTGATCCGGAGATCGACCTTGTTGACGTCTGTCTGCCCACTGATCTTCACCCCGAAGTGTGTATTGCGGCGCTCGAAAACAAAAGACACGTTCTTTGCGAAAAGCCTATGGCGTTGACCGTTCTCGATTGCGAGCGCATGACCGACGCTGCTGCCCGGCACGGACGCCTTCTCATGATTGGGCAGGTGCTTCGTTTCTGGCCGCAATACGAGGTGTTAAAAAGATTTGTGGAAGCGGGCGAGTACGGCAAGATTTGGTCCGCTACTTTCATTCGCCGCAGCGGCATTCCGGATTGGAGCCGTTGGTTGACGGATGAATTGCGGAGCGGGGGCGCAATCGTGGATCTCATGCTGCATGACGTTGACCAGGCATTATGGCTGTTCGGCACGCCGCAGCGTGTCGCGGCGAAGAGTATCGGCGGTCCCGATACGGTCATGGCGACGCTGATTTATCCGGGCGGCCCGGAAGTACGGATTCAGGGAGGATGGTTCCTTCCGGGAACGCCTTTCTCGATGAGCTTTCAGGTGCGCGCCGAACGCGCCGAACTGGAATGGATGCCGGATGGACTGATGCTGAGCGATACCCATGGGAAGCGGCGCAAGCTGGAGGTAAGCGACGCCGACGCCTACCGGTCGGAATTAGAGTACTTCCTGCAATGCTGCCACAATGGAGAGCAGCCACGCCGATGCATGCCTTCCGAATCGGCGGAAGCGTTACGGGTGGCGCTGCTTCTGAAACAATCAAGAGCAAATGGAGGAGAGCAACTGGAATGCTTGGTCTGAATGACCTGGAGATTGGATTGATGTTTTGGGCCGGGGAAGACGCCCGTGCCACATTGACGGAAGTGAAGCAGTTCGGCGTGCGCGCCGGGCAGATTGGATTCAAAGGCGAGCTGCCGTTAGAAGGCGCTGCGGAACGCTGGGATGAAGCGCTGAAAACGGAAAAGTTTACGGTTGTTACGGCGTTTTGCAGCTATGTCGGAGAAGACTATTCTGATATTCCGAGCGTGATGCGGACGGTTGGATTGGTTCCTCCGGCTACGCGCGCCGAGCGGATTGCGCGAACCAAGGCCGTGAGTGATGTAGCGGCAAAGCTCGGGGTCGACAGCATAGCCTGTCACATCGGGTTCATTCCGCATGATCCCCAGTCACCGCTTTATGCCGAGATGCGCGACGTTGCTTTGGAACTTTGCCGCTACTGCCATAAGAACGGTCAATCGTTCACGCTTGAAACCGGGCAGGAGCCGCCGAAGGTTCTGCTGCAATTCTTGGAAGATGTGCATCACCCCAATTTGAAGATCAACTTCGATCCTGCCAACATGATTCTTTATGGGACGGGCGAACCCATAGAAGCGCTGGATGCTTTGGGAAAGCACGTAGTTTCCGTGCATTGCAAAGATGGCGACTGGCCACTGATGGAACACCCGGAAGCTCTGGGCGAAGAACGCCCGCTGGGGAAGGGAACCGTCGATTTCCCGGCATTCATCGCCAAGCTGAAAGAAGTCGGCTATCGAGGCATTCTCAGCATCGAGCGTGAAGGAAAGCTGAGCAAAGAGCAGCGGGCGAACGACATCCACAACGCGATTACATATCTAAAAAGCCTCACGGAAAACAAGGCGGCTGCGGCGGAATCATGATCCGTAAATACTCGTTAGTAATTGAAGGTGATGATGCAACCGGTTATAGCGCCTACGTACCGGAACTTCCGGCGATTCTTATTACCGGAGCTTCGGTAGAGGAACTTTCTTCTCGCGCCAGCGAAGCGATCCGCCTGTATTGGGAGCATCTTCAGATTCCCCGGTCAGCAAGCTCACTGGTTCGCGAGGTCGAAGTCGAGTTGCAGGCGTAATACCAATTGGCTGACTAGTTATTGAATGGTAAGCAGGAGGAAAGAATGGCCTCTTGGCAAGTGCAAGACGCCAAGAAGCGCTTCAGCGAATTACTTCAAGCGGCTATCGAAGAAGGTCCGCAAATTGTGACGCGTCGCGGAGTTGAAACCGCCGTTCTGCTTTCCATTGAGAAGTGGCGCCGCCTGCAGAAAGCAGCACGCCCTGGTTTAAAGGATTTGCTGCTTGCTCCTGAGCCTCGGTTCGAGAGTTTGACGCCCCAAAGGGGCAACCTTCGAAGGCGTCTCACAGTACCTGAAGAGTTTTAAAACTCGTACTTCGGCGGAGTGATGCCTTTCGCGCGAAGGTACATTTCGGCGGAAGCGCGGTGGTTTGTCGAGTGGTCAAGCATGCCGAGCAGCAGATCTACGCCGGTCGTGGAGCCTTGGCCGCCGGACTTATAAGTTTTGTGGATTTGTTCAGGCGTCAGTTGTGAAACCTGGGAGATGGCCTGATCGTACGAAGATTTAACGAAGGCAATCACGTCAGCTTTCTTTTCGGAAGCCGGTTTGCCTCCCTTCGGCTTTTCACCGGCAAAAGCGCTCATGAAGTAAGTCAAGGCTTGCGACAAGTGAGTGAGTTGCCCGCCGAAGCTCATCTGCTCGGGAGTCAGTTTAAAGCTGTAGTTCTCTTCGGGCATCGCTTCAGCGACTTTCACCGTAAAGTCTTTCGACGTTTGCAGATGTTTTAGAAAAACCGACTTCAAGCCGTCAGTTTCGGTGCTTTCTTGTGCCAAAACGGGAGCAACGGCCACAGCCGCTAATAAGAGAGTGAAACAAATGTTGCGCATCATCGATTATGATAACCGGCCCAAGCCTGCTTCAATTCTTCCGCCAGCTCTTCTACCGGGTGTTCCTGCTGCCAGCGCCGCCTGTTCCGGCTCCCGGCTGAGCGGTCTTCCTGCCGATCAGAAATGATAATGTAGGCCGCAGTTCCCATAAGGATGGTGCCGATGATGGAGGCAACGCGTTCTAAGTGACTCACAAATAATTCCCCCTGTTAAATAAGCTATTACTTAGACGATACCGCAAGGAAAAAACGTCGTTTTTTCAGCGACCATCTGTGTGACGGAGCGGGTCAGGGAATGAAAACAATGTATCAGTTGCCGCAGCGCAGGAGTCAATAATCGGAGGTGCGGAATGGCGGAAGAAAACAAGAAATGCGCCCATCCTTCGTGCAAGTGCCAGGCGAAGGAAGGAAGCGATTATTGCAGCACTTACTGCGAAGGCACGGGCAGCACACCGGACTTAACGTGCGGTTGCGGGCATCCGGGCTGCTCGACAGCAGGAAGGCTGTAAAGCAAGTAGTTGCCTATTCTTTGATGGCTAGCATAGCGTCGATCAGCGAGCCGGTTCGGCGGAAGTCAACCTGTATGAATCCGGCGGTTTCGAGAAGAGCGCGATATTCGGCAAAGGAGCGCTCCCTGCCGTCCGTGCAAACCAGCATATTTAAGTCTTGCATCATTGTGTAAACCGGCCCGGAACGATCATCATTGACGAGCGTTTCACCGATCAAAAGAGCGCCGCCGGCAGGGAGTGCGTCGAAAACCTTCGCCAATAAGCGGGTGATTTTGTTTTCGCTCCAGTCGTGAAGAATACGACCGAGATAGTAAAGATCGCCTGCAGTTAAATCATCCGCGAAAAAATCACCTGCTGCCGCCTCTACACGGCCAGCCACACTGCTGCGGCTGATCTGTTCGACGGCAAAGCGCTGAACGCGGGGAAGATCCAGAACCGTGGCGCGAAGGTGCGGATACGCTTCGCAAGCGGCAATCGCCAGGTGACCCGTAGCACCGCCGAGGTCGACCAGATGCCGGAAACGGCCAAGATCAAAAGCACGCACGACCAGCGGAGAAGCAATCTGGCCGAAGCCGTGCATGCCGCCCAGAAATGCCGCCGTGGCCGCATCATCACGAAAGTAATGATCGAACAGCGCGTCACGGCTGCCGAACGCTTGTGTCCAACGGTTGGTGCCTTCCCGCACAGCGTCGTCCAGGTGCGCCCATAGTTGATATAACGACTGGTCGGAGTAAACGATGTAGTTTGCCAGCGTATCCGGACTGCTGTTTGCCAAATAACGAGCGGCAACGGGAGAGTTTTGGTAATGGCCGTTCTGATCGTGAAGCAAGCCCAACGCGACGCAGCCACGGAGCAAACGCTCCAAAGCAGCGGCATGAACCTGAAGCGTGACAGCTAACTCATCAGCAGATTGAGGCTCTTTCGCAAGTTCGTTGAAGACCCCGAGACGAACTGCGGTAAACATGGTCTTTGATCGCCGGAACGCTTCGATCAAGTCGAGTACCGGCGCGGGGCTAATGGGGTCTTGGGGTAAAGGTGAGTTCATGCAAAATGGTCAAATCCTTTGGCGGGCAGCGGTCGATTGTTATAACGAATCGTGCCTTTTTTGCCGGAAGTAATTTCGCCGATACAGGCGACGGAAACTCCGGCGATTCTGGGAGGAATACGAGATCGGGCGGGAGCAGTAAACAGAAGTTCATAATCCTCGCCGCCGCTCAACGCTTCCTCGAGCGATGCGCCGCGCGCTATCGGCAGTGTTCCGCTTAATTGAGCGCTTACCCCCGACTCCAGGCAAAGACGATGCAGATCCATCGCGAGACCATCGCTCAGGTCCATGCAGGCAGCCACGCCGAAGCGATGTAAAGCCAGTCCTGCTTCTACACGCGGCATCGGACGCAGGTGCCGTTTCCAATTTTTACCTCGCTTGGTCGCCAACCCGTGCGCTGAGCCGCCCAGTTCACCGGTTACGTAGATCCGGTCACCCGGTTTCGCTGTGCTGCGAAGCAGCGCCTTCCCTCGCGGCACGTGTCCGCAACACATGACATCGACAAGAACGGAGTCAAACCGGGCCAGATCGCCGCCGGCCAGCATAGTGTCAAACTGTGCTGCCAACGCGAGAAGGCCGCGATAGAATCCTTGTACCCATCGCGCGCCCAGGCGCGACGGTACGGCCAAGGAAACCAGGCAGAACGCCGGTCGGCTGCCCATAGCCGCCAAATCCGATAAGCTGCGGGCCAAAGCTTTATGGCCGATATCAGTGGCGCTATGCGTGTCAAGCGTGAAGTGGCGGCCCTCCAAGGCGAAATCCGTTGTGAATACCAGATCTTCGTTCTTCTTCGGATGAAAAATGGCGCAATCGTCGCCGATGCCTCGCACCAATCCTTCCCTTTTCGGGGCGGCTTCCGCAAGCTTGCGAATTTGAGCGATAATCGCCGTTTCGCGCATCAGGAAACAGGTGACGGCTGCTGTGGAACAAGAAGGAGACCGGCCGGCAATTCTTCACCGAAAACGCGGCTGGTGGTTGCGGAATCCGTTTCACCGGCAAGCTCTCGGAGGAGACTGGCGGCCTGCGGCGAAACTTCGCAGGCGCGGCGCACGGCTTCCAGCGGCACCGGCGGCAAATCGCGCGCTCCAGCGCCGGTTTGCTGCGCCATGCGGACTGCTGCTTCAAGGAGCGCCGGCGTATGCGGAAACCGGAGCATCGCGTCTATCCAACGACTCACAACTG
>CAXTWT010000074.1:0-8253 GCA_964247955.1 uncultured Bryobacteraceae bacterium
CCGACCGGCTTGTCCCCTATGCCGCTGCCCAAGTATCCGGAACCGCAGACCATTATGCTGGGAGACACCATTGCCGTAGACTTGCTGGTTAGCTCCGATGGTAAACGTAAAATCGTCGACTACATCGACTTTCTACCTGCGCCGCCTCCCGATCCGCCGTCTGCTGTCAGCACCGGCGAGCCGAAAGACTACACGCTCGATGATGGCCCGTTAAAATTCGATTTTGTTGGATATGTGTCTATAAGCGGCCAGAAGTTTCAGGGTCAGACGGGTTTTTTCAAAGGCAAACAGGGCGGCGCTACGCTGTGGTTTTCTTTTCCGGGACAAGGCCGCTACATTCTCTCCCTAGCTCCGCATGAAGGACTCTCGAAAATAGGGGCCGTCCGCGATAACGTCCTTTCCTTTCAGTCAAATGGCCAGCAATATGAGATTAGAATGGGCGCTCCAGTAGTGGGTTCGGGAGGGGTATGGAACCTGTACGGCTTCTACGACCATTCGTATAAACCGGAAGAAAGCCGTGAACAACTGATAGTGCCCGGCAGCATACCAGCCGGAACGGTAATGGTGATCGGCGGCACGGACCGACTGGAAAATCTTTTGGCGAAATAAAAAACAAATGCTTGTATTTTGCTGGACAGCAGCGTGGCGACATCCACGCTTACAAGAATGGCGCTATTCTTTGCCGCAGTAATCTCAGCAAGGTTGGAGTTGGGAACGGTTGGCCTTATTGAACCAGGAAAGGCGAGAGTTCAAGAACGCTGTTTCCTTGCCAGATCCAGGGCAAAGGCAGGGTGATGCACAGCTCCTGTAATGGTAAAAGGAACCGTTGTCACAGAGTGTTTCTTCAGGAACGGGCTGATGATCGTTAAAAGTCCTGCTTTGATTCCCGATGTGGAGTCCGATAATTTGCCAGTGGTACGGAGCGTTCCACTCAGATGAACGGTTTTGTCAAGCAGATTGTAGGTTCCCGACATTTGGGCATCCGCGCCGGGAACTGTAAAACAGATGTGAGACAGGGTAGCAATCCCGTTTTGCGTAGAAATGTGCCCTTTGACATTCGACAGAACCGTTCTGGCGATTTCCTGCTGCTCGCGCTTGTCCATGCCTTCGGCACTCTCGCTGAGGTGATTAATAGGAGCTTGCGTGCGTGCTTTGGTGAAGCGGCTGCCGCTCATGCCAAAATCTCCTTGTAAGCGGAGCTTTTGAAGAAATCCGGGAGGACCGGGCGGAAGCTCGGCATCGGCTTGGAGGCTGATTGCTCCCGTCATGGACGGCTGTGGACTTTTGGTGAACAGGAGCAGCAAATCATCGACTTGGCCGTCCTGCACGGAGAAATGCAAGCGCGCAACCTTACCGGGATGCTGACGGTCTCCTTCAATCGTTCCTTGTGATTGCACAACAGTGCGGTCTAAACGGGACTCCGCGCGGTCGAGCGTGGTGTCGCCATTCATGCCATTGACAGTAACATCGAAGGCCGTAGACAAAGGCAATATATGCTTCCCGCTGGAAGTTCCAAACTGCGGAAGATCAACCGTGCCGTGACAGGCTACGCGGCCTAAAAGTCCGCTGAACTTTCCCTGTGCGGTGAAGCGGCCCTGGAGATCTCCCACTGTGCTCAGGTCAGCTTCCTTGAAAGAAAAGGAACCGGAGAGCGGCGTTTGGCGAGCGTTGCTCCAATCCCATGGGCCGAGTTGCCCACTGGATTGAATCGTGCCTTGCGGCTCATTTACCGACAGTTCCGCATGAAAGGGCGAGGCTTTGTTGCTATTTACATGGTCAAAGGTAAGCCTCTTCGCCGTAACTCTAAATGAATCATCAGCGGAACCGGAAGCGGGGAACTCGATAACGGAGTCTTCTAGTTTGATCTGGCCGATCTCTGAGAACCGAGGCGGTTGATGGGTTGAAGTGTTTTCCTCACGCGAATGGAAAGGCGTGTTGGGAAGAACCATGCGGAGCCCAAGCACGGAGATGCTGTCTACCCGTTTTCTCAGCAGAAACAAATCCGAATAACGGGCAGTTATAACCAATCTATGAACGGTTGCAACAGGAGACATGCTGCTTGAGTAACTATCAGTAAATGCGACGTTTTCAGCAACGTAGCCGAGCGGAAAAAAAGTGGGATGAAAAAAGCCGATATGAACAGTGTTGCGAAAGCTCTGCTGTAGCGAAGTAACAACCTTTTCCTTCGTGAAAGGCCACTTCCAGGTCAGAATGCCTGCCCAAACAACGACTGTAACGGTCAGGCTTACAACGATCAGTAATGCCTTCTTTAAAGTAAAAACACGTGAGATCAAAGAAGGAGTACTCTCCCTTGTTAATTTAAGGGCTGCGCGGTGACTAATTGCGTGAGCCATTGTTCGGCACCTTTCTTCATCCGAGCTATATAATTTGATTTGGAACTTGGAAATATTAACTAAGTAACATTTAAAAGAGTTGATGGTTTTTGAAGGCTGAGGGTTTCGCCAGCATTCGATTAACTTAGTGCTTTGTCCAGCAGCGCAATTCCGGTATACTGATGCCGTGAAACTTGCACTCTGGATTACCGCTCTTCTCCTCACTACAGGACCGTCGTTCCCGTTTCCAAGCTTTCAAACACAAACAGATACAGCACATGTTGGCAGTGCCAACACTGGAAAAACAACGGCAAGAGGTCGATCCAGGGAAGAAATCGCCGAGGCAAAGGCTAAAGGGTTGGTATGGGTAAATTCCGCCACGCGGGTCTACCATAAAAGCGGACCGCTTTACGGAAAAACCAAACTAGGCAAATTCATGACGGAGGAAAACGCTAAAAAAGCCGGATATCGCATTGCAAGCGAGAACGGAGCCAAGGAGAGTTCAGGAGAGTCGAAATAAGAAAGGCGTAAAAGCAGAGTGCATATTCCTATAAAGGAATAAGTACTCTGCCCTTCGTCCTGTTAGTCCTTAATTAACTCGACACGGCGATTTTCCGCGCGGCCTTGATCCGTCGCATTGGTTGCAGCAGGCTTATTCTGGCCTTCCGCTTCCACACGCAGGCGACCACTGTCAACACCATGGCTGTTCAGATAAGCCATTACGCTCTGAGCGCGCTGCTGTGACAGCGTGTCATTGGCCGGAGCAGATCCTGTGGAGTCCGTGTGTCCGACTACACGCATCTTCCAATCCGGATTGTCCTTCAGCGCTTGCGCTGTTTGATCCAGAACTGCTTGCGAATCCCCGGCGAGAGCAGCGCTGGCAGTCGCAAAATGCACTTCGTTGTCAGTAAAACCGACTCGGCCATTCTGCTTGATAGCGTCGGCAATGCTCGCGGCTGTCCAGTTATGGGCAGCTTGGGGTTGGGTCGGCGCACTGTTGTCCGGCTTCGTTTGATCCGTCACCGGAGCGGCAGTGTTCGCCGTTTCTGTATTGCGCGGACGGCTTAGCAGCCAAATGCCGAGTGCGAGAAGCAGAAGCAGCGGCAGCAGCCATGCCCAGATCGGGAGTCCTTTTTTCTTTTCTCCCTCTTCGTATACTTTTACTTTTTCTGTAGCCATATTCGTTGCTCCTTTAAACTTCCGTAACTACTTCTTGCGTCCTTGGCGCTTATTGGTGTTAGCAGTAGTCGTCGTCTCTGTGTCGATCTGTTCGACTTCGACTTCCGTTTTACGAAGAGTGTCTGTGATATGTTCCGTCCGCTGCGTAGCTTCCTTGCTGACCAGCACTTCTTCGACGACGCGAGCGGATTTGCCCACAACCGCAACTTCTTCGCTTTCCGTCACTTCAATAGACTGATTCCGCATCTTGTCAAGGTCAGTTTCGCTGACAGGACGGTTTACCGGATGGCGTTCAATCGTGGCGCGCTCCTGCTCCAAAACTACCGTTTCCTCCACGGGAGTCTCCACGACGCGGCTGTAGACCCGGACGCCTCCCCGCTGCACCTGACGCTTGCCGACTTGCAATTCTTCCTCAACAACTGGAATAACAGCATCGCCGGTCGTATTGACCGCTGCCGTATTCACTGCCCCAACCGGCTGCCTTACACTATCGTCTTTGATGACCTTTTCGTCTACCTGCGTCGCGCGATGCCTTGCAAAGATATCTTCGGCGCTATCTGTGTAAGCCTCCGGGCCGGAAACGACGATAATCGTACCGCCCGCATTAACGCCATCTGACAAAAGCCGCATGTCCCTGTCCGGCAGATTTAACTGCCGCAGCTGCTCGGCCCCGCCTGAAGAGCTACCTCCGCCAATAGTAGAAATGGAACCAGCAGGTACTTCCGATCTTTGCAGGTCGGCAAGAGCCGCCTGTGCATGTTCCTGTGTATGGAACAAGCAAAGAACTGTTGTAATATTTTGTGTGTCTTGCATATTTTTCTCCTCCAACACGAAACCCTTAAGACTTATTTGAGGTGGTTTTGGTCTTTGTCTGGTCCGGCGTGACGTTCTCCACCTCAACTTCGGTGTGCCGGACAGTATCTTTCACTGTTTCCGTGCGTGCGGTCACATCCTTACCGACCCGAACCTCTTCCACGACCCGGGCTTGCTTGGACACAACCGCTTCTTCCGCTGTTTCCGTCAGTTCGATAGCTCCACCCTTAACAGCCTGGAAATCGGCTTCGGAAGCAGGGCGGTTCACCGTATTGCGCTGCACCCGGACGTGCTCCTCGCGCAACTGTACGCTTTCCTCAACGGGCGTTTCCACCAAGTGCGAATACACGCGAACTCCTCCGCGACGCACCTGACGCTTGCCGACCTGCAATTCTTCCTCAACAACAGGAATCGCAGCCGTATCAGCAGCGCTTTGCCCGGTTGTCACAGTGCGTGCAGCGGTAGCGCCGGTGGTGGCGGTAGTAGTTGAACTTTGCGCGTCCACGTTTTTTGCCCCGTACTGGTCCAGCTTATCGGCTACTTGATCGGCACGGTTATCGGCCACTGTTACGCTCAGCATGGCGCCGCCACGGCTCACCCCTTCGGTGTAATAGTTGCGGTCCGATTCATTCGCGTCCGTGAATGAACCAAAAAAGTTTTTGATAGACGACATCATGCCGGTTTCCTGGGTTTGAGAACCGCCCGTTCCCGAAGTGTATCCGCTTGTCGCTCCCGTTGTCCCTGTCGTTCCGTCATTCGCGACAACGCGAATGCTTTCCGCCGGGTACCCTTCGTTAACCAGCTCATGCTTTACATTCTGAGCTTCAGTTGTGCTGCTAAAAAGTCCTACTACAGTTTTTGCCATTTTTTCTTAACCTTGTGCTTTACTTGTTTGTACGTTTAAGTTTTCAGAATCCACGCGCTCGATAACTACTTCCTCGGCACGTAAAGTAACCGGTTCGCTATAGTCAGAAACGGATACGCGTTTTGTTAACCGTAACTCTTCCACTAAGCGCAACCGCTTGGTAACCACTATCTCTTCCTTTACGACAGGAATCACCGTGACCTCTCCCTCGGTTCGAATCGAAGGCAGAGTGTCAACAAATCGGTCCATAGGAACCCGCTCCACGTCGACCGTTTCATAAGCCAAGCTCTCATGAACAAGCTCCTCAGACTCGCGAACGGTTTTGCGAATGCGTACCGTGCCGGTTTTACGGATTTCTTTGTGAACTTCAATTTCTTCTTGTAAAACAGGAATAACCAAGTCCTCCCTAAGCTCCGCTTGAGAGACTAGGCCTGCTTCCACTGTTTCATTTGTTTGCAACTCACGTCTAGTTTTATCCGTTGGATAATCCAAGGCAGTATTTCCTTTGTGCGCAATGTATTCGTAATTCTTTTTTGAGCTTTTCACGCCGGGTAAAAAGCTAAGACAGATAGCGGCAATTGTGGACGATACATAAGAACGGCGAAGAACTTAATCAACATCTATAAATTGCGTCACCACTTATGATCTAAAAACTAAACAGCTTTCCTATTTAGGCTAGGTAGCTTACATACCGCTAAATCGTTTCGTGTCCTCCAAACGCTATCTCGCTATATAGAGGTTCTCCGCCCCGGAAGTGTTACGCCTTTCCAGCACCCTGTTACGCACTTTCAGTACTCTATCTTGTTTTTAATGTTGCATTTATGAAACTGATACGACTCGAAATTAACGCTTGGGAAGCTGCGCCAAGGCATCCTATTGGCCTGCTTCGTATGTCAAAAGGTAAAGAAGCAGAGCACTTTGTTCTTCGTCCGTGAAACCGGATTGCTTATCCACCCAATAGTGATGACCCATTCCTTCCACGTTCATTCGCCGCAAAGGGGAAGATAATTGATTAGCACGGACAACTTGAGCGCGCAAAGCTCGGTCTACCAGTGCTTTGAGGCTGTTGAACGGGTCCGGCAGTACGTTGTTTTCGACAGTTCCCGGCAGGCCGAGTTGTGATCTTATATCCTTTCCTGCAGCAACGCCTCCATCATGCAAATAAGGAGCGCTCCAGTACAGGCCCACTAGCGACGGAACTTTGTAGCCGCCTTGGGAGCCGTGATGCGCCCAAGCTAAGTTGATCTGCTGCGGATCGAGGTAATCCGTCGGCACCGGCAAAATCTTCGGATGACGAGGCAGGGGCGCCGGCGTGTCAAACGTATAAAGGATCGGGTCTGTAAAGTTTCGCTCTGTTTTCTGCAAGGCCAGGGAGCGTACGGGATTTGTGGCGATTTCACTGCTCGGTATCACTCGGTTGTTTGTCAAAAAAAGACCGGCATGACAGGCGGCGCAACCGGCTCGCTCAAATACCTGGCGGCCCCGCTTTTTAGTCGCGTCATCTGCATTGAGTTTGGCAGGAGGAGGAACGAGAGTGTCTTGCCATGCGGCCATGGCGTTATTCTGCTGCCAAAAGGGATAACCGGGTGAACTGGTAAGTGTTCCGTCCGGGCTGATGACCGTGCCTTTGGGATAAGTGGGCGGCAAAACAACTTGGTTAATGCCGGGGCCTTTCGATCCTGTGCTCAGGGAAAGAAAATCGGAAGGCTTCTTGCCGGAATCCGGATCGTAGCGGTACTTGGAGCTGGGAGCGTTTTGCAGCAGCACAGCCAAATAACTTTCCTTGTCCATGTCGAACAAAGTTGGGCTGCTGTCGGCCAGCAGCAGGGAATCCGAGTTGAGAGCGTGAACGTTGTTGTTTTGGGAACTCAAGCCCCGGAACGGTCCGGCCATAAAGTTGCCGCTCCATCCATAAGGATGATTGCCCCAGGTAAAAGAAACCGGGTTCTGGGTCGGGTCCGCCTTCAGATCGGTCAGCGAATCGAAGTTGCCGCGAGGCCACATCAGCAAAGCTTCGTCCACTGCGTTCTCGAGTGCGGCAACATCAGGCAGCATCAACTGGCGATGGTCACGCTTCGGTATGTTGGGTGCGAAAGGATGCACGTCCGTGTGCATGAAATAGGCGGCGGAGTTGGCGCCCAAAGCAATCAGCAAGCCTGCATTCAGGTCCTGATTAGGCGCGCCTTCCACAACCTGTTTCGTTTCGGGATCAACCGTGGCGTGACACAACGCGCAAGTGATTCCGGCGCGAATTTTCCAGCCGGAAACGGAGATCGCCATTCCTAGTGGGAGAAAAGCGCCGCGCGGAACATCCAGACCGGTGTCGAAATAAGAGCCTTTGGGAAACGTTCGATTGCCGACCGTAACCGTTTCCGGCACCTCGACCCGGAGATCCGTTGTGCCTTGCCCTTTGAGCGCCAGAATCGCCTTTGTTACGTTGCTGATCCGCAGCGGGCCATCAAGAATGCCGACAACATCCGTTAGGAAAACTTCGTTGTTGAACGTTTCCTTGTAGAAAGCTTTTCTGCCCAGTTGCAAAAGTTTTTCATTTACTTCGACTGCTCCGTTCTGACCTTGTGCTTCTTCCCGCGTCAGAGAGCGGTTCCAAAGATTGTAAGCTTCAGGATTAGGCCGGGTACGGCTGATCACATTGGCGCGGGAAGGCTCGTAAGCGTACCGAATCCCCACGGCTGCAGTTATCGCTGCGGCTGCAACAACTACGATAAAAATCAGCAATACTGCCAAAAGAAAGCGGCGCATCGGTGAAAAACTCAACCGATGATTGGACGACCGTAGCCGCAAGAACTTTTCTTTTCTTACGGCTACTTTTTAGAAACTCACACGCAGAGCCAGTTGCAGGGTGCGTGGATCAGTGGCTCCGGTAACCTGGCCGAAGTTCGTGTTTGTGAAAGTCGCTCCAATGGCAGTGTAGGAGAAGTGCTGCGGAAAGTTGTAAAGCTCCGCGCGAAAGTTGGCGCGAACCCGTTCGCTGATGGGAAACGCTTTTTGCAGCGAAGCATCCCAGTTGCTCCAGAAAGGCAGGAAGACGGCATACGCGCCGAG
>CAXTWT010000074.1:8353-16669 GCA_964247955.1 uncultured Bryobacteraceae bacterium
GCAGGGGATACACGTAGCTGATGACCAGAATGTGGTTCCGGTTATAGCTGGACGGACCCCAGTCGCCGCGAAGGTTATAGCTATCCTGAGGCTGGTAAGCGTAGTTATTGGCATCGGTACGGCCCTTGGACCAGGTATAGGCAACGTTAATCAAACCGCCTTGCGTGAACCGCTTGCGGAATTGCACCTGAAGCGAGTTGTAAATGAAGTTTGCGCCGGTGTTGTATTCGTAGATGTCGGCGTAACCGGGATAGGGCCGCAGAGCGTTGACGTTGACACCGGGGTTGGCTTGAAGGGTTCCGGGCCGGAGTTGGTTGATGTCCTGCTGATACGAAAGGTTCGCAGCGCTGGAGCCGACATACGTCACATCCAGCAAGGAGTCGCGGCCCACTTTCTGCTGAATGCCGAAACTCCAGTTCATCGTGCGCGGTGCCTTCAGATCCAAGTAATGAGAATTATTGATGGTGCTGGGGAAGTTTTGCACCGAGCCGCCGCTTGGATTCTCGACGTTGCCGTAATAGATAAGTGTCTGCTGCACAAAAGGCGGGTTGTTGACGGCGCTGAAGATGTAGTTTCCTTCGATCCTTTCATGGAAGATGCCGTAGCCGCCGCGCACGATCGTGCTTTGATGACCGGTCAGATCATAGGCGAAGCCTAGGCGCGGCTGCCAGGTGTTCCAGTCGGTATAAGCCGTGCCTTTCGGAAGGTTGTGGAACAGACCGAGTACGGCGGGGTTGCCCGTAATGTCAGGAAAACGCAGTTGCGCTTGGCCGGGGAAGCCGTTGCCTCCGAGAACCAGGCCGTTGTAGATGTTGCCGCTGTTCGCAACAATCGCTCCCGTTTTAGGGACAATTTGGACGGCCTGCGCGGGATTGAAATACTGCGGCAGGAAAGCGGTCGTGTTACTTAACGCGCTGTACTGGGGCTGCATATAAGCCCAGCGCAGCCCGAGGTTGAGCGTCAGTCGTTCATTAATCTTCCAGTTGTCCTGCACATAAGGCTCTACCTGTGAGAAACGGTACCAGCCCTGGCGTGTGCTGCTCGCTTCGGTATAGGAGTAAAAATTCCCAAGCAGCGCATCCGCCACGGCGTTTCCGGTGGTTCCCGTAGGACCGCTCGGGCGCGAAGTGTTATTAAAAACAAAAGTTCCGTTAATGGCGGGAACGTTGTCCTGATTCTTGCGGCTGCGCATGACGAGAATGCCGAGCTTCAGGTTGTGATTACCCAGAATTTTCGAGAAGTCGTCTTTCCAGTCGAAGATGCGGTTGAAATTATTAAAGTTGAGGGGCGTGGAGCTGAGCGTATTCAGGCCGTTGATCTGGAAACTCGGAACAGCATTGGAAGCGTTGTAGATGGTGGGATACGTCACGCCTTCTCCCGTTCGGGTGTAATCGGTAATGAACAGCGGGTTCGGCGCAATGCCGGTCTTTTCAAAGATAACGTTTCCGGTAAAAGTAAATTGCGCGACGTTGACGGTGGTTGGGTTGGGAACGTTGGTCCACTGAATGCTCGTGTTGGTGCCGGGAATGTCACGGTTATAGGTGATGAGCTGCGTCAGGTTTTGAACAGAAGTGTAGTAGTCGCGGAAGTAGTGAACGGAAAGCTGATTCTTGTTGCTGATGTTGTAATCAACTTTGTACAAGTACTGGTTCGTATTAAGCGGCGCGACGGTGTTAAACACAAAGTTGCCGCCCGATCCGGTGAAGTTCGGCAGCGGATAGTTGTCGAGCAGGCGAACGGAATTCGGACTCCAGCGGCTGCTCGGAATGATGCCGTTTTGGAAGACTTGCCCGGTCAGGGGATCTTTCGGCTGCTGCGCTAAGGGCAGGGCCGAGAAGTTTCCGTTGCGTTGCGCAATCGTCGGAACGGTCCAGGTGTTGGTTGCGCCTTGGCGGAGGCGCTTAAAATCCTCGCCGACGAAAAAGAAAAGCTTGCTTTTATCTTTGTTGAAATGACCAGGAACATAGATAGGACCGCCTAAATTCCATCCGAAGTTGTTGAAGCGGAGCTCGGGAATTGTGAGCGCATTGAAGGCGCGGGCCTGAATGGCGTCATTGCGGAAAAACTCATAAGCGACGCCGTGAAAGTCCGTGGTGCCTCCCTTAACGGCTATGTTGATGACAGCGCCCGCGCTTCCTCCATACTCCGCACTGTAATTGGCCGTGAGGGCGCGAAACTTGGCAATAGCGTCCGGGTTGATGTTGACGAAGTTGTTTCCGCCGCCGCCGTTGTCCTTGTTATCGGCGCCGTCGAGATACCACGAAAAGGTGTCAGTCCTGCTGCCGTTAATGGATTGGCCGCTGTTGTTGACGCCGTAGCCGCCGAACAGGCCGAAGCCGCTGCTGTAAGTAGTCGAGACACCGGGGAGCAATTGCAAAAGCTGAGGGAAATTTCTTCCGTTCAACTGGATCTGGCTGGCCTGCGTGCCGGTAATCAGATTGCTGACTTCGCCTGAACTGGTTTCGACTCTCACCGCATCGGCCTGCACCGTAACGGATTCATTTACATTGCCGATATCCAGCGTAATGTTCACGGTCGCTTCCTGGCTGACCGTCACTTCCACTTTTGTCAGAATGAATTTCTTGAAGCCCTGCGCGGTGGCGGAAATATCGTAAAGTCCAATCGGCAAGTTGGAAACGATGTAGTTTCCGCTCTCGTTGGATGTAGCGGAGCGGGTCAGGTTGGTGGCTTGGCTCACCACCGTAATGGAAGCATTAGGAATCACTGCGCCGGACGAGTCCTGCACTGTTCCTAAAATGGATTGATTATTCGTTGTTTGCGCAAACAAAGCGCAGGCGGAAAAAGATGCGATAAACGAGATCGCAATAAACCTCATAGAACCCCTTCGACTCGGAACAGATTTAGTTCGAGAAACGAACGAATTTATCTTACCGAATGTGCCGTAACGCTCCTGACTTCAGTTATTTGCTATCAGCGGAAAAGCGCGTGCTTCAAGGAATGCTGATACGCTGCCCCGGTTCAATCTTTGTCAGCGCTTCCCGGATCGCAGGCACAAACGGCAGTAGCTCCTTTACGGAACCATCTCCCTCAGTAATGAAAATAAACGCAAGGCGAGGGTGCTTATTAAAGTTCTGCTGGAACTGCATGGTGCGATCTATTGTGATTAGAACATCAAAGTCGTTTCCAATGCGCTCCAGTAGAAGTCCGTTGCGCAAACCTTTCGCCTGAAGGTATTCAACAGTTACACAGTCGTATTCTGGAAATTGGTGCCGGGCCTTTACGTCCAAACATTCATCAAAGACGACCCTTTTCATCCCGTTTGGCGCAGTCGAACAGATTCACTGGCGTATTCGAGCGCAGAGATCACCTGATTGCGGTCAACAGTAGGAAAGCTGGACAAAAAATCATCAACACTATCCCCATCAGCAAGGCGACTGAGAAGAGTTTCAAAAGGAACTCGCGTTCCGTGAAACACGGCAAATGCTCCTCCCAGTATGTCCGGGTCTGTGACAACAACACTGTTTTCTTTATCGAGCATAAGAACTGTGTACGTTATGTGAAATGCTTCAATCTCCGTCTGAAATGCGTAAACTGAGGCTGACGCAAATTCACAGATTCCATTGTGTACTCTAACGCCGCTAGAACCTGTTCCTTTGTCACTGCGGGGAAAGCGGCTAAAAAGTCGCCCATCGTCTTGCCCTGCTTAAAGTAATCGAGAAGGGTATCAAATGGTACTTGCGTACCCTGAAATACAGGACCGGACACCCCCTGGCTGTTCCAGTCAGCAACAAGCACGCTGTTACTTTCTTTGTTAGCCATAGCCACATTGTATAGAAACTTTTACTAATGGCTTAAAGCGGCAGTCGCAGATGGTTTGTCCGTGCCGAGTTCCGGCACAGCCCAGGAGAAGAGGACGCCGCCGCTGCTCGTCAGCACGTACTGGCGGCCGTCGAGTTCGTAAGTAATCGGCGAGCTTTGCATGGGTGCGCCTTGGCCTGCGTGCCAAAGAGTTTTGCCGTTGGCGGTGTCGAGAGCAAGAACATTGCCGTACGCATCGCCGGTAAAGGTAAGACCGGAGTCCGTCGTCAGCACGCCTGCGCCCGACCCTCCCCGGCCCAGTTCATGAGTCCAACGGAGTTTGCCGGTCTGATAATCAATCGCTTCCAGAACACCTTTGCCCCACACGCCGTAATCGGCTCCGGCCCATCCGAAGGTGCCGTCAGCGGGCTTGGCGAAGTAGATGCCGTAGCTCGGATGAGCATCAACAAGAAACAGCCCGGTTTTGGGATCAAAGCTCGGAGAGCGGTAGTTGGTGAGTCCGCCTTCATCGGGCGCAATCAATCGTCCGTCGGGCGCCGGTTCCTTATTGCGATTCGGGATGGGGCGGCCCTGCGGGTCTACCCCTGTAGCCCAATTCACGGGTCCGAATGGGGCCGTCAACAGATTTTTCCCGTTCGTCCGATCCAGGACAAAGAAGTAGCCGTTGCGGGAAGTCTGCATCAGCATCTTATGGGGCTGGCCATGGAAATCCGCATCCACCAGGACGGGCGTTTCCACCGCATCCCAGTCGTGGGTATCATGCGGCGAAGGCTGGAAAGCCCATTGCAGTTTTCCGTTATCGGGGTTCAGGGCCACGATGCTGCAGGTATAAAGATTGTCGCCGGGACGCGTAACGGCAGTAAGAACCGGCGTCGGATTGCCGGTACCCCAATACAGCAGGTTCAGGCCCGGATCGTACGTGCCGGTCATCCAGGTCATGCCGCCCGAGGAAGCATTCGGAGTTCCGGCAGGCGGCGTGGCGTCCCACTTCCATTGGGTTTTGCCCGTCTCCGGGTCAATGGACTTCAGATAGCCTTGCAGATTGTCGAAGTCGCCCGAAACGCCGATAATAATGTGATTGCGCACCACCAGGGGCGCTAACGTGGACCAGTAACCTTTACTTGCATCAGCGATTACCACATTCCAGCGAACCGTTCCATTCTTGGCATTGAGGGAGATCAGGTGCGCATCCGGGGTAACAAAGAACAACCAGTCCTTATACATCGCCACGCCGCGATGGCCGATATGCAGTCCCTTGTTCGGCGGGTACGTATAGTGCCAAATTGGGTGGCCGGAGCGCGCGTCAACGGCCCAAATGTTGTCGGGAACGGTGAAGTACAGCACGCCGTTCACCAGCAGCGGCGAGGATTTGATCGCGGCAGTCTGATTGGTTTGGAAAGCCCAGGAAAGGCCGAGTTCGCCGACATTCTGCGGCGTAATGCCCGTGAGCTTGCTGTGGCGCTTGCCGGTGTAGTCACCGTGATAGCCCGGCCAGCTATCGGTAGGCGGGTTCTGCAGAATTGTGGAATCCACCTCTTGACTTAAAAGGGAAGTGGTAATGCCTAAGGACAGCGCAGCTACGCCGAGGCAGGAACAAATCTTTTTGAGCATCATGATTCTACTGGGAACCCTTCACGTTGTTGGTTTTGTTGAGCGTTTGCAGATACGCCATTAGATTGTGGATGTCGTCATCGGTGTACTTGGCAAGCAGGTCGGCATGCGCTTCGGCGGGTGCGTCAATTTTGTACTTCACCTGGGTAACGGGCCAGGATTGATACCACCCGGACGCATCGCGCAAGCCGACAGTAAACTCATCTTGATAAGCCAGCGTGCCGGACACGGTCTTACCGGAGGAAAGGGTAACGGTGACATTTGCCTTAGCATCCCGAGGATAAAGAAAGCGTTCCATCAGCTTCAACCCTTGATAGCGCGAAGCGACATCGGCAAGGTCTCCCGTCGGCGAGTGGCACGAAGAACAATTGCCGTCGCCGTTGAAGTAGTTCCTGCCCGCTTCGACGTTGCCGGTTTGCAGGTCCGCCACATCGACGCCGCGCCGACCGCCCACTTTTGAAGCGGCTTTGGTTTTTTGATCGTGGATAAAGGCGACCAGCCCGTTCATGTCCGCATCGGAAAGATTGAAGCGCGGCATGCCCTTTTCCACGCGCCCGTTTCGGACGACATCGCCGATCTTGTCTCCGTTCACATCGCTCCCTACCAACTGCGAGTGCGTCAGGTCAGGGCCGGTTTCGCCGCCGCCCGCATCACGGCCATGGCAAAATGTGCAGTTCCCCTGGTAAACCGCTTCTCCACTTTTAATTAAAGCGGGCGCATAGGTTTGGGGCGTTGCGGTTTTAGCAGGTTGCCGCGTGGCGCTGGGAGTCTGCACCGCAGGATTCACGCTCTGCGCGCCGGCAAAGGAAGCGGTTTGGAGCAGAGCCGCCAGCCACAAGGTGCCTGATTGCCTACGGGAAGAAGGAAAAACCATACTACAGCCTATTCTAAGAGTTTGTAATGAAGGAAAATGCTACTGTGACAAACAATGGAAGCAAAGAAAAGGAAAGCAGCTAAACCAAGCGCAGAAGACGGGAGACGTTTATCTTTTTTCGATGTGGACGCTCGGGCGGAGTTGCGTTCGCTGCCTTTTTCGGCTGTCCGGTTTCCTCCGCGCGTCGGGGAACGGATTGAACTGCGGGCGGAGATCGAGCACGGCGGCGGTCTCTACCTTGTCGTCGGTGTCCGGCACCTTCTGGAAGACAGCGATTCTGTGTTGAAGCAATCGGCTGCCGTGGTCGGCATGGTTGTGGATGTGAAGCCGCAGCATGCGGAAGAAACCAAAACAGTCGCAGCGATGGAACTGAATTTGGAAGAAATTGTGTCTATTCCGGTATTACCGCTGCCCATGACTCTGGAACTGCCGGTGCCGTCTGAAGTCGAACAATAACGGTACGAGAGTTGCGCCGTTACTCCATTGATCCTAGCGAATCGACGGATTCGTCCAGTTCATGCGCTTTCCGTCGGGCGTCCTGCTCGGCGGTATCCATGTTGACATGCATGGTTGCGCCGCAATAGGGACAAGCCGGATGGTTGTTCTGAGCTAATGATCCTAAACTAAAGCTCGTAATTTTCCCGCACTTGGGGCAGGTTAAATGGATGAGTTCAGCGTCCAGTGATGGGTTCATCGGCTTCACTATAAGCCATCAGGATACCGATATGCCAACAGACGAGGGCGTGTGACTTTTGACCAAAGGGAGTGGGACATTCGGTTTGAGTGGGGATTGGAGGGCGCTCTCCGGCTAGCTCCGGTCAGTGATGTCCTCATTGTTGTTGATGTTCTTTCCTTCTCGACCTGCGTAGACATCTCGGTATCTCGTGGCGCAGCCGTGCTGCCGTACGCAGGGGAAAGCAATTTGTTGGGCGAGTACGCCCGTTTGAAGAATGCTCGTCCGGCTGCAACGACTCGCTGTGTGTCGGGTGGGTTTTCCCTATCGCCGCAATCTTTGCTGAATCTGCCGAGCGGCTACCGTTTGGTTCTGCCTTCGCCGAATGGGGCTGCCTTGTGCATGGCTGTCGGCAGTACGAAAACGCTGGCAGGATGTTTGCGGAACTGCCGGGCTGTTGCGCAGGCTGCAATAAATCTGGGCAAAACCATTGCGGTCATTGCCGCCGGTGAACGATGGCCGAACGGTGCTTTGCGTCCCTGCCTTGAAGATCTCCTAGGCAGCGGCGCGATTCTGCAAAACCTGCCGGGACGACGCTCGCCGGAAGCGGACGCTGCCCTTGCGGTATTTGAAAAATTCAGTTCGCAAATCGAGAGCGCATTGCTGTGGTGCAGTTCGGGAAAGGAACTCATCGAGCGCGGTTTCAAACAGGACGTTGTCTTGGCAGGGGAGTGCAACGTCAGCGGGACCGTCCCGCTACTGGTGAACGAGGCTTTTGTCACGCAGGACACAGACAAATACGCTTTATCGATATGAAACTGCCCGGTGCCCAGCACGCAGTTGTTGACGTGAATAAATTGCGCGATTACTGCTTGAACCCCCTGCACCCGCGCGGGCGTCATAAGGCTCGTGTCTTTGCCTCCGCTTTGCGACTCGTACAAGCCGATGCGGAATATTTGAGAGTGCGACTGCTCAATGCAGTGCTGGGAAGCGATGCCGCTAGAAGCGAAGCGGATAAGTACGGCCAGCGCTACATCATAGATTTTGAGTGCATCAAAGGCGAATGTAGCGCTATGGTCCGAAGCGGTTGGATTATCCGCTACGGAGAAAGCTTTCCCCGGCTGACAACCTGCTATGTAATATCAGATTGAGGTGTGCAATGGAAGAACTCGAACTGCTCTCCGTCGTGGCGCTCGTCAAAGATTTGCCGGAAAAAAGGCTGCGGCGCGGTCAAGTCGGTACGATTGTGGAGACTTTGGCGCCGGGTGTCTACGAGGTGGAATTCAGCGACGAGGCCGGCCAGACCTATGCTTCCCTGGCGCTTTCTGCGGATCAACTCATGCGTTTGTACCACGAAAGGCAATACCACGCAGCGTGA
>CAXTWT010000075.1:0-1528 GCA_964247955.1 uncultured Bryobacteraceae bacterium
CCGAAAAGCGACAATGAAATCGAGATTTCCGGGGCCTTGACTATCCACGGCGTGACTAAGCAGATTGCTGTCCTTGTACACATCAACGGGATTCACATGGTTCCTGGCGTAGGAACGCTGGCCGGATTCGAGGCCGCTTTCACCATTGACCGTACAAATTATGCAGTGAACGGATTCCGATGGAGCGGCGGCACCCTCTCGATTAGCAAGGAAGTTACTATCCACTTGGCACTCGGCTGTGTGCGCGATTAAACCGATGCAGTCTCCTGCGGCAACTCAACTGTACAAAGTAGTGTGCCCTGATTTGCTTGGAGAAAGATACAATCAACCCTGAATGTGCCGTTTGTGGCGACCTTTGGCGGGGGTGAGGCGAACGTGGCGGTGTCGGCGGCGCAGTTCGTGCTGATTGCTGTCAAACATAAGACTGCGCTGTTGTTACTCATCCGGTGATTCGAAATTAAACTGCGAAGTTAAACGCTCTTGCCCCTTGATAGCGGTATAAATACGATCCCTTTCGCCGTAAGGCGGCTTGAAGCCATGAGGGAGTTCGGCAGGAACTCTTTGTACAAAATTGCTGTTTCCCCCTTCTTTCTTGGCCTCACGAGAGAGTTTTGCAATTTCCTGATGGAGCTTGCGAATTTCCAGCGCTTTCTTGTATGAGTCAAGCGCCCAAGCGAAAAAGGCAGGAATTGATGCTGCCAGAAGGACAAGAAATGAGTAGGACTGAAACGCATGTTGGATTGCGCTGTATAAGCCAGCTCCGATTGCGATTCCAACGGCAAGCCACAGAATTGCATCTGCTATGCGCTTCAAAACTTATTCTCGGCTGAGAGCCGGAGTTCCAGTCGAGACATTCTCCAGAGCGGGCATCACCAACTCTTTTGCGATCTTGTTCTCTTCATCAAGGGAGGCAATGGCGCGGCCTGCGCGCTTTGACTTGACAGCCCATTGAAACAGCGTTAATGCGTTATTAAAAAGTTCCTTGCGAGTGCCGAGCTTAGTTTCCCGCATCAACTCGTCTAAGTCTTTCACCTGTTCTTCAGGCAGATCTAATTGGATACGTACCATCTTTGCCCATCTTACTCTAATTATGAGTACAAAATGAGGCATCTCTGAGGTTCAAACGGCCATAAGTGTTTTGATCAAGGCATTATGCATAATGATCTGCTCTACGTTTCGTCCAAGGAGGATACAATCAACCCTAAATGGCATCTTTGATTGCGACGTTTGGCGAAATCATGCTCCGGTTGTCGCCGCCCGGATTTGAGCGATTTCTGCAAAGTCCGCAGTTTGTGGCGACCTTTGGCGGGGGCGAAGCGAATGTGGCGGTGTCGGCGGCGCAGTTCGGCGCCAAAAGCCGATTCATTACCGTGCTGCCGAAATCGAACGACATTGCCAACGGTTTGGTGGGTGAGTTGCGGCGTTTCGGGGTCGACACCGAAAAGATTGTGTATGGACCGGGACGCATGGGTGTGTACTTTGTGGAGGCCGGGGCGAATCAGCGGCCTTCCAAAGTGCTGTACGACCG
>CAXTWT010000075.1:1628-9586 GCA_964247955.1 uncultured Bryobacteraceae bacterium
CGGGAACTGGCGGACCGGGTGTGTTCGACTTATCCGAATTTGAAGAGCATTGCGATCACTCTGCGGGAATCGAAAAGCGCCTCTCATAACGGATGGTCGGCTTGCCTGTATAACGGGAAAGAGTTCTTTTTAAGCCGCCGCTACGAGATTACGCATATCGTGGATCGCGTGGGCGCAGGAGACAGTTTTGCGGGCGGGCTGATTTATGCGATTACCCAGGGGCAAAGTCCGCAGGAAGCTTTGGAGTTCGCGGTGGCGGCTTCGTGCCTGAAGCATTCGGTGCCGGGAGATTTTAACCGTTTCAGCGCGGATGAAGTGCGCGCCTTAATCACGGGCGGCGGTTCCGGGCGGGTGCAGCGTTGATGGTCGTATAATTCATAGCAGGCACTCCATCACATGCAGTTTCGTCAGCCGGTTATAGCGGCGGCTGTTCTGGGTCTCCTTGCGCTTGGGTTTCAGGCGGTGGGACGGCAGACAGCCCAACCCGCTCCTTCTTCCCCTTCCTCAAGCAGCAGTCAAGCGTCGCCGGAGCCGACTAAGACTCCGGGCACAAGCCAGACCACCGTTCCTGTTGCGCCGACGGAGACAGGGAAAGACACGGCATCCGACGGCAAAAAAGACAACAACTCCATCCGCGTCACGGTCAACGAAGTAATTGTTCCGGTGACGGTCACGGATGAAAAAGGCCGGTTTGTTTCCGACCTGGATCAGAAGGACTTTCAAGTCTTTGAGGAGAACAAGCCGCAAACGATCCGCTTTTTTACGCGCGAACGCAGTCAGCCCGTGGTGATCGGGTTTTTGCTGGATTTGAGTTCGGCCAGCCGCATTCATTGGAAGAACTATCAGGATGCGACTACGGAACTGGTGCAGATCCTGTTGACGGGTGATAAAAAGTATTCAGGTTATCTGATTGACTACGCGCAGGACGCGGAAGTGGCCGTCAATACGACCAATGACCCGGAGCCGATTGTGGACAAAATCCGCAAGCTGAAGCCGGGCGGCGGTTCGGCTTTGTTTGATGCGATCTATTTGGCTTGCACCAGCCGGAAACTGGTGCAGGGCGAACCGATTGAGCCGCGCCGGATCATTGTGATTCTGGGCGACGGGCACGACAACGCCAGTAAACACTCCTTGCAACAGGTGATCGAGTTGGCGCAGCGGAATCTGGTGACGGTGTATTGCATCAGCACGGAAGCATTCGGGTTTGCGAATGAAAACAACGACACGCTGGTGCGGCTGGCGCAGGAAACCGGCGGACGCGTCGTGTATCCGCTGGGCGATGTTTACAAAGACACCGACGGTTATCTTTCGCACCCGTCGGACGACGGCAACTACGCATTAACGGTGGGAACGGGCGCTTATAAATCGGTCGTGGACGGGCGCATGTATCATGCGGTGTCGGACATTGCGGGCGAGGTCACGACGCAATACATCATTCGGTACGTTTCCGATAATCCCAAAGACAAGGCGTACCGCAATGTCAAGGTCGTGGTGGATCTGGGTAATGTGCGGGTACGGGCGCGCAAGGGATATTACGCCGCTACTGCTCCGTAGGGACTGCCCGTACGGAAAGTACGGCTTTGCCCCTCGCAGGAGCGCCCGGAAAACGGTAAGCTGTTAATGGCTACCTAGTGATGTCGGCGCGTGTTATCAGTATCCGGGAATATACTCCTAGGGCGGGGGAATACTCCTTGCTGCTGTCGGAGTTGCCGAAACGCGGGGTCGAGGCGATTGGGGTATTGCTGCTCGATCCGGTGAGCGATACTTTGTATCTTCGGTTGCGGCGCGATTGGGACCGGTTCGCTGACGAAGAAGATGCCGAAGTGCTTTCCGAACTGGAAGATCATCTGCAAACCTGGGCTCATCACGAAGGCGGGGCGGCGGTTCTGCAGCACTTGGAAAATGAGGCTTCGAACAGCCTGCGCGTGACGGATCGGGAAGCGGTGACGGCGCGTGATTTCGACAAGAAACTGAGTGAATTGTATCGGCAGCATGTTCCGGCGCAGGTACTGGAGTTTCGGACGCACTTGCCGCGCTACTCCCTGGCGGTGGCGGCCGGCCCGTTTCTGACAAATCCGGAAGATGTTTCGGCAGATGAGTGGGTGGAAACGCCGCCGGACCTTAAACTGGACGAAGGAATGTTTGTTGCCGAAATTCGCGGGCATTCCATGGAGCCGAAAATTCCGAACGGCAGCTTGTGCGTGTTCCGGCGCAACGTGGTGGGATCTCGCAATAACCGGCTGGTGCTGGTGCGGAATTCGGAACTAGCCGATGACAACCAGTACACTGTCAAGCGATACAGAAGCGAGAAGCAGGTAACCGAAGAAGGTTTTGTGCAGACGCGCATCCGGCTCGAAAGCCTCAATCCGGCTTATCCTTCCTGGGATCTCGATGAAGAGGAAGGAAAGTACCAGATCATGGCCGAATTTGTGCGGGTGCTGGAGTGACACCACTGTACACAAATCAGGCGGCTTGATGACGGTCGAGTTCCTCGCGCAAGATGCGGCGCAGCGTGTCCTCGAATTTGGGGGTCTTGCCTTCAATGTACCCGCGTAACGCATTGTTGATAAGTGTCTGATAATTCCCGCCGCCCGCCTCATCGACGACATTGCGAAACCATTGGAGAATGTCGCTGTCGAGTCGAATCGTAATGCGTTCTTTCCCCTCAGGAACCGGCGCTACGGCGCCCCGCTTCCCTTTGCTGAAATCATATTGAGCTTTCATATTGTTGATACTCCTCGCATTCGTGTGGCTCGGCTTTGCGCGCCGAAATAAGGCGAATTGTTTCGTTATCGCGGTAGGTGTAAGCCACCACGAGAAGACGACCGCTCGCGTCCAGCCCGAGCGTGACGAAGCGCTCCTCAAAGGGATCGGATTCGTTGTCGACGATGGTGATCGCTCGCTCGTCTTCGAGGGCCGGAACCGCATCAGAGAACCGGACTCCGTGCTTGCGCAGGTTGCGCTTGTTTTTCTCCGGGTCCCATTCATACCTCACTAAAGCCATTGTGCATACATCAGTGCATATAGTCAATTGGTGATAATTTCACTGTATGGCGTTGCTGGTGAATGGGGAGCATCTTGACGAAGCGGCGATCCGGGAAGAAAGCGAACTGATCCGGCGGCGTCTCGCAGAGGAGATGCCGGAAGAAAGCGCGTTATCCATTGACATCAAGGCGCGTGAGTGGGCAACGGAAAACGTGATCGAGCGGATGCTGCTGCAGCAGGCGGCCGAGTCATACGCCCCAGCGGAGCCAAGCGGCGAGAACGGCAGCGGAACGGCTGGAGCGCAAAGCGATGAACAGCTCCAAAAGCTGCTGGCGCACGTCACGCGAAATGCAGCAAAGCCGAAGCGAAAAGAAGTTATAGAGTTTTACAAGGCAAACCAAGCGCTTTTCTTTGCCCCGGAAATCGCGCGCGCCTCGCATATTGTCAAGAATGTGGACGAGGAAACAACCGAAGCAGCGGCGCATGAGGCCATAACAGCGGCTCAAGCGGAACTACAGAACGGAAAACCGTTTGCAGAGACAGCCGACCACTATTCGGACTGTCCGGGATCGGGTGGTGCCCTCGGCTGGTTCGGACGCGGCGATATGGTGGATGAGTTTGAAGTGGTCGTGTTCGGGCTTCAGCCGGGGCAAGTTAGCGGCATTTTCCGGTCGCCTTTCGGATTTCACATAGCAACCCTGCATGAGCGGAAACCGGCGGGCGTTCGCTCCCTTTCAGACGTTTACGGGCAGATCGAAGAAAGCATTCTGCATGGTAAAAAGCGGGATGCCGTCGAGCGCTTCGTGGACGAGTTAAGAAGTAAGGCGGAGATTCGGCGGGTGCCCGCGCGAAAAACGGACGGCACAAAATGAAGCGCGAATTTCAAGTTTTTGCCGAGGCAGGCATTGTGCATCCTTGCTGCGTACCGAGCAAGCAAAGAGCGCAGCAATTGGCCGAATCGCGTGATGCTTCCCAGGAACGTTTGCGGATGCGGAACGGGTCGCTGGACGGCACTGTGAAGCTGGACGGCGGCAGGTTTCTGATGGGAACCGAGGACCCGGACGGTTTTCCGGCGGACGGCGAAGGGCCGGTGCGGGAGGTGCTGCTCCATTCGTTTTATATCGATGCCGCGCCGGTTACAGCCGAACAATTTGCTGAATTCGCGGTTGCCACGAAGTATCAAACAGAGTCGGAACGGCTGGGGTGGTCCTTTGTATTTCAGGGGCACATTCCCCCGGAACGCTACCGCGAACTGGTAACGGCAACTGTGCCCGGGGCGGCGTGGTGGTGTCAAGTAAACGGGGCGGACTGGCGGCATCCGGAAGGGCCGGATACGAGCGTAAGGGGCCGTGAGGATTATCCGGTGACGCAAGTTTCATGGAATGATGCCCAGGCGTATTGCCGCTGGGCAGGCAAACGGTTGCCGACCGAAGCCGAATGGGAATACGCGGCGCGGGGCGGGCTGGAAAGGGCCAAGTACGCCTGGGGAGATGAGCTAACGCCCGGCGGACGCCATCTGTGCAACATCTGGCAGGGAGATTTCCCGACCCTCGATCTGGCGGAAGACGGCTATGCGGGACCGGCTCCAGTGCGTGCGTTTCCACCCAATGGCTACGGCTTGTACGCCGTGGCGGGAAATACCTGGGAGTGGTGCGCCGACTGGTTTCACCCGGCTTATCACATCACCGCCACGCGTACCAATCCGGTGGGTCCGAGAACGGGAAGCGCCAAAGTCATTCGCGGCGGCTCCTACCTGTGCCATCACTCCTACTGCAACCGCTACCGGGTAGCGGCGCGAACTTCCAACACGCCCGACAGCGCCACAACGAACATGGGATTCCGCTGTGTGCGGGATTTGTAGATCCGCCGCTGCAAGCCCAGTACACTAGGCTTGCATCCTATGTCCTCTAACAATTCGTCAACCGCTCTCGGAGCGGAACGGCAGCGGCTGGCTGAAACGGAAGCAAGAACAAAACACTGGCGGCGCTGGGGGCCTTATCTGGCGGAGCGCGCCTGGGGTACTGTGCGGGAAGATTACAGCGCCAATGGCGACGCCTGGGACTACTTTCCGCATGACCATGCCCGTTCCCGCGCGTACCGCTGGACCGAAGACGGCATCCTCGGCATCTGCGACAATCATCAATACCTTTGCTTTGCGCTGGCGTTCTGGAACGGAAAAGATCCCATTCTGAAAGAGCGGATGTTCGGATTAACCAACCAGCAGGGCAACCATGGCGAAGATGTTAAAGAGATTTACTATTACCTGGACGCCACGCCTACCGCTTCCTATTTGAAAGGTTTGTATAAATACCCGCAGGCTGCGTATCCGTACCGACAGTTGATCGAGGAAAACGGGCGGAGGACGCACGCGGACCCGGAGTTCAACCTGGACGATACAGGCATCTTCAACGATAACCAATATTTCGACATCTTCGCGGAGTACGCCAAGCGCGACCTGGACGATGTGTTGATTCGGGTCACGATTACGAATCGCGGACCGGAAACGGCAAAGCTTTCGTTTCTTCCCACGCTTTGGTTTCGCAATACCTGGAGTTGGGGAGGCGCGGAGAGTCCGGATGAAAAGCCGAACTTACGGCTCCGGTCCTCATCGGAACTGGAAGCGAGCCACTCGCAGTTTGGAACGTTTCTGCTTGCGTTCGACGGCGAGCCGTCCGTTTTGTTTACCGACAACGAGACCAACGCGGAGCGCCTGTGGGGGAGACAGGAATCCGGCAGATTCTATAAAGACGCTTTTCATGAATATGTGATCGGCGGAAAACAGGATGCGGTCAGGCCGGATGGAGAAGGGACGAAAGCCTGTCTTTTGTACTCGGTCGAAATTGAACCCGGCGGGCAAAGGGAGTTTGTGTTTCGATTGGCCCGCGAAGGTTCTCCGGAACTGCCTCGCGAGCAATGGCCGAGTATTTTTCAGGATCGGATTCGCGAAGCCGATGAGTTTTACTCGGAGTTCTGCCCACGTTTGAACGACGCAGCACGCGCTGTGCAGCGCCAAGCCTTTGCTGGATTGTTCTGGAGCAAACAGTTCTACCACTATGTAGTTGCAACGTGGCTCAACGGCGATCCGAACTCCGCTCCTCCGCCTGAAGAACGTAAGCATGGCCGTAACAGCAAGTGGATACAGCTTTTCAACGAAGACGTGATTTCCATGCCCGATAAGTGGGAGTATCCATGGTATGCCGCATGGGATTTAGCATTCCATACAGTCGCTATCGCCCCGGCGGACCCGGACTTCAGCAAGGCGCAGCTATCGTTGTTTCTGCGCGAATGGTACATGCATCCGAGCGGTCAGCTTCCCGCCTATGAGTGGTCTTTCAGCGATGTGAACCCTCCGGTCCACGCGTGGGCTTGCCTCCGCGTATTCCAGATTGACGCCAAGCAAAAAGGCAAACAGGATTACGGATTTCTGGAAAGCGCCTTTCACAAGCTGCTGATGAACTTCACCTGGTGGGTGAACCGGAAAGATCAGGAAAACAACAACATCTTTGAAGGTGGATTCTTAGGGCTGGATAATATCGGCATCTTCAACCGCAGCGCTCCACTTCCGCCCGGATGGCTGCTGGAGCAGGCGGACGGGTCCAGTTGGATGGCGATGTACTGTCTGGGAATGCTGAAAGTAGCGTTGCAGCTTTCCAACACCGACCGCATTTATGAGGACATTGCCAGCAAGTTCTTCGAGCACTTCTTGTACATTGCGGATGCGATCAATCATAATGCGGGCGTCGGCTTGTGGGATGAAAACGACGGTTTCTATTACGACCGTTTGAAATTCCCGGACGGAAGGCTGGAACTGCTGCGAGTTCGTTCGCTGGTTGGTTTGGTTCCGCTTTTTGCATCGGACACGCTGGAATTGAGCTTAGTGGATAAGCATCCGGGATTTAAAAAGCGGATGCAATGGTTCATCGATAATCGCCAGGACCTGATCGAAGGTCTTGCGCCGTTGGAAGAAGGCGGAGTCAATCAGCGGCGGCTTCTGTCGGTTGTGAACCGCCAGCGATTAGGGCGTATTCTGAGTCGCCTCTTCAGCGAGGATGAATTTTTGTCGCCCTGCGGTATTCGCTCCGTTTCACGCCACCATCGCGAACACCCTTATATCGTGCCGTTGGAAGGAAGGGAGTTTCGCGTGGATTACGAGCCGGGTGAATCGCAAAGCGGCATGTTCGGCGGGAATTCGAACTGGCGCGGGCCGGTTTGGTTTCCGATGAACTTTCTGTTGATTGAAGCTTTGCAGCGTTTGAATCACTATTACGGCGACAGCTTCCAGGTGGAGTTTCCGACCGGCTCCGGGCAGCGAATGAATCTGCGCGAAGCGGCGCGGCAATTGTCCCGGCGGCTCATTTCCATTTTCCTGCCGGATGGAGGAGGGCGTCGGCCCGTCTATGGGACGAACCGCTTGTTTCAGGAAGATCCGAATTTCCGGGACTACCTTCTTTTTCATGAATACTTTCACGGGGACAATGGGACCGGGCTGGGCGCAAGCCATCAAACAGGCTGGACCGGGCTGGTCGCTAAACTCCTGCAACAGAGCGGAAGCTTTGGCGCACATACTTAATACTGCTAAGGTGAAGGCATGCTGATGGGGGATGAAGAAGAAACGGCCATTGCTGCTCCGGAATTAACAGAGCAGCAGCGGCAGGAAGCGGAAGACCGCACTTCCGTCAGCGCCGTGGTCGTGCATGAAACGGTTCGGTACGACGGCGAAGAAGAGCTGAAACGCCCGGCGTCGGCCTTGGCGTGGTCCGGCTTGGCGGCAGGAATGTCCATGGGATTCTCCTTTGTAGCGCAAGCACTGCTGCAATCGCGATTGCCGGATACGTCCTGGCGTCCGCTGCTTGTCAGGGCCGGTTACTCGTTAGGATTCTTAATCGTAATTATCGGTCGTCAGCAGCTCTTCACCGAGAACACACTGACGGCCATCATCCCTTTGCTGGCTCGTCGTAACCTCGAAACTTTGA
>CAXTWT010000075.1:9686-16582 GCA_964247955.1 uncultured Bryobacteraceae bacterium
GTTGTGGCGGGAATGGCAAGCCGGGAAAAGGAGTAAGTCTCCGCTGCTTTTTCCTGAAACGATGAAACTCGCCTGTAGTGAAACTCGTCTTTTCGAAGGTCTTCCTTGTTATGCGGCGAATACTTGTACCTTGCTTACTTGGTCTTTTGGTTGGTGCTGCCGGTTTGTTTGCGCAGCAGCAAGATGTTGTCGATGCGACTAAGCTCAAAGACCATTCCCGGCCTGGTTTTCTGAAAAATCTGACAATTGAATCGTTCGGGTACAGCTCCGCGCCGACAGGCCCCGGTTTTGAGTCTCCCACAACCTTGACACCGGGTCCTTTCACGTCACATGGATTGGACTGCCCGCGCTGCACGGTACGTCCGGTAATGGAACGGAACAGGTACACGCCTCCTCCGTTTGGAGCGCAAGCAACTCTCAAGCTGTGGAGCGGACGCGCTGAACTATTTACGAGGTACAGCGGCGTGAACGCCTGGAAGCCGGACAACACCTTGATTGAACCGAATCGCCGGGGAAGCTCTTTCAACGATTCCTGGATGACAGAAGCAACGCTGGGCGGCCGGGTGGCCGTGGATCGCGATCAGCACCTTTGGCTGGGCACAGCGGGCAGTTATTTAGAACATTTCGGAGAAGGCAAAAAGCACTGGAACAGCTATGGAGCGAGCGCCACATTCCAATTTGGGCGTTGAGCAGGCCCTTATAACCCTTCCCCACAGGCGTATCTGTTTCAAACACACTGAAACTTCTACATCATTGTGTTCTAGCAGTCGACAGCAGATTCTAAAGTCGAAACCCTCTACCATTTCATCATTTGCAGCAATCTGCGCGAGCTCGCAGCAACCAGTGCGCCGAACAGGAATAAGGGGAAATTGGCGGGTTCAGGAACTGTTGTCGGGGCGCCGGTCAGTGAGCCGCTGATTAGTGTCGCAGTGGCAATGGTCGTCTCACCGTTGCTCAGTTGCCCAGTGCTGTTCACGAGATCAAGCGGCACGACCCCGCCGGTACTTGTCAGAAAAGAAACAGGGTCGAGATAAAGAAGCTCATAGGCCAGCGGATTTCTACGGAACGGGTTGACCACTTCGACAGCCTGACCGCTCGCATTGGTGTAAGAATACACGAGCAGCTGCGATAGCGGGTCCGCAGGAGTATAGGTGAAACTCGGCAGAATGCTGCCTCCACTCACCACGATTTGATAATTAGTCAGTCCGGTTTGTGGGATGGCGACATCCGCATCGAGAACGAAATAGCCGGTTACCGAACTGCCGTCGCTGAACTTGACATTCGACAGATTCCAGGTGGTTGGACTGGCGTTCACTTGAACAACGATACAGAACAACAAGAGCGTTGGGAGTGATAGAAATCGGAACGACGTTTTTAGGATCTGCGGCGTCATGCCCGATAGTAGCAGCTTTGCTTGCGGCAGAGCCCGCAGTTTGATCGATCCCCGGTGTGGAGAGTATTCCCGCACGGGAGCGACTAAGCTAATGGAACGATGCAATCCTTTCTCTCTCGATTTACTCCTGCTCTAGGCCGGCGTGCGGTTCTTGCCTTGTTTGTGCTTTCCATCACTGCCGCTGCTGTTGTGGGGAAAGAAAAGCGAGGCAGCCGCTTGTATGAAGAAATGGCAGCGAAACGAAATAGCTTATCCAGTTTCCACCAGGAATTCCAGGTCACACAGGTGTTCCGCACGTCACACGGTGAGCAGCCGTCAAAACGAAAGTTGACGCTCGACGCGGCGTCCTGACAATGGCGCGAAACGTCCACATCCGGTTCCGGCACGTACACCACAGTGTTTGACGGGCAGAATGTATTGCATTTCGAAGACAGCGGAGAAGAATATACCCTCACCAAACAACGGCGGAACGGGCAGGAATTTCTGCCGGAACCGTATGCGCTCGACAATGCGGATTGGTCCAAGGCTGCCGAAGGAGGCCAGCAATCCTGCGGTCTTTCGAAACTGGAGCATGAATGTGTGGTGGTGGAAGTTCCCCTGAATCCCTCTGCATCCACCCCGGCGGGAAGGCATATCCTGGGCGGCACGGAGCAGCTTCTCATTGATACGCAGCTAGGATTGGTGCTTTCCGCGAGAAAAGTTCAATCGATAGAAACCGCGCACGGAAGCTACCAGTCGGATGTGACCTACACGCTGGAACGTATGGCATACGGCGGTCCAAAGCCAGAAGCGCTCTTCCGCTTACCATCCCTGGACATGAAGCAAGTAAAGGAACTGTCGGGCTGGAGCGCCGCGAAAGTCAAAAAGCAACTCGGCGGCAAGCCCGCTCCGGAACTTGCCGTTACCGATCTCCACGGCAAGCCTCTGGCCTTAAGTGAATACAAAGGAAAAACCGTGCTGCTCGACTTTTGGGCTACGTGGTGCGGCCCGTGCCGTGCCGATGGTCCCGCCATCGAGAAGCTTTACAGTCAATATGGCGGCAAGAATCTCGCTGTGGTCGGCATTTCCGTCAGTGAGGATCGTGCCGTCGTAGAACAGTTCCTGCAAGGCCATCCGCACACGTACCCGATCGTGCTCACGACGGAAAACGAGATGCCGCGAGCTTATCAGGTGCGCGAGTTCCCTACTTACATCATTATCGATCCGAACGGCAATGTGGCGTCTGCTGTGTCGGGGCAAGAAGGCTTCGCGGAGCTGCGCAAACTCTTGAAAAAGGCTGGTCTTGATACGGATCGAAAGTAGAACGCACCCTTCACACAACACTCGGACGAACCGTCGGCACGATTCCTGTCTCGGTCTGATTGATTTCTTGCAGAGATTCCCGAAGGGATTGCTGTACAACCAACGTATAGCATGGATACTCAGCCTTACAAAGACGGTATGCCGCGACTCCTTCCCGCATTTGTTTTTCTGATCCTTCTCAGCGTGCCCTTTGTCTCACGGGCCGACACGAACGATGTACTCGCGGTGTATAAATCGGGAGATTACAAAACCGCGCTTCCGCGACTGCAGGCGGCTGCGGCGCAAAATCCAAAAGACGTGAACTTACGGGCGGCCCTGCTTTCCGCGCTGGTCTATGAAGGGCATGCTGATGAAGCTGCCGATGCGGCCGAAGCAGCAGGCAGTGACTTTCCCCTGTGCCCGGAAGTGATGACCGCCCGTGCCGAATTCTTCTATTACATGGGAGATTTCAAGCAGGCAGAAACACTTTATAAGGCGGCTCTGAAAGCTCAGGAAAACAATGCGCACGCCTACTACGGCCTGTATCGTCTCTTTTACGCCGCTTCGCTGTACCGTTCCGCGCGGCTCATGTGCCTGCGGGCTCATACCCTCGATCCGGATGATGCGCTCATCACATTTGCCTTCATGCGCTATCTCGTCCCGGAGAAGCGGCAGGAGTTGTATGGACCGTTTATGGCCGCGCATCCCTGGTTTGCCCACCGCCATGAGGTGGAAAGGCAGACTTCGGCGCAGATCCACGAGGAGCTAAACGGCCGAAAGGCATTTGCATTAGAAGGCGAGCGCACGGAAACGACGCTTCACTTGGTTGACTTGCTGGCAGATGCCAGGCGAATTCGCGGCTTCGGCCTGGAAGTTTCTATCGAAGGGGGCCGTTCCCTTCGCTTGCTGCTCGATACCGGTGCGAGCGGAATTCTGATCAGTCAAAAGGCGGTCGACAAAGCCGGTTTGAATCACCTTGGTTCTACCGAATCCTGGGGTATCGGAGATGGGGGAGTCCGCAAGGGTTTTGCAGCCGTTGCCGAATCCTGCAAAATCGGCTCACTGCCATATAAAACCTGTGTCTTTCAATCGCTGGAAGGCAAAGGCCGCATTGCGGGCGATGAAGACGGCCTGATTGGCGCTGATTTCTTTTCCGACTATCTGATTCAACTCGACTTCCAGCGGCACGCGATGCATTTAACGCCATTGTCGCCCCGTCCGCCGAATTCGCAAGGCTACGACCGTACCATCACGCCGGATAAAGCTGATTTCACACCTGTTTTCCGTTTCGGACATGAACTCTGTATTCCCACAAAAGTGAACGGCAAGACCTCCGGCTTATTTCTGCTCGACACAGGCGCCAGCCTGTCAAACATTGATTCCACCTTTGCGCGGCTCTCCACAAAGCTGCATGGCGACGCTTGGATGCAAGTGCGCGGCATTTCCGGCAATGTCAAAGACGTGTTCGAAGCCGATAAGGCGGAACTGGAGTTCGGGCGTTTTCGCCAGCGCAATTTGGGCTTGACCGCCTTCAACCTTAACAATGGGCCGGATCATCAGGAAGTCCGTTTAAGCGGTATCCTTGGCCTGCCCGTACTGGTCATGTTTCGTCTGACGCTCGACTATCGTGATGGTTTAGTGAAATTCGATTACGTATTAAAGTAATCTTCGGGATACAACTTGGATCGTTTCCTGAAACCACGTACCGAATTTCGACTTTGCCGTTAGTGACCATTACTCCGAAGAGCGGCTATCATCTTTTGCTTTGCGAAAAGCGCGCTGCGTGCGATACTCATGAAGATTCGAACCCCGCGCAAAGCTGTGTAACGGCATCGATGCCGCAAAGGCTGCTCCCGTGATGGACGCTGTTACCCTTTCGTTCGCTTCCCCGTCGCTCCGTTGCGCCGCTTTCCGTCAAAACAAGGTAAACTTTTATGCTTCTTTCCCGACGCGAACTTTGCATTTCTTTAGCCGGCGCACCGGCCCTTTTGTCCCAGGGCGTCGATGATCTGACCTCGCTGACACTGACCGAGGTGTCGGCACGCATTCGGTCCCGTTCAGTGACCCCCTCCCAGCTAGTGGCAGCTTGTCTCCAAAGAATTGCCGTCTACAACCCCAAAATCAACGCTTTTATCTCTGTTTTGCAGGAGCAGGCGCTGGCCGAAGCAAAACAGTTGGACGCGGAGCAGAAAGCGGGTCGATTCCGAAGTCGGCTGCACGGCATCCCGATCGCGCTCAAGGACAACATCGATACTGCCGGCATTAGAACAACCGCAGGCAGCGCCGTATTCGATGACCGAGTTCCGCAGGAAGATGCGGAAGTAGTCCGCCGTCTGAAGGCGGCCGGTGCGATTACGATCGGCAAAGCGAACCTGCACGAATTTGCCATGGGCGGAACTTCTTCGACCAGTTACTTCGGACCGGTTCGCAATCCGTGGGCGCTGGATCGGGCTACGGGCGGTTCCAGCGGGGGATCGGCGGCGGCGGTCGCAACCGATTTGTGTTTCGGCGGCTTGGGAACCGACACGGGCGGCTCCATCCGAACTCCTTCCTCCTATTGCGGGGTAGTGGGATTGAAGCCGACCTACGGGCTGGTTCCGATTCGCGGCATCGTGCCCCTGACTGTGTCGCTCGACCACTGCGGGCCGATTGCTCGAACGGTGGAGGACGCGGCATTACTGCTGAACCATCTGGCCGGTTACGACAAGCTCGATATTGTCAGCGTGGAGCACGCGAAAGAAGACTATGTGGCCGGCATGAACCAGCCTGTCGGGAATTTTCGGCTCGGCATTCCGCGCGCCCCGTTTTTTGACTGGTGCGATGCGGACATCGCCCAGGCAGTGGACGAGGCTATCCGGCTTTTATGCACCCTGACAAAAGGAGCGAAAGACGTGACCTTACCCCCTGTCAGCGAGATCCACTTGGCGGGTGAAACGTACGCCTATCATGAGGAGTACATCACCAAGGAGGCCAATCGCTACATGCTGCCGACGCGCCGGGCTTTGCAAAACGGCGGAAACGCCAAAGTCGGTGAGTACGTGCGTTCGAAATGGAAGCTGGAACTCTTACGCAGAACCATCGACGACAGCTTTTCCACCTTCGACCTAGTGGTGTTGCCCACGCGTCGCCACACGCCCAGAACCATTGACGCCGCCTTGAAGCGGGAAGACAATGAGAAGCCGCGCAATCCGGAACTGGAAAACACACAGGCGTTCGACTACTACGGCATCCCGGCGATCTCGATACCGTGCGGCTTCACCTCCGGAGGATTACCCATCGGACTGATGATTGCCGGTCCGCGCTTTGCCGAAAGCAAGGTGCTGGCCTTGGCCAGAGCCTATCAACAGGCGACCGATTGGCATAAGCGGCAACCGCCCATCCGGCCCGATAGCATTGTGCCCAAACTGGCGGACGTCGACGAACAATTCAGTCGACCATAAAGCAACCCTCGGCAAGGGGAAGAATCACAGGCATACCGTCATGAAGTTCGAGTAGACACTTATGAGCTTCTTTCCGTTACCAGATCGACAATCGCGCTTAAGGCTCGTTGCGCCGGAGAATCGGGAAATGTTGTAATCACCGAGCGGGCTTTTTCGGTGAAAGTGTAGGCTCGTTCATAAGCTCTAGCGATGGCTCCGTGGTGTTCCAGGATTTGCAGAACGCGCATAAAGGGAACCTGTTCGTAGCTGCCGTCGGCGAGAACGGTTTCCACGGCTTTGCGTTCATCGGGGGAAGCTGCTTCGAGCGCGTAGATCATGGGCAGCGTTATCTTACCCTCGCGCAAATCGTTTCCCGAAGGCTTGCCCAAAATCTTTTCCGTGGAGGTGAAGTCGAGGATGTCGTCTACCAGTTGAAAAGCCATGCCCAGGTTCCAGGCAAATTCGCCTAATTGGGATTCGAGGGCTTCGTCGGCTCCTCCCGCGATGCCGCCCAGACAGGCGCAGGCGGAAAACAGGCTGGCGGTCTTGCGGTCCACCATTTCCATATAGTCAGCCTCGGTAATATCGATGCGATGGAGGCGCTCCAGTTGCAATAGTTCGCCTTCCACCATCATTTGCGTGAGGCCGATCAGGATATCAAGGATATGGAAATTGCGCTCGCGCAAAGCGACCTGGAACGCCTGCATGTACAGCCAATCACCGGCAAGAACTGAAACGTGATTACCCCACACGACATTCGTAGAGGGACGACCACGCCGGGTTTTCGCCACATCAATCACATC